>NZ_CP034753.1:3075327-3412991 GCF_004006235.1 Agromyces sp. LHK192
GCTGCCGGCCGACCCGGCCCACGGTGTCGGGCAGTTCCGGGTTGGCGAAGCGTTCGAGGATCCGCGCCCGGTAGGCCGCCTGCTCCTCGGGCGAGAACCCTCGCTCGGCGACGATCAGCGCCGACGTCTCCTCGAGCACCCGTTGCACGACCCCGGAGACCGTCGGGTCGGCGAGCGCGTCGCTGATGCGCTCGTGCCCGGCGAGGAATCCGAGGTACGCGATCGACGCATGCCCGGTGTTGACCGTGAACAGCTTGCGCTCGATGTACGGCGCCAGCTCGTCGACGAAGTGCGCACCGGGGATCGCGGGGGCGTGCTCGCCGAAGGGCGGCCGCTCGATCGCCCACTCGAAGAACGTCTCCACCGTCACGTCGAGGCCCGCCCCCTCGGGCTGCCCCGGCACGATGCGGTCCACCGCCGTGTTCGCGAACACGGCCCTCGGTGCGAGGTCGTGCCATTCCTCCGGCGTGACCAGCGCCACGATCTCGTCGCGCAGCAGGTCGGTCGCGTTGATCGCGTTCTCGCACGCCATCACGCCGAGCGGCGCGAGGCCGTCGGGTCGACGCCGGAGCGCCTCGAGCACGTGCGGTGCGATGTGGCGCAGCACGCGCGGCCCGACGGCCGTGGTCACGAGATCCGCTGCGGCGAGCTCCTCGACGAGCGCCGCGGCATCCGTCGCGCTGTCGATCGCGCGGAACCGGGTGACGCGGTGATCCCGCGCGCCCGCGCCGACCTCGTGCACGGTGTAGTCGTCGGCCTCGGCGAGCCGGGCGATCAGCGCATGGTCGACGTCGGCGAACACGACCTCGTATCCCGCCTCGTGCAGCAGCAGCCCGACGAACCCGCGTCCGATGTTCCCCGCGCCGAAGTGCACGGCGAGCATCAGCCGTTGACCTCCGAGAGCATCTCGACGAGGGCGTCCGCAGACGGAGCGTCGAGCAGGCGCTGCACCTCGTCCTCGTCGGAGAACACGATCGCGATCTTCGAGAGGATCTCGAGGTGCTCGTCGCCGATGCCGGCGATGCCGACCACGAAGCGCGCCGGTTCGCCGCCCCAGTCCACGGGTTCGTCGTACCGGATGAACGACAGCGCCGAACGCGAGATCGCGTCCTTCGCCTCGTTCGTACCGTGCGGGATCGCCAGCCCGTTGCCCATGTACGTCGAGACGGATGCTTCGCGCTCGAGCATCGCGTCGACGTATGCGGGCGAGACCGCCCCCGCGGCGACGAGGATCTCCCCCGCCTCGCGGATCGCGTCGTCGCGCGACGCCGCCGCCGGCCTGGTGCGGACGTCCCCGGGCGCGAGGATCTGTTCGGTCATCAGCGGACTCCCTCCGATTCGAGCAGGTGCACGATCTCGTCGTACTTCGGCGAGTTCATGAAGTTCTCGACCGAGATGTGCAGCGCGGTCGGCGACTGCTGCTTCGCCCGGTCGGTGAGGTCGCGGTGCGTGACGACCAGGTCGATGTCGTCGGTCAGGTTCGCGATCGCGGCGTTGGTGACCGTCACCGAGTCGATGCCCGCCTTCTTGATCTTGTTCCGCAGGACCGTCGCGCCCATGGCGCTGGAACCCATGCCCGCATCGCAGGCGAACACGATCGAGTGGATCGGCTTGTGCTCGAACGCCGCCTGCTCGCCCTCGTCGACGAGCGCCGCGCCCGCGGCGGCACCGTCGGCCTGCAGGTTGTGCAGCACGCCCGACTCCTTGCCCTTGTTGGCCTCGGTCTTCGCGATCGCCGCCGACAGGTCGCCCGCGCCGGCGGCAAGGTCGCGCTTGCGGCTGGCGCGCAGGATGATCGCGGAGATCACGAACGACACCGTGGCCGCGATGACGACCGAGAGGATGACCCCCACGTAGCTGTCGCTCGCGGTCTGGAGGAGCACCGCGATGATCGACCCGGGGGCGGCCGGCGCGCGGAGCCCCGACTGGAAGAGCACGTTCGTCGCGACTCCCGCCATGCCGCCGGCGATCGCCGCGAGCACCAGGATCGGCTTCATGAGCACGTACGGGAAGTAGATCTCGTGGATGCCGCCGAAGAACTGGATGATGATCGCGCCGGGTGCGCTCGCGCGTGCCGCCCCGATGCCGAAGATCGCGAACGCGAGCAGGATGCCCAGGCCCGGACCGGGGTTCGCCTCGATGAGGAAGAGGATCGACTTGCCCGTCTCCTCCGACTGCTGGATCCCGAGCGGCGTGAACACGCCGTGGTTGATCGCGTTGTTCAGGAACAGGATCTTCCCCGGCTCCACCAGGATCGAGACGAGCGGCAGCAGGCCGGCGAGCACGAGCCAGTTGACGGCCGCCTCGAGCCCGTTGCTGAGCCCCTCGACCGCCGGCGCGAACGCGTAGAACCCCGCGAGCGCGAGCAGGAGGCCGAGGATGCCGGCGGAGAAGTTGTTCACCAGCATCTCGAAGCCGGCCTTGACCTTGCCCTCCCACAGCTTGTCGGCCTGCTTCATGAGCCACGCGGCGAGCGGGCCCATGATCATCGCGCCGATGAACATCGGGATGCCCGCGCCGACGATGACGCCCATGGTCGCGATCGTGCCCACGACGCCGCCTCGCGTGTCGTAGACCATGCGGCCGCCCTGGTTCGCGATGAGCAGGGGCAGCAGGTAGGTGATCATCGGCCCGACGAGGCCGGGGTATTCGTTGCCCGCGGCATCCGGGAAGCCGCCGAGTGCGGGGACGGGGAACGGCCCCGCCTCGATGAACAGCGCGGTGATGAATCCCCACGCGATGAACGCGGCGATGTTCGGCATGATCATGCCGCTGAGGAAGGTGCCGAAGCGCTGGACGGCGACGCGGGCTCCCCCGGGCCGCTTTGCCGTGTCGGACGTCGTTGTCATGACAGGAGACCTCTCTCGGGACGGGTCACGGCACGACCTCGCGTGCCGCGGCTGCGGATTCGGCGGCCTCGCGGGCCGCCAGCTTGGCGGCGGCCGCTCCCTCAGCGGCCGACGCGGCCCTGGCGATCGCTCGTGCGTCGTCCAGGTCGTACCGCGCGAGGGAGGCGCGGACGTCTGCGAGTGCCGATGGCGACATCGACAGGCTGGTTGCGCCGAGGCCCACGAGGACGACGGCGAGCAGGGGGTCGGCAGCGGCCTCGCCGCAGATGCCGACGGGTTTGCCGGTCGCGGCGCCTGCGCGTCCGACCTCGGCGATGAGTTTCAGGACGGCCGGATGCCACGGGTCCTGCAGTGCGGTGACCGTGCCGAGCAGGCGGTCGGCGGCCATCGTGTACTGGGTCAGGTCGTTGGTGCCGATCGAGGCGAAGTCGGCGACCCCGAGGACGCGCTCCGCGAGCAGCGCCGCCGAGGGCACCTCGACCATGACGCCCACGGTCGCGATGCCGAGCTCGCGGGCGAGTTCGGTGAAGTACCGCGTCTCCTCGACCGTCGCGATCATCGGTGCCATCACCTGCAGGTCCGCCGACGTCGCCGCGTCGGCCGCGGCGAGCGCGGTCAGCTGCTCGCGCAGGATGACCTCAGAGTGCCGCAGCGCGCGGATGCCGCGGAGCCCGAGCGCGGGATTCTCCTCGTCGGCGTCGTTGAGGAACGACAGCGGCTTGTCGGCGCCGGCATCGAGCACGCGCACGACGACCTTGCGCCCCTCGAACGCGCCGAGGAGCTTCTCGTACTGCGCCTGTTGCTCGGTCACGCTCGGCGCGCGGTCGGCGTCGAGGAAGAGGAACTCGGTGCGGAACAGCCCGACGCCCTCCGCGCCGAGCGCGATGGCCTCGGTCGCGGCATCCGCCGACCCGAGGTTGGCCAGCAACGGCACCGCGGTTCCGTCGGCGAGCCGGCCCGGCGTCACGGGCGCCGACGCGGCGCGCTCCCGCGCGGCGATGCGCTCGCGCGCCTCGCCCACCTGCACGGTGGTGGGGTCGGCGACGACGAGGTCGCGTTCGGCGTCGACGATCACGGAGTCGCCGTCGGCCAACGAGCCGGCGCCCGCGGCGCCGACGACCGCGACGATCGACTTCTCGCGCGCGAGGATCGCGGTGTGCGAGGTCGGGCCGCCGTCGATCGTCACGAGACCGAGCACGCGGTCGAGATCCAGGGTCGCGGTGTCGGCCGGCGCCAGGTCGCGCGCGACGAGCACGAACGGATACCCGGGATCCGGCACCCCGGGCGCCGGCAGCTTGAGCAGATGCGCGATCGTGCGCTGCGACACGTCGTCGAGGTCGGCGGCGCGCTCGCCGAGGTATCCGCCCATGCCGGCCAGCAGTTCGCGGAACGCCGCGAACGCCTCGAACACGGCTCGTTCGGCGGTCTTGCCCTCACCGAGCCGCGCGGCGACGTCGTCGGCGAGCGTGACGTCCTCGGCCATCATGGCCTGCGCCTCGAGCACGTCCTTCGCCGCGCCGCCCGCCCGCGCCCCACGGCGCTGCAGGTCGTCGGCGACGAAGGCGAGCGATGCGCGCGCCCGCTCCTCCTCGCGTGCCGGGTCGAGGTGGCTCGGCCGGTCGACCGGTTCGGGCAGCCGTTCGGCCATCCGCACCACCGGCCCGATCGCGACGCCCTGCCCGATGCCGGTGCCCTGGATCTCGTTCACGCTGTCCTCCCGCTCGTCCGATCGGGAGACGGTCGGACGCCGCTAGCCGTCGTGGTCGGTGAGCAGGAGGTCGACCAGATCGTCGAGGACGCGCGCCTCGTCGCCCCCGTCGACGACGAGGGTGACCTCGTCGCCGTGGTCGATGCCCTGCGCGATGACCGCGAGGATGCTGGCGGCGTTGACAGGTGCCCCGTCGCCCTTGGCGATGGTGACACTCGACCCCGAAGCGGCGACGGCCTGGGTGAAGAGCTTGGCCGGCCGGGCGTGCAGCCCGTGCGTCGATCCGATCCGAACTGTGCGTTCCACGATGTCCCCGGTTCTCGTCGCTGGAGTCCGTCCCCCGATTCACCACCATAGCCCGCGCACCCCTGTCGGGGCACGCACGGCTCCGGCCCGGTCACGACCCCACCCCAGCTGACGAGATGGCGAGGTCGAGGGCTGCGCCGCCGTCGTCCGCCGCAGCGGACTCGGGCAGCATCGCGAACGGCACGGATGCCTCGGCCGCGAGCGTGCGGATGCGTTCGGCGCTGCCCGCGAGATGCGCCCCCACGAGGAGCACGTCGGCGTCGGCGAGCGCGTCGGCGAGCGTCGACTCCGTGGCGGCCCGCGCGTCGACCTGCAGTCCGCGTTCGCGTGCGCGCATACGCAGGCGATGGGCGACGAACGTGCTCGACGCGCCGGCGCCGCAGACCACGATGATGCGCATGCCGCCCCCTTCGCCGGTCGGTCCTCGTCGATCGCCCACGGCGTGCGCCGCGACGCATCCGATGATCCTCGTGCGACGCGGCGGCGGCCACCAGATTCGCTTCCGCCCGGGAGGAAATCGGCGTCGGATGCGGCGACACGGCGACGCCCGGATGGTTGACTGCTGTCGTGGCCGAGCGATGGCAGCGACTCCTCGATGAGCTCGCGCGCGCCGACGACTGGACGACGGCGTCGGAACTCGCGGACCGCCTCGGCGTGTCGACGCGCACCGTCCGCACCTGGGTGGCCCGCGCCAACGCCGACGGCCCGCTCGTGGCATCCGGCCCCGACGGCTATCGAGTGGACCTCGCGGCCCTCGCCCGCCGCGACCGCACGGACGACGGCGAGTCGGGCTTCGACCGTCCGGACGGGCGCACGGCCAGGATCATCCGGACGCTCGTCGACGCCGATGACGCCGACGTGCACGACCTCGCCGACGATCTCCACGTCAGCGGTTCCACGGTCGAGGCCGACCTCTCGCGCGTGCGGGTTCGACTCGCGGACGGCCCGCTGCGGCTGGAGCGCAGCGGGGCACGGGTCGCGCTCCGCGGCCCCGAGCCGGCCAAGCGACGCCTCCTCGGGGACCTGCTGCGCGAGGAGACGCTCCGCGGACGGGTGGCCGTCGACGCGCTCCGACGACGGTTTCCCGAACTGCCCGGCTTCCGCACCGCGCTCGTCGACGGGCTCGCGAGCGCCGGGTACGCGCCGAACGGCTACGCACTCGACGACGTCCTGCTGCACATCGCGATCGCCGCGGACCGGGTCGACCGCGTCGGCGCGCTCGACGCCACCGAGCCACCCGACGCTCCCGAGTCGCCCGACGCCCTCGAGGCACCCGACGCCCTCGAGGCACCCGACGCCCTCGAGTCGCTGCTCGCCGCCCTCGTCGAACGCCATCTCGACGTGCGCCTGCCGCCGCCCGACCGGACCCACCTCGCTCGCCTGCTCCGGACCAGAGCCGCCACGGTGCAGTCCACCGCCGACGGTCCCGCCGCGTCGCCGCGAACCGCGCTCGTGCGCCGGATCGTCCGGCGGGCGGCATCCGAGTACCTCGTCGACCTCGACGACGAGCTGGTCGAACGGCTCGCGCTCCACGTCGACAACCTGGCCGCACGGTCGGCCGACCGGGCGTTCTCACGCAATCCGCTCACGGCGCAGATCAAGGCCGCGTACCCGCTCGTCTACGAGCTCGGTGTGTATGTCGCCAGTGAGCTGTACCGCGCCGAGGGCATCCGCGTGAACGACGACGAGATCGCCTACCTCGCGATGCACCTCGGCGCTCACGTCGAGCGTCGGCTCGCCGCCGACGACCGCATCCGCATCGCCGTCGTCGCACCCGAGTACCACGACCTGCGCGATCGACTGCGCGAACGGGTGCAACGGGAACTCGGCGACACCGCGGGCGTCGTCTCGACGGACGACGACGCGGCAGCGACCGCCGACCTCGTCGTCGCGGTCGTGCCGCCTTCGGTCGCGACGGCCCGGCTGGTCCTGGTCTCGCCGCTGCCGACGTCGGCCGACCTGGAACGGGTGCGGCTCGAGGTCAACCGCCTTCGTGCGAGTCGCGCGACGGCGAGGCTCGCTGCCCGGCTGGCCGAACTGATCGAGCCGGGGTCGTTCGTCCGCGGCCTCCGAGGACGCGACCGCGAGGCGATCATCCGAATGCTCGGCGCCCGGCTCATCGCCGTCGACGCCATCGACCAGGCCTACGTCGACGGCGCGGTCGAGCGGGAGCGGATGTCGTCGACCGCGTTCGCGGAGCACCTCGCGGTGCCGCACGCGATGCGGATGTCGGCTGCGCGCACCGCGATCGCGATCGGCGTCGACGACGTCGCCGTCGACTGGGCGGGGACGCCCGTGCACCTCGTGGCGCTGATCGCGTTCGCCGACAGCGGGCGCGCCGAATTCCAGGAACTGTTCGACCAGTTCGTGCTGACGTTCGCCGATCGCGACAACGTCCTGCGGCTCGTCCACGGCGCCGAAGACCACGCCGGCCTCGTCGCCGAACTGGCGCACCTCATGCACGCGGCGGAGGTCGGCTGAGCGGTTCGGCTGCTACGGGATCGGAACGGGGACCACGCCGTAGGGGGCGAGCGCCGCCGCTCCCCCGTCCTCGGCGGTCAGCACCCAGACACCGTCGGCGTGCACGGCGACCGAGTGCTCGACGTGCGCGGCATCCGACCCGTCGCTCGTCGTGACCGTCCACTCGTCGTCGCGCACGAAGGTCTCGATCGCGCCGGCGACGATCATCGGCTCGATCGCGACGACGAGGCCCGGCTTCACCGCCGGGCTGCGACGGTCGACCCGGTAGTTGAAGACCGGCGGCTCCTCGTGCATCGTGCGGCCGATGCCGTGCCCGACGTAGTCGGTGAGGATGCCGAACTCGCCCTCCGCGCGCACCGCGTCCTCGATCGCCGCGCCGACGTCGTTGAGCTGCTTCGCGGAGGCGAGCGCCGCCACGCCGGTCCAGAGCGCATGCTCGGTGACCCTCGCGAGCTCCAGCCGCGCCGCGACGACCTCGGGACGCGTCGGATCCGGCAGGACCACCGTGAACGCCGAGTCGCCGTTCCAGCCGTCGACCTCCGCGCCGCCGTCGACCGACACGATGTCACCCGGTCGGAACGGCCGCTCGCCCGGGATGCCGTGCACGACGTCGTCGTCCACCGAGACGCACAGCGTGTGCCGGTAGCCCGGCACCAGCTTGAAGTTCGAGCGACCGCCGTGGTCGGCGATCACGCGCTCGGCGGCCGCGTCGAGTTCGAGCGGCGTCGCGCCGACGACGAGCAGGCGACGCGCCTCAGCGAGCGCGGCGGCAGTCGCCGCGCCGGCCGCGCGCATCGCGCGCAGCTCGGCCGGCGTCTTGTAGATCGACTTCCGGAACACGCCGGGCGTCAGGCCGCACCCGGGTGCGCCGGTACCATCCCGCGCACCGCGAGCGCCGCGAAGATGCGCTCCGTGACCTGGGCGAGGGTGCCGACACCGTCGATGCGGACGACCAGTCCGCGCGCGCGGTAGCCGTCCAGGATCGGGGCGGTCTCGCGCTCGTAGATCGCGAGGCGGTTCGAGATGACCTCTTCGGTGTCGTCCGTCCGGCCCTGCTCGATCGCGCGCTGCGTGAGCCGTGCGATCGACTCGGCGCGAGGCACCGCGAGCTCGATCACCGCGTCGAGCGCCTCGCCGCGACCCGCCAGGAACGCGTCGAGGTCGGCGACCTGGCCGCGGTTGCGCGGGTATCCGTCCAGCAGAAAGCCTGCGGCGGCGTCGGGCTGGCCGAGACGGTCGCGAACGAGTTCGCTGGTCAGCTCGTCCGGCACCAGGTCGCCCGCCTCGATGATGGCCTGCACGCGCTTGCCGAGCGGCGTTCCGCCCGACACGTTCGCCCGGAAGATGTCACCGGTCGCGACCTGCGGGATCCCGAACGCGTCCGCGACGACGATGCCCTGCGTGCCCTTGCCGGAGCCCTGCGGGCCGACGATGAGGAGACGGGCGTGCGTCGTGGAAGCGGTGTCGGGAACGGTCATCGCAGAAGTCCTTCGTAGTGTCGCTGCTGGAGCTGGGCGTCGATCTGCTTCACCGTCTCGAGGCCGACGCCGACGATGATGAGGATCGAGGCTCCGCCGAACGGGAAGTTCTGGTTCGCACCGACGAGGGCGAACGCGATCAGCGGGATCAGGGCCACCGCGCCGAGGTACAGCGAGCCCGGGAACGTGATGCGGGTGAGCACGTAGTCGAGGTACTCCGCGGTCGGGCGGCCGGCGCGGATGCCCGGGATGAAGCCGCCGTACTTCTTCATGTTCTCGGCGACCTCGTCCGGGTTGAACGTGATGGCCACGTAGAAGTACGTGAAGCCGACGATGAGCGCCAGGTACAGGAGCATGTAGAGCGGGTGGTCGCCCTGCGTCAGGTAGTTCTGGATCCAGACGACCCAGGCCTGCGGCTCCTCGCCGGCTGCAGGCTGGTTGAACTGCGCGATGAGCGCAGGCAGGTACAGCAGCGACGAGGCGAAGATCACCGGCACGACGCCGGCCATGTTGACCTTGATCGGGATGTAGGTGTTGTTGCCGCCGTACGTGCGCCGGCCCACCATGCGTTTCGCATACTGCACCGGGATGCGGCGCTGCGACTGTTCGACGAACACGACCGCGACGACGACGAGGATGCCGATCGCCAGGACGATCGCGAACACGTCCCAACCCTGCGTGATGCCGATCGCCCAGAGCGAGCCCGGGAAGGTCGCGGCGATCGAGGTGAAGATGAGCAGCGACATGCCGTTGCCGATGCCGCGCTCGGTGATGAGCTCGCCCATCCACATGATGAGGCCCGTGCCGGCGGTCATCGTGATGACCATCAGCAGGATCGCGTACCAGGCGTCGTTGGTGAGCAGCTGCGTGCACTCGGGCGCCGATGCACCGCTGAACAGCGCACCGGAGCGCGCCACGGTGATCAGCGTCGTCGACTGGAGCACGCCGAGCGCGATGGTCAGGTAGCGCGTGTACTGCGTGAGGCGCGCCTGCCCGGCCTGGCCCTCCTTGTAGAGGGTCTCGAAGTGCGGGATGACCACGCGCAGGAGCTGCACGATGATCGACGCCGTGATGTACGGCATGATGCCCAGCGCGAAGATCGACAGCTGGAGGAGCGCGCCGCCCGAGAAGACGTTGACGAGCTCGTAGAGCCCCGACGCCGTGCCCTGCGCGGACACGAGGCACGCTTGGACGTTCGAGAAGTCCACGAACGGGGCCGGAATGAACGACCCCAACCGGAACAGGGCGACGATGCCCAGGGTGAAGCCGATCTTCCTCCGAAGGTCGGGGGTGCGGAAGATGCGCCCGATGGCGTTGAACACTCGTCCTCCTGTAGCTCCGTCGTGGAGTCAGTCCATATGCGGCTCGAGCCTGTCGAGACCCCCGTGAATCATACGCGAGGTCCCGACAGGCTCGAACTCGAAGTGGTGCTGCGGTCTTACTGGACCGAGCCGCCCGCGGCCACGATCTTCTGCTCGGCGGAACCCGAGACCTTGTCGACCGTGACGTTGAGCTTGACCTGGATGTCGCCGTTGCCGAGCACCTTCACGCGCTCGTTCTTGCGGACGGCACCCTTGGCCACCAGGTCGGCGATGGTGACGTCGCCGCCCTTGGGGTAGAGCTCCGCGAGCTTCTCCAGGTTGACCACCTGGTACTCGACGCGGAACGGGTTCTTGAAGCCGCGGAGCTTCGGCGCACGCATGTGGTACGGAAGCTGGCCGCCCTCGAAGCCGGGGCGCACCGTGGTGCGGGCCTTCGAGCCCTTGGTGCCGCGACCGGCGGTCTTGCCCTTCGAGCCCTCACCGCGTCCGACGCGGGTCTTGTCCTTCTTGGCACCGGGCGCGGGGCGCAGGTGGTGCACCTTCAGGACCGGCTCGCGCTTCTCGGCGACGTCGGCCTTGTCCGCCTTCGCGGGGGCCTTCTTCGCCGGAGCCTTCTTGGCCGGAGCCTTCTCGGCGGCGGCGTCGTCGGCCTTCGCGGCAGCGGCCTTCGCCGGAGCCTTCTTCGCAGCGGCCTTGGGGGCCGCTTCCTTCTCGGCGGCGGGCTTCGCCGCGGCCTTCTTCGCAGGAGCCTTCTTCGGGGCTTCCGCGGCGGCGTCGATCTTCTCGTCAGCCATTAGTCAATCTCCTCAACCTTCACGAGGTGAGCGACGGTGTTGACGTACCCGCGGTTCTGCGGGGTGTCCTCACGCACGACCGACTGGCCGATTCGCTTGAGCCCGAGGCTGCGCAGCGTGTCACGCTGGTACTGCTTCTCACTCACCTTGGACTTGATCTGGGTCACCTTGAGCTGCTTGGCCATCAGGCACCTGCCTTCGCTGCTGCGGCGGCCTCGGCCGCCTGGGCCTCGGCACGCAGCAGACGGGCCGGGGCGACCTCGTCGTAGTCGAGGCCACGACGTGCGGCGACCGCACGCGGCTCCTCGAGCTGCTTGAGGGCCTCGACCGTGGCGTGCACGATGTTGATGGTGTTCGACGAGCCCAGCGACTTGCTCAGGACGTCGTGGATGCCGGCGCACTCGAGGACGGCACGGACCGGACCACCGGCGATGACACCGGTACCGGCCGAGGCCGGACGCAGCAGCACGACACCGGCAGCGGCCTCGCCCTGCACCGGGTGCGGGATGGTCGCGCCGACGCGCGGGACGCGGAAGAAGTTCTTCTTCGCCTCCTCGACGCCCTTCGAGATCGCGGTCGGGACCTCGCGCGCCTTGCCGTAGCCGACGCCGACGAGCCCGTTGCCGTCGCCCACGACGACGAGCGCCGTGAAGCTGAAGCGGCGACCGCCCTTGACGACCTTCGACACGCGGTTGATGGTCACGACGCGCTCGAGGAACTGGCTCTTCTCGGCGTCGCGGCCGCCACGGTCGCGGCCCTGGCCGCGGTCGCGACCGCCGCCGCGGCGACCCTCGCGCTCGTTGCGCTGCGGCTCGCTCGATGCGGCCGTCTCGACGGGTGCCTCTGCGGTGGTCACCTCGGTCTCCTTCACAGTGTTGTCGCTCACAGGTTCAGCCCTGCCTCTCGCGCACCTTCGGCGATCGCTGCGACGCGGCCGGCGTACTTGTTGCCGCCGCGGTCGAACACGACCTCCTCGATGCCTGCCTTCTTGGCGCGCTCGGCGACGAGCTCGCCGACCTTGCGGGCCTTGGCGGTCTTGTCACCGTCGAACGCACGGAGGTCGGCCTCCATGGTCGACGCGCTGGCGACGGTCACGCCCTTGCTGTCGTCGACGACCTGCACGAAGACGTGGCGGGCCGAACGGTTCACGACGAGACGGGGGCGGACCTCCGTGCCGACGATCTTCTTGCGAAGGCGGGTGTGGCGGCGCGAACGCGCAGCCGTCTTGGACTTCACAGCCATGATTACTTACCTGACTTTCCGGCCTTGCGACGCACGACCTCGCCGGCGTAGCGGATGCCCTTGCCCTTGTACGGCTCGGGCTTCTTGATCTTGCGGATGTTCGCGGCGGTCTCGCCGACGGCCTGCTTCGAGATGCCGGAGACCGTGATCTTGTTGTTGCCCTCGACGGTCAGCGTGATGCCCGCGGGGGCCTCGACGGTGACGGGGTGCGAGAAGCCGAGCGCGAACTCGACGGCCGAGCCCTTCTGGGCGACGCGGTAACCGGTGCCGACGATCTCGAGGCCCTTGGAGTAGCCCTGGGTGACACCGAGGATGTCGTTGGCGATGAGGGTGCGGGTCAGGCCGTGCAGCGAACGCGAGGCGCGCTCGTCGTCGGGACGCGTGACCACGACCTGGCCCTCCTCGAGCTTGACCTCGATGGGGGACGCGACGGTGAGCGAGAGCTCGCCCTTCGGGCCCTTGACGGTGACGGCCGAGCCGTCGATCTTCACGTCGACACCGGCGGGGATGTCGATGGGGAGTCGTCCGATTCGTGACATGGGATTACCACACGTAGGCGAGGACTTCCCCACCCACGCCCTTCTTCTCGGCCTGGCGGTCGGTGAGCAGACCGCTGGAAGTGGACAGGATCGCGACGCCGAGGCCGCCGAGCACCTTGGGCAGCTCGGTCGACTTCGCGTACACGCGGAGGCCGGGCTTCGACACCCGCTTGATGCCGGCGATGGAGCGCTCGCGGTTCGGGCCGAACTTCAGCTTCAGCGTGAGGGTCTTGCCGACGCGTGCGTCGGTCACCTCGAAGTCGGCGATGTAACCCTCGGTCTTGAGGATCTCGGCGATGTGCGACTTCAGCTTCGAGCTGGGCATGGCCACGGTGTCGTGGTGCGCCGAGTTCGCGTTGCGAAGGCGGGTCAGCATGTCAGCGACCGGGTCGGTCATCGTCATGACGGTGATTCCTTACGTTCACCAGGTTTCAGGACCCGTTACACGGGGACTGACCTGTGGTGGTGCGACCGACGGATGCCGGTCGTCGTATGCCCGGGCCGGCCGGATCAGGTCCGGCCGGCCGGGCACAAACTCGTAGAGCTTACTACAGAGTGGGGTCAGGACGCTGCGTCGACCGACTTGAACGGGAAGCCGAGCGCCTTGAGCAGCGCGCGACCCTCGTCATCCGTCTTGGCGGTGGTCACCACGGTGATGTCCATGCCGCGGACGCGGTCGATCTTGTCCTGGTCGATCTCGTGGAACACGGACTGCTCCGTGAGACCGAAGGTGTAGTTGCCGTTGCCGTCGAACTGCTGGGGCGACAGGCCGCGGAAGTCGCGGATGCGCGGCAGTGCGAGCGAGAGCAGGCGGTCGAGGAACTCCCACATGCGGTCGCCGCGCAGCGTCACGTGGGCGCCGATGGGCTGACCCTCGCGGAGCTTGAACTGGGCGATCGACTTGCGGGCCTTCGTGACCTGCGGCTTCTGACCAGTGATCTTGATGAGGTCGGCGATCGCACCGTCGATGATCTTGCCATCGCGAGCGGCCTCGCCGACACCCATGTTCACCACGATCTTCACCAGGCCGGGGACCTGGTGCGGGTTCGAGTAGCCGTTGGCCTCGGTGAGCGAGGCGGCGATCTCGTTCTTGTACTTCTGCTTGAGGCGCGGCTGGATCTTGCCAGCCGGCGCAGCAGTTGCGGTGTCGGTCATTACAGGTCCTTACCTGACTTCTTGGCGTAGCGGACGCGGACCGTCTTGGTGACGCCGTCCTTGGTGACGGTCTCGAGGCGGAAGCCGACGCGGGTCGGCTTCTTCGTCTCGGGGTCGATCAGCGCCACGTTCGACACGTGGATCGGGGCCTCGTGGGTCTCGATGCCACCGGTCTTCGAGCCGCGCTGCGTCTGGCCGACGCGCACGTGCTTCGTGACGTAGTTGACGCCCTCGACGACGACGCGGTCCTCGGCCGTGATGACCTCGATGACACGACCCTGCTTGCCGCGGTCTCCGCCGCGAGCCTGGCTCTTGCCCGAGATGACCTCGACGAGGTCGCCCTTCTTGATGTTCGCCATGGTTTAGAGCACCTCCGGTGCCAGCGAGATGATCTTCATGAACTTCTTGTCGCGAAGCTCCCGGCCGACCGGCCCGAAGATGCGGGTGCCGCGGGGGTCACCGTCGTTCTTGAGGATCACCGCGGCGTTCTCGTCGAACTTGATGTAGGAGCCGTCCGGACGACGGGTCTCCTTGCGGGTGCGGACGACGACCGCCTTGACGACGTCGCCCTTCTTCACGTTGCCGCCGGGGATCGCGTCCTTGACGGTGGCGACGATCACGTCGCCGAGGCCGGCGTAGCGGCGGCTGGAGCCACCGAGCACGCGGATGGTGAGGAGTTCCTTCGCACCCGTGTTGTCGGCGACCTTGAGCCGGGATTCCTGCTGAATCACTTCAGTCTCCTTCTACGAAGCAAGCCGCGAGGCTTACTTGGCCTTCTCGGCGATCTCGACGAGGCGCCAGCGCTTGGTGGCGCTGAGCGGACGCGTCTCGGAGATGACGACCAGGTCGCCGATGCCGGCGGTGTTCTGCTCGTCGTGGGCCTTCACCTTCGAGGTGCGGCGGATGACCTTGCCGTAGAGCGGGTGCTTCACGCGGTCCTCGACCTCGACGACGATGGTCTTGTCCATCTTGTCGCTGACGACGTAGCCGCGGCGCACCTTGCGGTACGGACGCTGCTCGGCCGTCTCGGCGACCTCGGCCTCGGCGGCCTTCTTGGTCTCAGCCATGATCAGGCCTCCTTCGTCTCGACGGCCTCAGCGGGGGCGTCGCCCTCGGCCTTGGCCTTCTTCTTCGTCTTCTTCTCGGCGGGCGCAGCCACCTCGACGGGAGCGGGCGTCGCCCGGATCCCGAGCTCGCGCTCGCGGATCACGGTGTAGATGCGAGCGATGTCCTTCTTGACCGCGCGGAGGCGGCCGTGGCTCTCGAGCTGACCGGTGGCCGCCTGGAAGCGCAGGTTGAACAGCTCTTCCTTGGCCTTCTTCAGCTCGTCGACGAGACGCTCGTCTTCAAAGGTGTCGAGCTCGACGGTGGCGAGCTCCTTGGTTCCGACGGACATTATGCGTCGCCCTCCTCGCGCTTGATGATGCGTGCCTTGAGGGGCAGCTTGTGGATGGCACGGGTCATGGCCTCGCGAGCGAGCTGCTCGGAGACGCCGGAGACCTCGAAGAGGACCCGACCCGGCTTGACGTTCGCGACCCACCACTCGGGCGAACCCTTACCGGAACCCATTCGGGTCTCGGCCGGCTTCTTCGTGAGCGGACGGTCCGGGTAGATGTTGATCCACACCTTGCCGCCACGCTTGATGTGACGCGTCATCGCGATACGAGCGGACTCGATCTGACGGTTGGTCACGTAGGCGGGCGTGAGGGCCTGGATGCCGAACTCGCCGAACGACACCTTGGTGCCGCCGGTGGCGTGGCCCGAGCGGCCCGGGTGGTGCTGCTTGCGGTACTTGACTCGACGGGGAATCAACATGGTTATGCCTCAACTCCTGCTGCCACGGGCTCGGCCTTCGGGCCGCGGTCCCGGCGGGGACGGTCGCTGCGCTCGCGCGACGGCTTCTGAGCCGCCTGCTCGCGTGCGAGCTCCTTGTTGGTGATGTCGCCCTTGTAGATCCAGACCTTCACGCCGATGCGGCCGAAGGTGGTCTTGGCCTCGTAGAAGCCGTAGTCGATGTTCGCGCGCAGCGTGTGCAGCGGCACACGACCCTCGCGGTAGAACTCCGACCGGCTCATCTCGGCGCCGCCGAGACGGCCCGAGACCTGGATCCGGATGCCCTTGGCGCCGGCGCGCTGCGCGCCCTGCAGGCCCTTGCGCATCGCGCGGCGGAACGCCACGCGGGCGCTGAGCTGCTCGGCGATGCCCTGGGCGACGAGCTGGGCGTCGGCCTCGGGGTTCTTCACCTCGAGGATGTTGAGCTGGATCTGCTTGCCGGTGAGCTTCTCGAGGTCGGCGCGGATGCGCTCGGCCTCGGCGCCGCGGCGGCCGATCACGATGCCCGGACGCGCCGTGTGGATGTCCACGCGGACGCGGTCGCGGGTGCGCTCGATCTCGATGCGCGAGACTCCCGCGCGGTCGAGCGAGGTCTGCAGCAGACGACGGATCTTGACATCCTCGGCGAGGTAGTCGGCGTAACGCTGGCCGGGCTTCGTCGAGTCGGAGAACCACCGCGACACGTGGTCGGTGGTGATGCCCAGACGGAAGCCGTACGGGTTGACCTTCTGACCCATTACTTCGTACCCTCCTCGGGCGTGGCGAGGACCACGGTGATGTGGCTCGTGCGCTTGTTGATGCGGAAGGCACGACCCTGCGCGCGCGGCTGGAAACGCTTGAGGGTGGTGCCCTCATCGACGAATGCGCGCGAGATGTAGAGGTCCTGCTCGTCCAGGTAGGTGTTCGTGGCATCGGCCTTGACGCGAGCGTTCGCGATGGCCGAGGCGACGAGCTTGTACACGGGCTCGCTCGCACCCTGGGGTGCGAACTTCAGGATGGCCAGGGCCTCCTGTGCCTGCTTGCCGCGGATCAGGTTGACGACGCGGCGAGCCTTCTGGGGGGTGACGCGGATGTGTCGCACGCGGGCGATCGACTCCACCATTTCTTCTCCTCCTTCACGTCACCGCGTCAGCGGCGACGGCCCTTCTTGTCGTCCTTCACGTGTCCACGGAAGGTGCGGGTGGGCGCGAACTCGCCGAGCTTGTGGCCCACCATGGTCTCGGTGACGAACACCGGGATGTGCTTGCGGCCGTCGTGCACGGCGATCGTGTGCCCGAGCATGGCCGGGATGATCATCGAGCGACGCGACCACGTCTTGATGACGTTCTTGCTGCCCGCCTCGTTCTGGACGACGACCTTGCGAAGCAGGTGCTCGTCGACGAAGGGGCCCTTTTTGAGACTGCGAGGCATCTTCTCTTACTCCTACTTGCGCTTCTTGCCGACGGTGCGACGACGGACGATGAGCTTGTCGCTTTCCTTGTTGGGGCGACGCGTGCGGCCTTCGGCCTGGCCCCAGGGGCTGACCGGGTGGCGACCACCGGAGGTCTTGCCCTCACCACCACCGTGCGGGTGGTCGATCGGGTTCATCGCGACACCGCGGACGGTCGGGCGGACGCCCTTCCAGCGCATGCGGCCGGCCTTGCCCCAGTTGATGTTCGACTGCTCGGCGTTGCCGACCTCGCCGATCGTCGCACGGCAGCGCGCGTCGACGTTGCGGATCTCGCCCGAGGGCAGACGCAGCTGGGCGTAGGGGCCGTCCTTCGCGACGAGACGCACCGAGGCGCCCGCCGACCGGGCCATCTTGGCGCCGCCGCCGGGGCGGAGCTCGATGGCGTGGATGACGGTACCCGTCGGGATGTTCTTCAGCGGCAGGTTGTTGCCCGGCTTGATGTCGGCGCCGGGGCCCGACTCGATCGGGTCGCCCTGCTGCAGCTTGGCCGGAGCGAGGATGTAGCGCTTCGTGCCGTCCGCGAAGTGCAGCAGCGCGATGCGCGCGGTGCGGTTCGGGTCGTACTCGATGTGCGCGACCGTGGCGGGCACGCCGTCCTTGTCGTTGCGACGGAAGTCGATGACGCGGTACTGGCGCTTGTGGCCACCGCCGATGTGGCGGGTGGTGATGCGGCCCTGGTTGTTGCGGCCACCGGTCTTCGACAGCGGCTTGAGCAGCGACTTCTCGGGCGTCGAGCGCGTGATCTCGGCGAAGTCGGCGACCGACGAGCCGCGACGGCCCGGGGTCGTGGGCTTGTACTTGCGAATAGCCATGTTTCTCTCTGCCCCTTAGCCGACAGCGGTGAAGATGTCGATGGAACCGGACTTGAGGGTGACGATCGCGCGCTTGGTGTCCTTGCGCTTGCCGATGCCGAACCGGGTGCGACGGGTCTTGCCCTGGCGGTTCAGCGTGTTGATCGACGCGACCTGCACGTTGAAGATCTTTTCGATGGCGAGCTTGATCTCGGTCTTGTTCGAGCGGGGGTCCACGATGAACGTGTACTTGCCCTCGTCGATCAGGCCGTAGCTCTTCTCCGAGACGACGGGCGCGATGATGATGTCGCGCGGGTCCTTGTTGTGAGCGGCGCTCATGCGGAGACCTCTTCCTTCTTCGCCTGCTTCGCGGCGATGAACGCCTCGAGCGCGGCCTTGCTGAAGACGATGTCGTCGGAGACGACCACGTCGTAGGCGTTGAGCTGGTCGAAGGACAGCACGTGGGCCGCCTCGATGTTGCGGACCGCACGGAGGTCGAGCTCCTGGCCGCGGTCGAGGACCACGAGGAAGCGCTTCGCCGGGGCGACCTGCGCGAGCAGGGCGACGGCGTCCTTCGTCTTCGGGGTCTCGCCCTGGAAGAACGACTCGACCGCGTGGATGCGGCCGGCACGGGCGCGGTCGCTGAGCGAGCCCAGCAGCGCGGCGGCGATCATCTTCTTGGGGGTCCGCTGCGAGTAGTCGCGGGGGGTCGGGCCGTGCACGACGCCACCGCCGGTGTGCTCTGGTGCGCGGATCGAGCCCTGGCGCGAACGGCCGGTGCCCTTCTGCTTGAACGGCTTGCGGCCGGCGCCCGAGACCTCGCCACGGTTCTTGGTCTTGTGCGTGCCCTGGCGCGCTGCGGCGCGCTGGGCGGTCACGACCTGGTGGATCAGCGGGACGTTGGTCTGCACGTCGAAGATGTCGGCGGGCAGCTCGATGGTGCCGGACTTCTTGCCGGTTGCATCGAGGACGTCGATGGTGTTGGCGGTAGCCATGGACTACGCCCCCTTCACAGCGTTGCGGACGAACACGAGACGGCCGCGCGCACCGGGGACGGCGCCCTTGACGAGCAGCAGGCCCTTCTCGGCGTCGACGGCGTGCACGCGGAGGTTGAGCACGGTCACGCGCTCGCCACCCATGCGACCGGCCATGCGCATGCCCTTGAAGACACGGCTGGGGGTCGACGAAGCACCGATCGAGCCGGGCTTGCGGTGGTTGCGGTGCGAACCGTGCGAGGCGGAGACGCCCTTGAAGTTGTGGCGCTTCATGACACCGGCGAAGCCCTTGCCCTTCGAGGTGCCGACGACGTCGACCAGCTGGCCGGCGTCGAAGGTGCCCTCGACGGTGAGCTCCTGGCCGGCCTCGTACGAGGCGGCGTCCGCGGTGCGGACCTCGGTCACGTGGCGGCGCGGCGTGACGCCGGCGGCCTTGAAGTGACCCTGGAGCGGCTGGGTGACCTTGCGGGGGTCGATCGCGCCTGCGGCGATCTGGACGGCCTCGTAGCCGTCCTTCTCGGCGGTGCGGATCTGGGTGACCACGTTCGGCGCGATCTCGATGACGGTGACCGGGATGAGCTTGTTGTTCTCGTCCCACACCTGGGTCATGCCGAGCTTCGTGCCGAGCAGGCCCTTCACGTTCTTGGTAGCGGTGGACATCAGATACCTCAGAGCTTGATCTCGATGTTGACGTCGGCCGGGAGGTCGAGGCGCATGAGCGAGTCGACGGCCTTGGGCGTCGGGTCCACGATGTCGATCAGGCGCTTGTGGGTGCGCATCTCGAAGTGCTCGCGGCTGTCCTTGTACTTGTGGGGCGAGCGGATGACGCACACCACGTTCTTCTCGGTCGGAAGCGGCACGGGGCCGACGACCGTGGCGCCCGCGCGGGTCACCGTGTCGACGATCTTGCGCGCCGAGGTGTCGATGACCTCGTGGTCGTACGACTTCAGTCGAATGCGGATCTTCTGTCCCGCCATTGCTGACTCTCTCTCTGTCGAGGCGTCATACCCCTTCCGAGGGCATTGGACGCCGGGTCCTGCCGGTGCACGCAGCGAGCTGCGCGCCTGGAGCACCACTGTTCTGCTGTCAACGGCTGTTGATCGAGCCTGTCGAAGGCACCCCACCGCTGTGCTGGCGCAGCCGCGATGGCCTCGACACGCTCGACCTCGAGCCCCGCTTCCCCGCCCCGGCGTGCCGGCGCGGACGCACACGGGTATCCCCGTATGGTGTGGGAGTCGGTTGTCGTGTTCTGCTGCCCGCGGCCTAACCTGACCCGGAATCCCGGTGGTTATGCACTGCCTGGCAGTGATCCGACCGACGCGCAGGGCACGCCGATCGAAATGTTGAACTCAACGAGTTTGCCATATCCGATGCATCCGTGCAACCCGGGCGTGTCGCGCCCGGCAGGCTTCGCAGGAGATGCCCAGACAGCCGCTCCGGGTGCCCCGCCGGGACGTGATGGAATCGTATCGGGCCGCGGTTCCGCGCGCCCGGAGAGGCAGGAAGCCATGACCGACGCCGCACACCGCGTGAGCGACCGCATCGGACCGGGGAGCGTCTCGGTCACCCGTCTCGGACCGCGCCGCTACGAGGGCATGAACGAGCGCGGTGCGACGGTGAGCATCGGCGGGTCCGAGCTCGAGGGCGAGCACTTCGGACCGGGCGAGCTCCTCAAGCTCGCGCTCATCTCGTGCTCGGCGCTGAGCACCGACGCCGTGATCGCGCGCCGGCTCGGCGACGACTACGAGACGACGGTCTGGGCGCACGGCATGTCGAACCCCGACACGAACCGCTACGAGCGGATCGAGGAGGAGCTGCTGCTCGACCTCGCCTCGCTCACCGCGGAGGAGCAGGAGCGACTCGTGCAGACCATCGTCCGCGCCGTCGACCGCGGCTGCACCGTCGCACGCTCGATCCAGGACTCGGTCGAGCTCGACCTCGAGGTGCGTGACCCGGCCGCCGGTCCGCAGATCGCCTGAGGCCGCGGGCTCGACGCCCGTACACTCAGTGCCGCTCGCAGGCCAGCTCCTCCCGGGCGACGTCCGGCGCCACGACGCCGGCCCCGACGATCAGCGCCATCGAGAGCGCGAACGATCCGACGAGCGCGAGCGGCCTTGCACGCGCCGACGAGCCCGCCCGACGGAACGGGTCCTCGATCCATCGCTTCGATGCGGCCGCGACGGCGAACGAGAGCACGATCAGGAGCACCATCATCCACGGCGGGCTCGCCACCCCGGTCACGTAGGGCGCGAACATGATGATCGGCCAGTGCCAGAGGTAGAGCGAGTACGAGAGGTCGCCGGCCCATTGGACCGGGGCGAGTCCCGCGATACCGCTCGGCGACCACCGCGGAGCGGGCATCCCCGCCCAGATGACGAGCGCGGTGCCCAGCACCGGCAGCAGCGCCACCGCACCGGGGAACGCCTCGGGCGTCCGGAAGGTCAGGATCGGCGCCAGGATCGCCGCGAGTCCCAGCCAGGATGCCGCCGCGCGGAGGTTCGCTCCGCCGGCTCGCGCCCGCCCGGTCGCGAGCAGCACGGCGAGCAGACCGCCGACGCCGAACTCCCAAGTGCGGGTGAGCGTCGAGAAGTAGGCGAGGTTGTGATCCTGCGCGGTGACGGCGAGGCACAGCGCGAACGATCCGACCGTGACCGCCCCGAGCCCGAGGAGCACGACGCGGCGGGCGTCGTACCCGCGCCGGGCGGCGACCCAGAGCGCCAGGATCAGCAGCAGCGGCCAGACGAGGTAGAACTGCTCCTCGACCGAGAGCGACCAGAAGTGCTGCACGGGTGTCGAGGCGAGGTCGTCGCGCGCGGGGTTCTGGGAGTCGGCCGCGAGTTGCCAGTTCTCCACGTACAGCGCGCTCGCGACGATCTCGCGGAACCACTGGAACCACTCCTGCTTCGGCACGAACGCCAACGTCGCCGCCGCGACCGCGGCGAGCACGACGACGGCGGCCGGAAGGATGCGACGGGCCCGGCGCAGGTAGAACCGGCCGAGCGAGATGCGTCCGTCGCGCTGGTGCTCGCGGAACAGCATCCCGGTGATCAGGAAGCCCGACACGACGAAGAAGACGTCGACGCCGAGGTATCCGGCCGGCGCGACCGCGGGCCACCCGTGGTGCAGCACGACCGCGCCCACTGCGAGGGCCCGAAGCGCCTGGATCTCGGGACGGGTGCCCGAGCGGACGGTGCGTTCGATTTCCCCCATCGATCCATACCAACACATCGTCGCCGGCGATCCCACCCCGTGTGCGGGATGCTCGGTGGGAATCCCCTCCGAACCGGTGAAGGATGCTCCGGAACGCGACACCTGACGGAAACGCCGGCGGCCGAGGAGCGATCGGACCAGGCGCGCGGGACGCGAAAACGGGGCCGGGCCCGAAGGCCCGACCCCGTTCAGGTCGCAGTCGCGAATCTCGGTACGCGTCGCGCTTCGCGCGGCGCTACTCGATCACCGTCTTACTTGACGATCTTCGTGACGGTACCGGCGCCGACCGTACGACCACCCTCACGGATGGCGAAGCCGAGGCCCTCCTCCATGGCGATCGGCTGGATGAGCTCGACCGTCATGTCGGTGGTGTCCCCGGGCATGACCATCTCGGTGCCCTCGGGCAGCGTGATGACGCCGGTGACGTCGGTGGTGCGGAAGTAGAACTGCGGACGGTAGTTCGCGTAGAACGGGTTGTGACGCCCGCCCTCCTCCTTGGAGAGGATGTACGCGGTGCCCTCGAAGTTCGTGTGCGGGGTGACCGAGCCGGGGGCCACGACGACCTGGCCGCGCTCGACGTCCTCGCGCTTGGTGCCGCGGAGCAGGAGACCGCAGTTCTCGCCGGCCCAGGCCTCGTCGAGCTGCTTGTGGAACATCTCGATGCCCGTGACGGTGGTCTTCTGCGTCGGGCGGATGCCGACGATCTCGACCTCGGAGTTGATCTTCAGCGTGCCGCGCTCGGCGCGACCCGTGACGACCGTGCCACGACCGGTGATGGTGAAGACGTCCTCGATGGGCATGAGGAACGGCTTGTCCTTGTCACGCACCGGGTCGGGGATGTTCTCGTCGACGGCGTCCATCAGGTCGAGGACCGACTGGACCCACTTCTCGTCGCCCTCGAGCGCCTTGAGGCCCGAGACGCGCACGACCGGAGCGTCCTCGGCGAAGCCCTGGCTGGCGAGCAGCTCCGAGACCTCGAGCTCGACGAGCTCCAGGATCTCCTCGTCGTCGACCATGTCCGACTTGTTCAGCGCGACGAGCAGGTAGGGCACGCCGACCTGCTTGGCGAGCAGCACGTGCTCACGCGTCTGAGCCATCGGGCCGTCGGTCGCCGCGACCACGAGGATCGCGCCGTCCATCTGAGCCGCGCCGGTGATCATGTTCTTGATGTAGTCGGCGTGACCCGGGGCGTCGACGTGCGCGTAGTGGCGCTTCGGCGTCTCGTACTCGACGTGCGAGATGTTGATCGTGATGCCGCGCTGGCGCTCCTCGGGAGCCGAGTCGATCGACGCGAAGTCGCGCTGCACGTTGGTGGCCGACGGGTACTTGTCGGCGAGCACCTTCGAGATCGCGGCGGTGAGCGTCGTCTTGCCGTGGTCGACGTGACCGATCGTGCCGATGTTGACGTGCGGCTTGGTCCGCTCGAACTTGGCCTTAGCCACTTGGGTCCTCCTCAGGACTTCGTGCAGATTCGCCGGGCGCCGGATTGCGCTCGGTGGTCTGCAGGGTGTGTTGATATGTTACGCGACCCGGTCGGGCTGCGCTCCCAGGGGCTATTCGCCCTTGTTCTTCTGGACGATCTCGTCGGCCACAGCCTTCGGGACCTCCGCGTAGCTCTCGAACTCCATCGAGTACACCGCGCGGCCCGAGGTCTTCGACCGAAGGTCACCGATGTATCCGAACATCTCCGAGAGCGGGACGTGCGCACGCACGACCTTCACACCGGCGGCGTCCTCCATGGACTGGATCTGGCCGCGGCGCGAGTTCAGGTCGCCGATGACGTCGCCCATGTACTCCTCGGGAGTACGGACCTCGACGCTCATCAGCGGTTCGAGCAGGACGGGGGCTGCCTTGCGGGCGGCCTCCTTGAAGCCCATCGAGCCCGCGATCTTGAACGCCATCTCCGAGGAGTCGACGTCGTGCGCGGCACCGTCGAGCAGGCGCGCCTTGACGCCCACCATCGGGAAGCCGGCGAGCACGCCGTACTGCATGGCGTCCTGGAAGCCCGCGTCGACCGAGGGGATGTACTCACGGGGGATGCGTCCACCCGTGACCTCGTTCGAGAACTCGTAGGTCTTGTCGCCCTCGACCTCGAGCGGCTCCAGCGCGAACTGGATCTTCGCGAACTGGCCCGAGCCACCCGTCTGCTTCTTGTGGGTGTAGTCGTGACGCTCGACGGCGCGCTTGATGGTCTCGCGGTACGCGACCTGCGGCTTGCCGACGTTCGCCTCGACCTTGAACTCGCGCTTCATGCGGTCCACGAGGATGTCGAGGTGCAGCTCGCCCATGCCCTTGATGACGGTCTGGCCGGTCTCGACGTTCAGCTCGGTGCGGAACGTCGGGTCCTCTTCGGCGAGCTTCTGGATCGCCGTGCCGAGCTTCTCCTGGTCGGCCTTCGTCTTCGGCTCGATCGCGACCTCGATCACGGGGTCCGGGAAGGTCATCGACTCGAGCACGACCTGGTTGTCCGGGTCGCACAGGGTGTCACCGGTGGTGGTGTCCTTGAGGCCGATGACGGCGTAGATGTTGCCCGCGGTGACCGAGTCGACCGGGTTCTCCTTGTTGGCGTGCATCTGGAAGATCTTGCCGATGCGCTCCTTCTTGCCCTTGGTCGAGTTGATGACCTGGGCACCCGAGTCGAGACGACCCGAGTAGACGCGCACGTAGGTGAGGCGACCGAAGAACGGGTGCACCGCGACCTTGAACGCGAGCGCGGCGAAGGGGTCGGTCGCGTCGGGGTGACGCTCGATGACCTCTTCCTCGTTGCGCGGGTTGCGGCCCTCGACGGCCGGCACGTCGAGCGGCGACGGCAGGAAGTCGATGACGGCGTCGAGCATCGGCTGGACGCCGCGGTTCTTGAACGCCGAACCGCACAGCACGGGGTAGATCTCCGAGTTGACGGTGAGCTTGCGGATCGCGCCCTTGATCTCGTCGACCGTGAGCTCCTCGCCGCCGAAGAACTTCTCGAGCAGCGCGTCGTCGGTCTCGGCGACGGTCTCGAGGAGGACCTGGCGGTACTCGTCGGCCTTGTCCTTCAGGTCGGCGGGGATCTCCTGGACCTCGTACTTGGCGCCCATGGTCACGTCGCCCTTGGCGTCGCCGGGCCACACGAGGGCGCGCATCTCGATGAGGTCGATGACGCCGACGAAGTCGTTCTCGGCACCGATCGGGAGCTGCAGCACGAGCGGCTTCGCGCCGAGGCGCGAGACGATCGTGTCGACGGTGAAGTAGAAGTCCGCACCGAGCTTGTCCATCTTGTTGACGAAGCAGATGCGCGGGACGTTGTACTTGTCGGCCTGGCGCCACACGGTCTCGGACTGGGGCTCGACGCCCTCCTTGCCGTCGAACACGGCGACGGCGCCGTCGAGGACGCGCAGCGACCGCTCGACCTCGACCGTGAAGTCGACGTGGCCGGGGGTGTCGATGATGTTGATCTGGTTCTTGTTCCAGAAGCAGGTCACGGCGGCAGACGTGATCGTGATGCCGCGCTCCTTCTCCTGCTCCATCCAGTCGGTCGTCGAGGCGCCGTCGTGGGTCTCGCCGATCTTGTGGTTCACGCCCGTGTAGAACAGGATGCGCTCGGTGGTGGTGGTCTTGCCGGCATCGATGTGGGCCATGATGCCGATGTTGCGGACCTTGCTCAGGTCGGTGAGCACGTCTTGTGCCACGGGGTTCCTCCGGGATGGATCAGGAACGAACGATGGGGTTTGGGGGGCGGATGCCTCGCGCGGATCGCGCCCGAGGCATCCGCCGGCCGACTACCAGCGGTAGTGGGCGAATGCGCGGTTCGACTCGGCCATCTTGTGGGTGTCTTCGCGGCGCTTGACCGCGGCACCCAGGCCGTTCGAGGCGTCGAGGATCTCGTTGGTGAGACGCTCGGTCATGGTCTTCTCGCGGCGGGCCTTGGCGTAGCTGGTGAGCCAGCGCAGCGCCAGGGTGTTCGCACGGTGCGGCTTGACCTCGACGGGGACCTGGTAGGTCGAGCCGCCGACGCGGCGCGACCGGACCTCGAGGGTCGGGCGCACGTTGTCGAGGGCCTTCTTCAGGACCGCGACGGCGTCCTGGCCGGACTTGTTCGCCACGTTCTCGAGCGCCTCGTACACGATGCGCTGGGCGAGGTCCTTCTTGCCGTCGATGAGGATCTTGTTGACGAGCTGGCTGACGACCGGCGAACCGTAGACCGGGTCGGCGACGACGGGGCGCTTCGGAGCGGGACCCTTGCGAGGCATTACTTCTTCTCCATCTTCGCGCCGTAGCGGCTACGAGCCTGCTTGCGGTTCTTCACGGCCTGCGTGTCGAGCGCACCGCGGATGATCTTGTAGCGCACACCGGGGAGGTCCTTCACACGACCGCCGCGGACGAGCACCATCGAGTGCTCCTGCAGGTTGTGGCCCTCACCGGGGATGTAGGCGGTGACCTCGGTGCCGTTGGAGAGCTTCACACGGGCGACCTTGCGGAGCGCGGAGTTCGGCTTCTTCGGGGTGGTGGTGTACACACGCGTGCACACGCCGCGCTGCTGGGGGTTGGCCTTCAGGGCGGGCGCCTTGGTCTTGGTGACCTTGGGCGAGCGACCCTTGCGGACCAACTGCTGAATGGTTGGCACTGCTTCTCCTTGTTGGTGCTGCACGGTGACAGCGTTGATGGGTTTCACATCACGACCCACCGGATCCGCGGAACCGCGGACCCTGTTGGATGGTGGGTATGCCGTGGGGGCTGAGAGCCCTATGGTGCGTGCGAGCGTTCCAGCTTCGGCTCGGCGAACCGGGCGCGAAGCGGGCGCGCGTCGACGCGCACACCCGATCAATGGTAATGCCGCGTAACGTCGCGGTCAAATGGCGATGGCCGTCGCGCACCCGTGTTCGCCGTCGGCGTGCCTTGCGCGGGGGTCATCGACCGCCGCCGCCGCTCACCCCGGCCAACCGGGCGCGTCGAGCTCCCGATCGAGATCGGCGAGCAGGTCGGCGACCTGGGGCTCGACGAGGCGTTCGACCGCGTTGCCGATGCGGCGGCGGTGCTGCGCGAGTTCGATGCAGATGCGGCGGCCCAACTGCTTCGCGAACTCGTCGGCGAGCCGCACCTCCTCGCGCAGCGCCTCCTTCTCCTCGGGGGTGAAGGGACGCGGCGCGGGTTCGGCCGCCGCTGCGGCCGCATCGGCCTCGAGCCCCGAGAGGGTGAAGAGGAACGGCTGGTCGGGCACGGGCTCCGGGTCGAGGTCGAGGCCGCGGAACTCGGGGTCGAGCCCCTCCCCCGCCCGGTACCCGCGACGGGCCTTGCGCTCCTCCGCGAGCCGGATCTCGCGGTGCAGCATCGGCAGGTTGCGGGCCGTGTAGTCGTCGACGGCCGTGTCGATGATGCCCTTCATGCGCATCGAGAACGCGTGCTGCACCGGGTGGGGCACGTCGACGTCGAGGCCGGCCGCGGCGAGGATGGGCGATCCGAAGCACTTCTGGCAGAGGCGCACGCGCCCTCGGTGCGTGCCGGGCCGCCACCGCGGCAGCCACTGCAGCCAGCGGTCGACCTCGTGGCTCACGCGCGCCTCGATCGAGCCCTCCACGAGGAGACACGATACTGCGGAGGATGCCTCATCCGGGGCATCCGGGGTCGATCGGCACGGCGGAGCCGCGTCGTCACCCGTCGTCGTCGCGCTCCCACGGCCAGCGCGGGCGGGCCATGCCGCCCGACCGGCCGCGCGCGACCAGCACTGCCGTGACCGCCACGATCGCCGCGGCCGCCGGCACCAGGAGCCCGAACCAGCCGACCCCGAACCCCAGCCCGAAGAGGACGCTCGCGAGCACCGCTCCCGTCGTCGTGAGCAGGTGACCGATCGTCGCGACGACGACGAGCGTCAGCCAACTGAGCGCGGCAGCGAGCACCACGGTGAGCGCCATCCGCTCGGGGTGCGCGAGCCGGACGCCCAACGTCAGGAGCACGGCGAGCACGGATGCCCCGACCGCGACCGGTGCCAGGAGCACGCCGACCTCGGGCTCGGCGACCACGTCGACGTCGGCGAGGAGGCTCACGAACCCGAACGCGCACACCACCACCGCGAGATCGAGCGCGGCGGCGAACCCGGCGACGACCCACGCGTTGCGGCGCGTCTCGTCCATGCGTCGAGACTACGCCCGTCTCCCCCGGCGCTGCGCCGGCCCCGACCCGCCCCGCCGAGTCGTTACAGTCGAGGCATGACGGACGCCCCATCCCCCGCGCCGGCCGGGTATCAGGCGCTCGTCGACCGCGACCGTGTGGACTCGGGCCGCCGCTGGAACCGGGCGCTCATCGTCGCCGGATGCCTCGTCGCGCTGCTCGCGGCACTCGGCGTCGTCGCGCTGGTCGGCGTCGGATTCGGCTCGTGGTTCACGGTCGGCCTCGTCGCCCTCCTCGGCGTGATGGGCCTCGGACTCGCCGTCACGAGCGTCAAGCGCGGCCGGATGCTCCGCCTCATCGCCGGCGACGGACCCGTCGCGCTCGCGATCACCGACCGCGGCGTGGCGCTCGCGGACGCCCCGGAGATCCCGTGGAGCGATCTCGTGCTGGTCGGCGTGCTCGACGATCGCCGGCGCACCGGTCGGTTGCGGACCGTGCCGGTGCTCGGCTGGTTCGGCTCGGCGGTGATGAAGGCGGGAAGCGGTGCCATCCTCTGCGAACTCGGCGTGCTCGACGGCGAGGCCTACCGCGCGGCGTTCGCGGATCGGCGGCTCGCGAAGCGCGTCGGTCTGTACGGGCGCTGGCCCGACGGCCGCAGGCGTGGGCTGCTGCCGCTCCTGCTCGACCCGGTGATGTCGGCCGACGACGTCCAGGCGGTCGTGCGGTCGCTGTCGGTGCAGGCGACGTCCCGTGGCATCCCGAACTCCCTGCACGAGAGCGCGTTCGCGTTCGTGAAATGGAAGGGCCCGCTGCTCGATCCGGGTTGGCCCGTCGGGGGCTGAGCGTCCGGCCCGCATGGGTACCGCTCCCCATCGGCGGCCCGACGGATGCGCACGCCGACGGGCTATCGTTGAGCGCATGTTCGACGACCTCAGGAGTGCGCTGTCGGAGCTCGGCTTCGGCCCGCGTGACGTGCTGTTGCCCGGCGACGACCTCGAGCCGCTCCAGGGCGCGTTGGCCTTGCGCGCTGCCGGCGGTGCCTTCGAGCTGGTCACGATCGACTACGGCTCCGCGACGGTGCTCCGCCGGTGGGACGACCTGACCCAGGCGTCCGCGGGCGTGCTCGAGTACGTCGATCGGCCGCTGCCCGCGCCCGAGCGACCGAACGAAGCGGCGTACGCCGCCGTATCCGCCGCGGCCTCAGGGCACTACGACGACCTCCACCGCCGGCTCGCCGGGGGCGGATCGCTGCTGATCGAACTGCCCCCCGGCCTGGCGCTCGACCGCATCGGGGCGTTCGACGGGGTCCAGCTCTTCCCGGCCGGCACCTCCGTCGAGCAGCGCGCGCTCCCGCCGACGGCCCTGACCGACGGAGCCGCGCTCCATCGCTTCATCACGGCGGGCGACGTACTGGTTCGCGCCGAGGTGGTGCGGCCGTGGTTCGGCCACCCGGGCGGCGGTCTGCGGTTCACCCTCGCCGACGACTTCACGGGGATCCGCGATCTCGTCCTCGCCGACCGGCTCCGCCGAGTGGAGTTGCAGCCCGTCTCGGTCTGACCTCGTACCCACCTGTACGGCTGCAACCGATTCGAGCTACAGATTCACGCAACCGTGAACAGCGGGCGTCCCGACGGGTCCGAGAGCGATTCGATCAACTCCGACTCGGTCGCGAGCACGTACCGCGAGAGCCGAATCGCCGCGCCGTGGCCGTCGGGCTGGGCGGGGAACGTCGCGGATGCCGCTCCACCATCGCTCGCCGTCCACCGCAACTCCACCCGAGCGGGCAGATCGTCGCCGGCCGGATGCTCCGCGAGCTCGAATCCGTCAGCGAGCGACGCTGAACCCGCCGGACCCGCCACCCGCCGCTGACCGCGCCGTGCTCGCACATTCACCGCGATGCGAACGACGAGGGCCTTGCGCACCGTTGCGAGTTCGGAGCTGCTCAGTACGAGCCGCTTCGGGCCGCTCCGCTCCTGTCGGAGAAGGTCGTACTCGCCGTCACGCGCGACGATCTCGAACCGCACCTCCATGTCGCCCAGGCAGAGGAGCGCACCTGCGACGGGGAACGGGGCGATCCGACCGGATGCTGCGAAGGCGAGCAGCGCCGCATCCCGGTCGTCTGCGCTGCCGATCGATCCGGGCTCATTCGTGGTCACGCGTCGATGGTATCGATCGCGGTGCCTGCCCCCTCAGCGTGCCCGGGCTGCGGGAGCATCCAACAGTTCGGCCCACTCGCCCCATTCGGGCATCGGGCGCACCCGATCCGCTGCATCGATCGGATCCATCTCGGCGATGTCCTCCGTCGCCGATCCTGCAGAGGTCAACGTCAGCCGGCGCGCTCCATCGGCGTCGATGTCGGTCCGCGCAACGAACACCGGGGCATCGCCGGCGCGCGCCGACTCCTCGAAGTCCTGGATCGCGACTGCGTCGAGCACGACGACCTCGCCGGATGCCCGCCACCACATGATCAGATCCGCGAGTCCTCGTGCGGACTGTCGGATCACTTCGAACACCCGCTCCGTCCCGCGGGAGACGACCACGAGAACACGCGGCACCCCGTCGTCGAGCGGGCCGACCAACGTCAGCTCCGCATCGGGGTCCGCCATCGCAACCCGCGCCTCGGCCTCGGTCAGCCACGAGGAGCCCGCCGCGACATCCTGACGCACCGGATCGAACGCACCGCAGAACCGGAATCCGCCGGAACCCGCCGCAGGCCATGCGTCGAGGTCCGCGATGAGCGGCGATGCATCCTCCGACGTCCGCGCGTCTTCGGCGGCCGACGCCGAATCCGTGGCCGACTCGCGCGATCCCGACTCGTGACCGGCGACCGCCCCGGATGCGTCGGGCATTCGCGCAAGGACCTCGTCGATCTCCGCCGCTGAGGTGGCGCCATCCGCGAACACCGTCAGATCGAGCAGTCCCTGCCACTCTCCCCAGGCCGGTTGGGATCGGAACAGGCGCTCGCGGTCCAGACCGGGAAGGCTCGACAACTGCTGCTCCGGCAGGCCGGTCCGCCCCTGGGAACGCACGAACCGCCTGAGGGCGCCGGAACCGGACGGGTCGATCACCAACGTCGTCGTGATCGACGGCTGGTCGAATTCATCAGGCGCATCCGGGTACACGTCGACGACGACCGTGTCCAAGAACAACCCGTCGGCCGTTCCGCCCCACCAGAGTTCGAGATCGCAGAACGCGGGGGCCAGGAACCGCCGCACCGTGTACGACGGAACCGGTCCGCACGTCACCACGATGGCGAACGGCACGAACCCCGACGGGTCGGCGGGGGCCACCACCGTGAGCTCGGCACCGATCGTCTGGAAGCGCCGCAGTGCCTCCGCCTCCTCGATCCACGTCCACTCGGGATCGCTCGGCGGTTGCTGCACCGTCTCGCTGAACCGACCGCAATATCGGAACTCACCCACCGACAGCGCCTCCAGCTTCGATCACGTGTGTGGTGCGCGTGCCGTCTGCGTGGATCGCGACCACCTTCGCGCCGTCGGCCGACGCCCTCCATACCGTACCTCGGATATCACGCACCGTGACCCCGAGCACGGCCGCACGCTGGAGGACAGCCACCCGAGGCGGTCGGTTCTGTACGGGGACTTCCAAGACCAGCTTGCCCTGCAGCGGACGTCCGATCACGGAGTCCGGGTTCACGCCCGCGGCGGTGAGATCGCGGCGGTTCGTCGGGGTGTCCGCGACGACGACCGCTCGCTGGCCCGGGCCGTAGAACTTCACGTGGTCGGCGAGGATCTTCTTGCCTGTCGCCTCCGTGACCTCGGCCAACTGCGTCTCCTTGCGGGACACGATCTCCGCCGGAGCGAGATCGACCGAGTCGACGCGGCTGTACGACTTCTGCTTGGGCGCGGCGTGACCGCCGTCCGGAACATCCGAGTCCGGCTTCGTCACGTGCAGCTCGTTCACGTCGTACCGGTGATGCTGCTGGAGGTTGAAGATCTCTCCCTCGAAGAACCGGATGACGTGCGGCTCGTAGACCGGATCGCCGTGCTCGTCCACCTTCGCGATGAGCCTGCGGTAGGCCCTGATCCGCTTCCGCGTCTCATCGGAGATCGGGTTCCCGTCGGCGTCGGCCAGATCGGCGGGATCCGTGGCCGCCGTGGCCGGGACTGCGCCGTCCGCGGAACCGTCGGTGGTCGTATCCGCATCGGTCGAGCTGTCCGCCTCGAGCGCGAGGTCGGCCAGGAGGCGCAGCGCCTCAGGGCTGTCTTCTGCTGATGCCTCGTCGGGGTCGGATTCGGGCGACCGAGCCTCCCCCGTCGGCGCTGGCGAGCCCCGACGAGCCGGCTCCACTGCACCATCGGCAGCATCGGACCGAGCTCCCGTTCGAGTCGACCCGTCGGCGGGTGAGGCGGTCGTGTAGGTGCCGGCAGCGCCGTCGACCTCGGTCCGCGCGACGACTCCGCGATCGATGAGTTCGTCGACCGTCATCGGCTCGCCGCGGCCGTCGAGGATGCGCACCTGCATGCCGCCGCCGTCGCGACCGAACGCCGGCGCGATCTCGGAGACCTCGATCCGCATGTTCGCCGGGAGGTGACCGGTGAGCCGGTAGACCGAGTACGGGTCGCTGAGGTTGCTCGGCGGCAGCGCGCGCATCTCGAACGGGGTGTCGGGGAACGACAGGAACGAACCCCACGGTCCGCCCATGCGGTCGAGCTCGTCACCGTAGTCGCGGATGAACGCGTCGACGTCGTGGTACTCGACGAACGAGCCCAGCGTGCCGCCGTCGTTGCCCGGGTAGACGGCCCAGCCCGAGGCATCCGTGTAGCGCGCCTCCCACTCGGCGCGGGTGAACGGCGTGCCGTCGGTGTCGCGACCGTACGGCGCCTCCGGGTCGGTGATCAGGTCGGCGATCGCGTCGGGCACGGTGCCCGGGTGTGCGAACGGGTCGGCCAGCGCGCCGCTCTCGCCGGGGGCGCGGACGTCGCCGTAGTTCGGGTCGATCGGGTTGTGCGAGATCCGGTCGGGCACTCGCTGCCAACCGGGGCCCGACGTCGCGTCGGACAGCACGGGGTCGCCCATCTCGGGGGTCCACGGCGTGCCGGGGCGAGCCCCCGGAACGTCGCCACGGGCGTCTGACGTGGGCGCACCGTTCTTCGGGGCGGACCCGTCGGCCTCGGTTCCCGGTGTGCTGCTCGTCGGCGAAGCCTCGGTCGCCGGCGTCGCCGGCGCATTCGTGGCGGGCGCGGTCGCGGCCGGCGCAGCGGCATCCGGAGTCGCCGGATCCGGGGCGACGTGATCGGGGTGGATCGAGGCGTCCCAGGTCGTCGCGTTCGGCTCGTTCGGCGGGAACAGCGACATCGTGCCGTCCTGCGCATCGAGCGTCCATACGGTCGTGCCGTCGAAGTACGCGTTGAACCAGTGCCCCGACCCGACCGAACGGTCGATGCCGACCACGCAGTGCGAACCCGGCCCCTGGGCGACCAGCGAGTCGATGATCTGCTGCGGCGTCATCTCCGTCTGCGGGAGCCCGGTGCGGGCCTCCATCTCGGGGATCTCGAGCGTTCCGATGCCGGCCTCGCTGACCGGCTTGCCGTTCAGCACGTCGTTCAGGATCGACGACGTGTTGCCGCAGTTGTTGTTGAACTCGCTCTTCGGGTTCGTCGGGTCGAAGTTCGGGTTGATCTGCTTGAGCGCGTCGAGGATCTCCTTCAGCGTCAGCTTCGTCGGAGGGTTCGACGGTGCGGTCTCGGACGCATTCGCGTCGGATGCCCCGGAATCGGGGGTCGTCGAGGAGCCGTCCCCGGTCGGACCGTCGCCGGGGGTCGAACCATCACCCGGAGCCGAGCCGTCACCGCCGGTCGGAGTTCCGACGCCATGGATGTCCGACGGTGCGTTCGTCGAGGCACCCGGCTTCGCGGTCGGCGCCTGGGTCGACGGCACACCGAGTGTCGGGCGCTTCAGCGCCAGCGCGCCGGCTGCCACCGCCGCGGCTCCGCCCGATGCTGCGGTCGCGACGGCGGCTTCGGCCGCATCGGCCGCGTCGGCGTCGGATGCCTCGGCGTCGGATGCCTCGGCGTCGGATGCCTCGGCGTCGGTCGACTCCGTCTGCGCCGGGTCGGCGTCGTTCGCGTCGGCCGCCGAGCCGTCGGACGAGGCAGGAGCATCCAGGTCGACCGGATCGGCCGCGCCGACCGCGTTCGCCGAATTCGCAGCGGCCGTCGCGACTCCTGCGACCGGCGTCGAGCCGTCGCCGGCCGTTGCGTCAGTGGCGGGGCCGTCGACGGCGGGAGCGTCCACCGCCGGAGCGTCCGCGCTGGGAGCATCCGCGGTCGGGGCATCCACCGCGGGAGCATCCACGTTCGGAGCGTCCACAGCCGGCGCATCCACGTTCGGAGCGTCCACGTTCGGCGCATCCACGTTCGGCGCATCCACCGCAGGCGCATCCACGTTCGGCGCATCCACCGCAGGCGCATCCACGTTCGGAGCGTCCACAGCCGGGGCGTCCACGTTCGGCGCATCCACCGCAGGCGCATCCACGTTCGGCGCATCCACCGCAGGCGCATCCACGTTCGGCGCATCCACCGCAGGCGCATCCACGTTCGGAGCGTCCACCGCCGGGGCGTCCACGTTCGGAGCGTCCACCGCCGGGGCGTCCACGTTCGGGGCGTCCACGTTCGGGGCGTCCACGTTAGGAGCGTCCACCGCAGGAGCGTCAACGCTCGGAGCGTCCACCGCCGGCGCATCCACGTTCGGCGCATCCGCTGCCGGACCGTCGACGCTCGGCGCGTCGATGCTCGGCGCGTCGACACCGCCACCACCGGCGTTGCCGCTGTCGCCGGTTCCGCCGCCCGGGGTCGGGGCATCCGCGTTCACGTCGACACCGCCGCCACCGCCGGCGTTGCTCGATCCGCCGCCGCCGCCTCCAGGGGTCGGCGTGCCGTCGCCGGACACGTTCACGCCGCCTCCGCCGCCCGGGGTCGTGGGCGCAGCCGGGCTCCCGGCGCCCGGCGTCGGCATGTTGGGATTGCCGGGGGCGCCACCGGCGCCGGACGGCGCGTTCGGGGTGTTCCCGCCTCCGCCGCCGGGCGCGAAGTGCATCGCCCCGCCCATGAGCGCGCCGAGGACGATGGCGCCCTCCATGCTGTCGTTCTCGCCGAACAGGGCGGATCCTGCGGCGGTGCTGACGAGTCCGTCGACGCCGCCACCGATGATGTCCCCGTGGAGGCTCGTCGGGTTGTCGAAGTTCCCGAAGTTCGGGCCGCGACGCACCGCGTCGACCGCGCCACCCGCGAAACGGCCGGCACCACCGCCGAGGGCCGACGTCGCTGCCGAGGTCCAGACATTCTGCGCCTGGTAGTTCGCGTCCAGCTCGTGGCCGGAGTTGAGCCGGATCACGTTCACGAGTGACGAGGAGGCGGTGCTCGCGACACCCGCCGCGACCGCGTCATTCACCGCCTTGCCGAGCAACACCTTGAGCCGGTTACCTACGCGAGCGGCCGACGACCCGATCGCACGCATGATGCGCGCGAGATCCTTGCACTTGTCGATGATCTTCAGGACCCACTTGCCGACGGTCACGAGGATCTTCGCGGCCATCGCGACCGCGCCGGCGCCGAACGAAATCGCACCGAGCAAGGCCCCGACCGCGATCTCGGCGGCGATCTCGATCGCCATCTGCGCGAGGAACCAGCGGATCTCGTGCCACGCCTGCTCGACGTTCTTCTGCATCTCGCCGACGTAGTCGCGCATGCCGCCCGCAGACTCGGCGACCTCGTCGATCCAGGTCGCGAGCTTGTCGCGGGACTCCTGGATGCTGTGCTGCTGCGGAAGGCGGAATCCGGACACCGAGCCGAGATCGCTGCGGAGGGAACTCGCGATCGGCACCAGTCCGTTCTCGAGTCCGGTCCACGCGGAAGCGGCCGACGCGAGCTTGCCCGAATCGGCGCACGGCAGGGTGACGCCGTACTCGCGGAGCTTGTCCATCACGAAATCGGCGAACTCGCCGAGCCCCTCCTGGGGGCCCTCGCCGTACGAGGTGGGCACCGACCCGGTCGGCGTCGACGCGCTCGGCTTCAGCTCCGCGATCGCGCTCGACCCCGGATCACGGCCGGCACCCGAGAGTTGGACGCCGTCGTATGCGCGACCGGTGTTGTTCACCGCGGCCTCGAGCATCTCGACGAATCCAGCCGCCGAGCGAACGTTCTTGAGCACGAGCACCGAGTAGTCGTCGTAGCCCTGCCCGCCGGTGCCCTGCCCGTGGGCGAACACCTCGGCGGCCTCGTCGTCGCCGGCCATGTAGGTCGTGCCGCTCAGTGCGCTCTCGGCGCTGTCGGCAGCGGCCCGCAGGCGGGTCGCGAGGTTGCCGAGCGAGCTCGCATCGGTCGCAAGACGCGCGGGGTTCAGTTGCACCGTGGTCATCGTGGGGTCTGCCTCAGCTGTCGGGGATGCTCGACTTGATCGAGTTCCACATGGTGTCGAGATTCGTGATGGCCGTGTCGTACGCCGTGTCGACCGCCTTGGCGTGCGCCTCGAGCTGCGTCGCCGAGTCGTACATCGCCCCCGCCGAGACCGCCCAAGCCTCGAAATTGCCGATGAAGGCGCTCATCGCCGGACCCTGCCATTCGTTCGGCAGCATGTACGCGAAGACCGTCGCACCCTGGCGCAGCGCATCGCAGTAGTTCTTGAGTTCGCCCATCGCGGCGACGAGTTGGGCCAGTTCGGCGACGTCGGCCTGCTGCTCAGGCATCACGGCCTCCTTCCGCGAACGAGGCGGTCGCGATGCCGCCGGACGCCGAGCCGTCGTGCGGCTCGAACTCGAAGGCCTCGGGGAGCCCGAGCGACTCGCCGACGGCGTCGAGGCGGAAGACACCCTCGCCGATGCCGTCGTCGTCACCGTCGCCGTCGGTGTCTCCCGAACCGCCGCCGGTGGCCTGACCGCTCGACTTGCGCGGGCCCAGCATGCCGCCGCCGAACTGCTCGACCTCGTCGTCGCCCGCGTAGTCGCGGCCGAAGAACTCGGCCATGTCCTCGGCCTTCTCCTCGCCGGAGGCGACGCGCTTGCCCAGCGGGTCGGACGAACGTCGCACCGCCGCGACGGTCGGCGCCGCACCGTTGAACGAGGTGCGGACGCCCGTCTCGGTGCGGGTGTACGAGCCATCAGCGGCGATGAGCTTCATCTGCAGGGTCGAGAGCGCCTGACGCACGAGCGCAGCCTGCGTCTCGAAGTTCGCCCACTCCTCGGCGAACTTGTCGGCGTCGAGCCCGCGCCAGGTGGTCTGCGCCATCGACGTCACCGTCGATGAGACCCCGGCGAGATTCGCGTCGAACGTCGCGATCACCGTTCCGATGCGTCCGGCGACGTCGCTCAGCGAGTCGGCGCGGACCTTGAAGTACACCATGTCAGCCCTCGTGTTCGGGTGGTTGCAATGGGCGAGGGATGCCGGCGCACCGCGGGTGCGCCGGCATCGGGCTCACGCTCAGCCGTTGAACGTGCTGGCGATCGCGTTCTCGCTGTCCTCGTAGGAGAGCGCAGCCTGGTTGAGCAGGTCGCTGATGCCCTGCAGCGACTCCTTGAGCTGCAGACCGGCCTGGTCCCACTGCGAGTAGAGCTCGTTGAAGCTCTGCGATGCGGTGCCCGACCAGTCACCCGAGATGAGGCCCTCGACGAGCGACTTCAGGTTGGCCAGCTGGGACTCGATCGACTGCGAGCCGCTCGAGAGCTGGCCGGCGACACCGGCCAGCGAGTCGGACGTGACGCGGATCTCGGCCATGATTTTCCTCCGTTGATGGATGCCTCGTGGTTCGCCGGAACGGAGCAGTGACTCCGAACTCCCGACGCTCCGATCACGTTACCCGCTCGCGTGGAGATTGCCGATGGGGAGTACTCCCCGTCCGTAGGCACGTCGGCTCAGTCGAGTCCTCCGGGCCGCCGCGGGCGGCAGGTCACCAACCTTCACAGTCGGCGCAGGCGAGGCTCACCGGATAGAGACCGACTTCGGGGTTCTTCAGCAGCACCCACGCCTCGGGGCCCTTGTCTTCGGCGATGAGGCCCTTCGCCTGGTCGAGCATCGGCTCCGCGCCACGATGCCAGGCGAGGTATCCCGCATCCGAGATGCCTTCGGTGCCGGCCGCGAGGATCGACTGCACGACGCCGATCCGCTCGGTCATCTCGGGGTAGTACTCGGATCGCGCCTGCGCGCGGAAGGCCGACTGCACCAACTCGCGGATCGGCTCGCGCAGCTCTGCGCAACGGGTCGCGAGTGCGGGTTCGGTCATCGTCAGGTCCCTCTGGTCGTTCGTCGCGGTCGGGTCGGCAGGTGGTGGCGACGGGGTCAGTCGAATCGCGAGAGCGGGGTGCGCTCGCCGTCCCGGAAGACGTCCAGGCCGGTCGTGATGTCGATCGCGGAGGCGAGGTAGAGCACCGAGCCGTCGGGGGCGACGAAGATCGTGCCACCGCCGCGGACCGCGCGGACGACGGCCACACCCAGGCCGTCGGGCAGCCGGACGAGGTTGAGCGGGCCCGCGTCGGCCTGCCCGGCATCGCGCGCAAGCCGTTCGAACAATCCGGTGCCGATCTCGGCGAGCGACCGCTCGTCAGTAGACAGCCGTTCAGCGTCGACGACCTCGGGTTGCCACTGTGCGGCGTCAGTCACCGTGAGATTCCTTTCGTCGAGTCGCCCGTCGGGAGGCCGCGCGCGGAACCGGGGTGGTCACGCCCGCCCCAGTACGGTAGCCCGGGCATCACCATATCGCGATGGGCAGCGGTGCCCATCGAGTCGGAAGAGCCGAACGCTCAGCACCGCACCGCGTTCAGAGCCGCTCCTTCTTGTCGTCGTATGTGAGCGGTACACCCCGGCTCATCGCGACCGCCTCGACCGCACGGTACGCGTCGTGGAACGGCTCGACCGGCAGTACCGCACCGAACGGCAACGACAGCACCTCCGATCCGTCGACATCCCTGAGCATCGCTCTCGCGTCGCCGGCCAGGGTCGCCGTATGTGAAGCTGCAGCGGGGACCAAGGTCACGAGCACATCCATCTCGCTCGCGCCGCCACGATCCCGGATCTTCTTGCCGTACATCGTGCCGACGCTTGCCGCCGTCCCGGATGTACGCACGGACGTCCGTTCGTCACGGAACGTCACTGCAGCGATCGAGGACCAGGGGACCTCCCCGTATGCGCCCACCATCAGACGATCACGATCGACGGCGAACACGACGGCGTCGACACCGACCGCCTGTCGAAGGTTGCGTCGCCATCGAGACGTCGTCACAGCCGGCGCGATCAGCGCGACCGCTCCCAGTGCGAGGAAGAGGTATCCCGCGCCCTCGCCGGCGGTGATTATCCACACACCGAATGGCAGGAACAGCACACCGAGCACTGCACCGAGCGCCAGGATCGTCGCCTGCGCGCGTCGAGCGACGGCGAGCCGTTCGGCAGGCACCCGGAACGCCACCGCGTTCGGCGGAGTCTGCGGAGCGCCCAGATCTCCGGTGCTCACGACGCCGCCCGGATCTGGAACCCGAGGTCGCCGACCCAGACGCGGTCGCCGGGCCGCACCTCGACGCGCGCCCCGGCGCTGGGCAGCGGCTGCTGCACCCCGTCGCGCTCGACCGAGGAGCCGTTGCTCGAACCCGCGTCGGCGACGGTCACCCGCCCGTCGGCGAGTTCGAGGTAGAGGTGCACCCGCGACACCGACCGGGTGTCGTCGACCACCTCGATCGCCTGCGCACCGGTCGCCGCGGCCGTCTGGGCGGGCTTGCGGCCGATGACCGCGGCGCCTCCCACGATCACGCGCTGACCGGTCGAGAACTGCAGCTCGATGCGATCGAGTCGCGGTGCGACCTGCTGGGCGGGTGCCGCTGCGGGCGCCGCCTGCTCCTTCGCCTGCTGCCACGGCAGCAGGGAGGGCAGCGGGACGGGGTCGATCGGACGCGGGGCGGCGGCAGGCGTTGCGGCCCGGCGTTCCGGCGCAGGGGCGGGCGTCGCGAACGGCGCCGGGGGCCGGCTCGGTGCCGACTGCGGCACCAACTGGCCGCACTCGGCGCAGAACATGCTGTTCGGCAGCAGTGTGGCGTCGCAGTAGGCACAACGCGCAGAGACCACGGTGCTTCACCCCTCGGATTCGTCGGCCGCGAGCGCGGCCCCGTCGAGTCTACGGAACATCGGAGACCTCACTGCCGGATGTCGGGGATGCGCGCGGGCATCCATCCGGACGGGGTCGTGAACACGCCGCCGCCGGCCGTGCCCTTGCCGAGCATGAACTTCGGGATCGGCGCGCCGACCGCCTGGGTGCCGACCATCGCCGCCGACGGCCGTAGCACGAATGCGCGCCGCGCCTTCTTCGCTTCGATGAACGGACCGCCGAACAGCGTCGACAGCGATTCGGTGTCGGCCGAGACGATGAAGACGGCGCGGTGCTTGATGCCCGTCAACGCGTGTTCGATTGGGGCGTTCTTGAGCTGTTCGACATCGTCGACGACGACGGTCACGCGACCCTCGAACGGAGCGAGCACCTCGTCGAGCTGCGGCGGGAGGACGTCACCGGTCGAGATCACCGGGATGCCGGCGCGTTCCGCGAGGTCCGTCAGCACGGAGCTCCGCAACGCCACCACCACCACGGGTTCGCGCCGCCAGGTCAGCTGGTGCACGATCGACGCCAGGGCGGAGGATCGGCCCGAGCGACGATCCCCCGACACGATGAAGCCGCCGTCGGCCGGCCAGTCCAGCGTGAACTTCGACAGCCGGTCGCCGCCGACGGCGACCACCGGGCCGTCTTCCGGTCCGCCCTCGCCCAGGGGGAGGTCGTACGCCGCGGTGAGGGCCATGTAGCCGGGGAGCGGATCGACGCGGAAGGGCTGCGGCAGGTCCGCGAGCTGCGGGAACTGGTCGAAGTGGTCGCGGATGTGCTCGATGATCCGCCGCAGGGCCGTCGTCTGGGCCTCGCCGCTCGTGTCGCGCACGAGCACCGCCAGCTGGGCCTCCGACCCGGTCGCGCCCCACAGGGCACGGCCGGGCGGAAGGTCGAGCGGCACGTCCTTCGACATGATCCCTGCGGCTCGGTAGTCGTTCATGTCGCGCATCGGCAGCACGTACTGCTCGTCGATGAACGACGACACCTTGTCGCCCGAGATCGCCCGGTCGCCGGTCATGATGACGCGCACGCCGACCGCTGGGCCCTCGCGGAGCACCCGCATGAACTGCTCGCGGAACGCCACGAGCTGGTCGGGGTTCATCGTCGAGAGCAGTCGTTCCCACCCGTCGACGGCGAAGACGGCGTAGGGCAGGGCGGTGGTCGGGTCGGCCTGGGCGCGCTGCTCGTTGATGTGGCCGACCCCGGCGTTCGAGAGCACGCCCTGCCGGAACGCGAGCTCCTCGAGCATCCGCTGCATCAGGCGCGGGAGGCGGTCGCCGTCGAGCTGGGTGACCACGGCACCGCACTGGGGCGCGTCGGCGAACGGCAGGAGTGCGCCGTTGCCGAAGTCGCTGATGTAGAGGTGCAGGTCGCCCGGCGTGAACCGCTGCACCGCCTGCGCGAGCAGCGTGCGCAGCGCGGTCGTCCGGCCCGACAGCGAGCCGCCCATGAACAGGATGTGCGAGCCGGTCGCGACGTTCCACGTGAGCGGACGCTGCGACTGCTCGGCGGGGACGTCCTCGAGGCCGAGGTACAGTTCGGCCGGCTCCAGCGGCCACTCGGCGAGCTTCTCGAGCGGGAGCACCGCGGGCAGCGGCAGCAGCCACGGCGACGGGTTCTTCGCGATGCCGAGCCGGTTCGTGGCCTCGGTGACCACGTCGACGAGCGCCCGGAGGTCGGTGTCGTCGTGGTCGCGGTTCTCCTCGAACCCGCCGCCCGCGGGCGGGTACCGCACGGGGAAGCCGACCGTCTCCCAGTCGATCTTCGCGGCCGGCGGCAGCAGCTTCACCGCACGCTGGATGCCGGGGCGGATGCCCGCCACCCGCGCGGTCTGGAATCCGACGGGCGGCGCACTCGGCCCGAGCCGCACGAATCCTCGTCCCGGCGTCGACGGGCTGATGAGCGCCGCTTCTCCCGAGCCGAGCACGTCGGCGGAGTCGCCGCGGTCGGTCACGCGCAACGCCACGCGCAGGTTGATGTTCGACTGCATCTCCGCCGTGACGACGCCCGAGGGCCGCTGGGTCGCCAGCACGAGATTGACCCCGAGGGAGCGGCCGACCCGGGCGATCCGGACCAGGCCGTCGATGAAGTCGGGCAGTTCGGTCCGGAGCTCCGCGAACTCGTCGATGACGATCATGAGCCGGGCGAGTCCGCGTCGGGCGGCCGTCTCGGCGTCCTTGGCCCAGGCCGCGTCGACGTCCTTCGCGGCCATGTCGCGCAGCACCACCTCGCGACGCTTGAGCTCGGCGTCGAGCGACGCCAGTGCGCGCTCGGTCTCACGGGCGTCGAGGTTGGTCACCATGCCGACGGTGTGGGGCAGCCGCTCGCAGTCGGCGAACGCCGATCCTCCCTTGTAGTCGACGAGGACGAAGTTCAGCGCATCCGGGCGGTTGGCCATGGCGAGGCTGACGACGAGCGCCTGCAGGAACTCCGACTTGCCCGATCCGGTCGTGCCCGCGACGAGGGCGTGCGGGCCGTCGCGCGAGATGTCGACGGCGAACTCGCCGTCGACGCCCGCGCCGACGACCACGAACGTGTTGCGCGGCTGCTTGGCCCAGCGCTGCATGATCGGCGACGGGTCGTCCAGGTCGATCTTGAGCAGGTCGACCATGCGCACGCTCGTCGGGAGCATCGCGTCGTCGCCGACGCCGCTCACGTGCTGGACCGAGCAGAGGCTGCGGGCGATGCGCTGCGCGACCGGCAACGAGACGCCGTCCAGCAGCACGGTCGGGTAGTAGTCCTTGTCGGTCTCGAGCCGCCCCAGGGCCGGGTCGGCGGGGTCGAGCACGACCACGCTCGTCGCCTCCTCGGGCAGCCGGGCGCGCTCCGAGTCGAGCGCGAGCACGTGGATGCCGTGCGCCGCGCCGTGCTCGAGCAGCGGCACCATGCCGGGCAGCATGCGGTAGGCCCGCGCGCCGTCCACGACGACGAGGATGTCGGAGGGCGTCACCGCGCCGCGCTGCCCGGCAGCGCGCATGCGGTTCTCGAGGGTGACCGACAGCTCGCGGATGCGCTCGCGGCGCGTGTCGTCGGTGTTGCCGAGCATCGCGGGGATCGAGCTGTCGAGCTGCACGTGCGGCAGCCACTGGGTCCAGCCCCACTCCTCGTCGGCCTCGGCGTCGCAGATCACGTAGAGCTCGGCGTCGCGCGGCGAGCGCAGCGTCGCGAACGACACCGTCATCGCGCGGGCGAGGCTGCGGACGGCGTCGGCGGGACCCGCGATGCCGACGACGCCCTTCCCGAGGTCCGCGGCGACCGGCTGCGGGGAGACGCCGACGGCGCCCTGCGTGCTCCGGTCCTTGCCGCCGCCCTCGAACCTGACGTCGAGGTCGACCTCGGTGACGCCGACCCGCAGCGCGAGGGCGTCCGGATCGCCCTTGCGGCGTTCCCACAGCCGGGACAGCGGACGCAGCGCGATGTCGGCGATCACGACCGGATCGGGCATCCGGTACCAGCCGTCGAGCCGCTGGAGCTTCGCGAGTTCGCGAATGCGCCGCTCGGCGGCCTTGACGTCCTCGATCCACTGCTTCTCGGTCTTGACGCCCTTCTTCTTCGCGAGCTTGCGATTGGTGAGGAAGGAGCCGACCACCATGATCGGGCTCGCGGCGGCCATGAGCAGCATGATCGGGCGCTGGAAGACGACGGCCATGGTGACGCCGAGCACGACCGGGATGATCGCCGAGAGCCAGGGCATGGGCGACGCGTCCGGGTCCTCGGGCTTGTCGCCCGGCAGCGAGACGACGGGCTGCGACCGCGACGGCTGGATGCGCGACGGCCGGTTGAATCCCCGTGATCCGAGCGCGTCGCGGGTGAGGTCCGCGTCGGACCCCGGAGCGATGCCGATCCGGAACATGCTGTTCCCGATCTGGAACAGGTCGGCGGGAACGAGGGTCGCCTGACCGTCGACGTCCTCGCCGTTGACCCGCACGACGGCGCCGGGGGCCACCGCGATCGAGGCGGTCAGCGGCGCCGGCCGGCCGTCTGCCGCGGGCGCGGCGGCGGCCGGGCGGAGGATCACGTGCCTGGCGGCGACCGCGGGGTCGGCGATCACGATGCTCTCGCCCTGCGCGCTGCCGATCGTGAAGTCGACGCCGCGGGCCAGCGGCACGGTCTCGCCGGCGAACGGCCCGCCGACGACCTCGAGCCTGAGCGTTCCCGGCTGGAGTTCCGTCGCGGTGCCGTCGGCGGGAACCAGGGCCCCGGAGAGCACCGTGGACTCGCCGAGCGGCGTGGACGCGTCGGCATGCGGGTCGAGCACGCGCGGATCCACGCCGAGCGACTCGGCGACCTCGCCGACGGTGGTCGCCTCGTCGGTCTTCAGCAGCCACGACTGGGCGGCCCCCTGCGTGACGGGCTCTCCGAGCGTCAGGCGGACGGTCATGCTCCACACCTCCGTGCGTCGGTCCGGGTCATCCCCCGGCCAATCGATCGAGCGTACCGATCAACGGCACGAACACCCCCACGCGTCCGCCCTGATCGTCCACGGGAACCCGCGGCACGACCGCGGATGCGACCGCCTCACGGCCGGTCGTGCCCGCCGGCACCAGTCCGGAGGTGGGCAGTCCGGCGTCCGCGCCGACGATCGTCACGGAGCCGGTCGCCTGTTCGCCGTCCGCCGACGCGACGCGGTACGCGAACTGGTCGACGGATGCCCCGGCGGGCGAGTATCGCGCGGTTCCGTCGGGTGCGCACACCACGGAGCCGTGCACCGCCGGCCCGCACGAGATCAGGGAGACGTCGTCGACGCCGTCGTCGGCGAAGACCAGGTCGAGCAGCGACAGGTCGATCGGATCGGCACCGCCTGCGACGTAGACGCTCGTCGCGGTCAGCGCGCCGAGCGGCCGGTAGACGGTGAACTCGAGCTTCGACTCGGGCGAGCGACCGCCGAAGTCGTCGGACCAGCGCACGAGCACCTCCATCGTGCCGGCGTATCCGCTGCGGGGGCGGAGGACGAGGTGCGTCGCCGACGCGCCGACCGTGCCGGCCGAGGCGGGGGCGAGGTCGACGACGTCGACGGCGCCGCCCTCGGAGCAGACCGCGCATTCGACGCCGAGGTCGCTGAACGGGATGAGCACCGTCGAGCCCGCGGCCACCGGCGTGGGGATCCGCCCGCCGTGCACGCTCGGGGGCTCGGGCGGGCCGAGGGTCACGGTGTACGGGAAGACCTCGGACGTGCGACCGTTCGACATCGGGACGGGGAGTAGCGCGGGCTCGGCGTCCGGATCGTACGACGCGGCGCGCAACACGATGCGCTCCGGCGTGCACTCCACGACGAGCGGACTCGCGACGGTCACCGCACCGCAGTCGGTGATCTGCCATCCCTCGACGGGTTCGATCGTCGTCTGCTCGCCGTACGGGACCTCCACGGCCGTGGGTCCGACCGGTTCGGCGGCACCGGCGTCGGACGCCGCCGAGGGAAGCACCGCGGCGATCACGGCCACGAGGACGACGGCGGCCGCGCCGATGCCCCGCCACCTCGCTCCGAGCACGGCACTCCCTCATCGTCGCGCCGCAGGTCGATCCGGCGTTCGGGCTACCATGGTAGCCGTTCGGCCGGCTCCGCCCGCGCCGCCGTCCTGAGCGACGAAGGGAAGAGATGTCCGACGCTCCACGCCGCAGCGGTTCGCCGTCGGCCGTCGCGGCACAGCGCGCCGCCGCGCCGGCCCCGGACCTCGCCGTGTCCGCCGCACCCCAGGCCGCCGCGCGCAGCACCTCGCTCGGCGTCGGGCCCGGTCAGCCCGCGCTCGGCGGTTCGGCGACGGCACGACCGCTCGGGACCGCCGGTTCGGTGCTGCCCGAGCTGGCGGCCGCTCCCGAACGCGAGCGACGCTGGTGGCGGCATCCGGCGTTCCTCGTCTCCACGATCCTCACCGTGCTCGCCCTCGCCGGTGCGGCGACCTGGTACGTCATCTCGATCGTGACCGACGACTCCGTGCGGGTGAGCGGCCTGTCGATCGGGGTCGAGGGCGGCAACGCCCACCTCGACTGGGACGGACCCGACGCCGCGTACAGCCTGTACGCGGTCCACGGCGACGGCGAGGCGGTCGACCTCACCCAGCTGGTCCGAGGAACCGACGCGTGGGTCATGTCGGCTGCCGGCCTCTACGACGACGACACCTGCTTCGTGGTGCGGCCGAGCAGCGTCGACGGCGAGGTCGCCGTGGACGCCGCCACGCTCGACGGGCAGCGGGCGCAGAGCGTCTGCGTCGCCGACGCGCAGTCATGACCCGCCCCTCCGCAGTCGCGGTCGCGGTGGCGATCGGCACGGTGGCGCTCTCCGTGTTGACGGGATGTACCGGCGACACGCCGGAACCTCCTCCCACGCCGACGGCCGTGGATCTCGAGCACCTGCCCGACGACCTCGCCGACTACGGCAACGGGCTCTGGCTCCTGACGGGCGCCGAGGCCGCCGACGAGGTCGTCGCAGCGGTCCGCGCGGCGGGCGCGGTCCGCTACTCGGGGCGGTTCACCGAGCTGACCGAGCCGGCACCCGACGTCGAGCCCGTGACCGGGCGGAGCCTCGGAGTCGACTTCGCGGGCACCCCGTCGGGCTACACGGCGACCCTCTTCACCGACGAGCTCCGTGCGGAGATCATCGCGGTCGACGGACTCACCTACCTTCGCGGCAACGACGCGTACGCCGCCCGGGCCGGCCTGCCCGAACTGGCCGCGGGGTACGTGTGCACGACCGGCGACGACGACCTGGTCGACGAGTGGGCCCCGCTCCTCAGGCCTGCCGACCTCGTCGGCTCCCTCCTGGGTGCCAGCGACTCGATCGCGGTCGGCGAGCCCCGAGGTGACGACGCGACCCTCGAGATCGTCGTCGGCGCCGGCGAGGCGCCGGCCGGCATCCTTCGCGTCCAGCGCTCGGGTCCACCGCTTCCCGCGACGTTCACCGCCGGCGATGCCAGCGGCGACGGAACCTTCACCTTTGAATCGTGGGGACAGCCGTTCGACGTCGCCGCGCCGACCGACGTCGTCCGGGACTGCGCCTAACCGCTGTGCGAATGGTTGACCCGCTCGCGATCAGCGGATCGGTTGCGGGCCCGCGGCGAGCTTGCGCTCGTACTCCTCGTCGGCCTCGAGGTTGCGGGCGGCCACGGTGCGGCCGCGGGCCGCGAGCCAGCCGCCGAGCCAGATCGGGATCTCCCGGGCGATGATGAACGCGGTGATCGCCAGCGGGTCGAGCCATCGCTGGTTGATGAACTCGGTGGCCTGGTTGAGCGTCAGCGTCCAGGCCTGCACGGTGAGCAGCGCCGCGCCGATGTACGAGAAGTAGACGAGCACGGCCACGAGCAGGCCGAACACCGCGTACGTCCACCATGGGCCGCGGTTCACGATCGCGGCGAGCAGGGCGAACCCGACGAAGAACGCGATGATGGGCACCCAGTAGATGGGCTGCGCGACGAAGGTCGCGAATGTCGAAGTGCCGTCGCCGCGACCGGCGCCGTACACCGTGATGAGCAGGTAGGCGATGCCCGCGTACAACGCGGCGAAGATCGCGGCACCGATGAGCGCCACGAGCACGCCGAAGCCGCGGTTGCCCTGGTGGCGGGGCGGCTCCGGGGCCTGGACGTAGACGGTCTGGGGCTGCACCGGCGCGACCGGTTCGGGCGCGAGCGTCGCCGCGCCCACCGCGGCGGCGCCCGCAGCAGGCGCGACGTAGGTCTCGCGTCTCACCGATTCAGCGGCGACCGGCTCGGGGAGCGGCTCGACGTCGGGCCGGGATGCCGCGCCTGCAGCGGTCGCCGCAGCCGTCGCCTCACCCGCCGACGGTTCGTGGCCCGCGTTCGCGCGCTGGACGGCCTCGTCAAGGCGCGCCTGCGAGTCGTCGTCCGCGACGGCGGGAGCGGCGGCAGGTGCAGCAGGTGCGGCAGGTGCAGGCTCGGGCTCGGCGAGCGGCTCGGGCCGGGTCACGGCCTCAGCGGCGGGCTCGGATGCCTCGGGCTCGGCCGGAGCCGTTGCGGCCACGGGCTCCGGGGCGGCCACGGGCTCCGGGGCGGGTTCGGGTTCGTCGAACGTCGTCGGTGCAGGCGCGGCATCCGGCTCGGCCGCCGGGGTTTCCGGTGCGACCTCGTCGCCCGCGGCGGGGGCATCCGATGCGGTATCCGATCCGGCGGGGTCCGACGGGGTGTCCTCGGTCCAGGCGTCCTCGGCGGCGGGATCCGCCGTCGGCGTCGTGTCGTCGGCCACCGGCCCCGTCTTCGCGGTGTCGCGTTCGGCGTCCTGGCCGTCGGTGCTCGTCATGATCGCGCTCCTTCTCGGGCGGCCCGTTCCGCCGCGGTGGCTAGCGGCATGCTAGCAACGCGAGGCGCCGCACCGCGCGAGGCGGTGCGGCGCTTCGTCGGGTGCGCGATCAGTCGCCGGCGGCCGCGTCCGCCGCGAGATCCGCCTCGGTCGACGCCGTCGCCTCGGCGTCGACCAGGGAGTAGATGTAGCCGCCGATCCGCGCCCGGTACGCCGGCGCCTCGGGGGCGGCAGGTGCCGCAGCCTCGCCGTCGACGTCGCCGTCGCCTTCGGGGGCCGCGCCGCCCCCCGGCTGCACGTTCGGGTCCGCGGCCTCGGCGCTCACCTCGAGGTCGTTCACGAGCATGAGCCGCTCACCGGTCTGCAGTGCGTGCACGAAGGCGAGGATGTTCGGGTAGTCGCCCTCCACCTCGATGCCGATCTGCAGGTACGCGAAGTTCGCGGGCGTGATCACGCTCGCCGCCGTGACGGATGCGGCATCCGTCGGGGCGGCATCCGTCGGCGCTGCGGGGTCCACGGGTGCGGCCGGGTCCGCGGGTGCGGCATCCGTCCCGGTCCCGGCCGCCGCGTCTGCTGAGCCGTCGGCGGGCGGCGCGACGGTGAACGCGGCGGCGTCGCTGACGGTGATCCTGGTGATCCGCACGCCGGCCGCCCCCGCCGCGGCGTTCAGCTGGTCGATGTACGGCGGCACGGCGGTGCCGTCGGGAACCGACGCCGAGGCGACGGCCCACTCGGCCTCGAGCTCGGTGCGGTTCGAGGCATCCTCCTCGAGGGTCGCGAGGACCGCCCGCTCCCGCTCGTTCTGGGCCTCGACGGATGCCCGCTGCGCGTCGATCGAAGCGATCGACGCGAGCTGCGGGGCGACGCCGAGGAACCAGGCGATGAGGGCGACGACGACCATCGCCGCGATCGATCCGATCACCCAGAGGCGATCACGTGCCTCCATGTCACTCACCGTCCTTCTTGGTCGTGCTTGCCGGATCCGCACTCGCGGCCTCGTCGGATTGCTCGGGCGCGAAGCGGCCCGTGTAGACCTCCTCGCCGACGTGCATCGTGATGTCGACCTCCCAGGTGCCGTTCTCGTTCGCGACCGTCTCGCCCGGCAGGGCGTCGACGAATCCGGGCAGGGCGGCGAGGCCGTCGAGCCACCGCGGCACCTCGGGAAGGGTCGGGCTCGTGGCCGTGAAGGCGATCGTCGCGACCCGCGCACCCTGCAACGGCGCGGTCGACTGCGCATACGGCACGAGCGGCGTGGCCGAGTCGAGGTCGACCTGCGTGATCACGACGCCCTGCGGCAGCGTGGTCTGCACCTGCTCGAGGTAGGCCTTCCAGTCGATCTCGGTCTCGACCGCGAGCTGCTGCGCCGCCTGCACGCGGGTGACGTCGCCGCGCAGTTGCCGGACCTCGCCGTACTCGGCCTGCTGCTGGAGCAGTGCGGTCGTGCCCTGCTGCGCGAGTGCGAGCTGCAGGGCGGCGTTGAACTGGAGGGCGAACACGCCGCCGACCGCGAGCACCGCGACGACGACCGTCGCGATCACGCCGAGCACCAGGCCGCGGCGCATCTTCTTCGACGCCCGTTCGGCCCGGATCTCGGCGGGCAGCAGGCTGGCCCGCGGTTCGCCGCCGACGACGACGCCGGCGTCCTGGGCGCTCATGCCGCGCTCCCGAGTGCGAGGCCGACCGCGACGGCCATGTGGCGGGGATCGCCCGCGAGCCCGGAATGCTCGAGGCGCCTGCCGAGCTTCACGCCGGCGAGCGGGTCGACGTGCTCGACGGGGAGCCGGGTCAGCTCGCCGAGCGCGGTCGCCAGCCCGCGCAGCTGCGCACCGCCGCCGGTCAGCAGCACGCGTGAGACCGGGTGGTCGGGGCGCGTGTTCTGGGCGTACGCGATCGTGTTGCGGATGCTCGTGAGCTGCTCGCGCACCACGGCCGAGATGACCTGCACCGCCTGTCGCCCGTCGGCGGTCTCGGCGTCTGCGGCCCGCAGGCCGAGCTCGCGCTTGAGCGACTCCGCCGTGGCCTGGTCGGCATCGAGTTCCTTGACGAGTTCCGAGGTGATCCGATGCCCGCCGGTGGGCACGACGCGCACGAACTGCACGAGTCCGTCGCGCACGACCACGGTGGTCGTCGTCTCCGCGCCGATGTCGACCACGGCGACGGCGCCGGCGACCCCGGCGCGCGTCACGAGCGCCCGGGTCAGCGCGAACGGGATCAGGTCGACGTCGGTCGCCCGCAGCCCCGCGCCCTGCACCGCCCGCACGTTGCCGAGCACCGCCTCCTTGGGCGCGGCGATGAGGAGCCCGGTGACCGTCGGCCCCTGCTCGCCCGTGCCCTCGCCGGTCGGGTAGAAGTCGAGCACGGCGTCGGAGACCGCCATCGGCAGGATGTCGCGCGCCTCGAACTGCAACGAGTCGCGGATCTGCGCGAGGGGTGCCCGGCGCACGCTGAAGTCGCGGGCGAGCACGCGCTCGCCGCCGATGCCGAGGACGACGTCGCGGGTCGTGAACCCGCCTGTCGACCAGAGGCTCCTGACGGCGGCGGCGACCGTGTTCGGTTCGCGCACCTCGCCGCCGACGACGGCGCCCTCGGGCAGGAGCACCTCCGCATAGTGGGTCAGGACCGGCCTGCCCTTCCGCTTGCCGGGCTCGGCGACCTCGGCAGCGCGGATCGAGCCGTTGCCGATGTCGATGCCGGCGACTGTTCGTGCCATCTCGGGTTCCTTACTCTTCGGGTCTGATGGGGTCGGGGGTCTCGATACGCTTCGCGACTCGACCACCGGATGTGATTCGCTTCTCGACCACCGGCGCACTCAGCCGAAGCCGGCCAGGCGCAGGTACCAGTCGGCGACCGCGGGGCCGCCGACGAGGCCGGCCCACGCGCCGGCGAGCATCCACGGACCGAACGGGATGCCGTCGCCGCGGCGGGCGCGCCCGGTGACGATCAGCAGGATCCCTGCCACGCCGCCGAGCGCGAACGCCGCGAACGCGCCGACCGCGAGCTGGGGCCAGCCGAAGTACCCGAGGACGAGGCCGAGCACGCCGGCGAGCTTCACGTCGCCCATGCCGAGCCCGCCGCGCGAGACGAGCGCGACGACGAGGTATCCGCTGAAGAGCGCGGCACCGCCCAGCAGCGCACGGCCCAGCGCGGCGAGGTCGCCGCCGATGACGGATGCCGCGAACACGAGGCATCCGAGCACCACGGCGGCCCAGCCGACGATCACGTTCGGGAGCCGATGCGTGTCGAGGTCGATGAGCGTCAGCGCGATGCTGACGGCGGCGAGCACCAACAGGATCACGAGGCCGATGCCGACGGCGCCGCCTTCGAGCGGCGACCCGGAGGCGGAGCCGGGGGCCACTGCGGCTCCCCCGGCCCCGCCGGCCACGACCCATCCCGCGATCGCCGCGAACGCGACGCCGGTGAACGCCTCGACGAGCGGATACCTCGCCGAGATCGGCGACCGGCAGTCGCGGCAGCGCCCCGCGAGCAGCAGCCACGAGAGCACCGGCACGTTGTCGCGGCCGCGGATGGGAGACCGGCAGTCCGGGCAGGAACTGCGCGGCGAGACGACCGAGAGCCCTGCGGGCACCCGGTGCACGACGACGTTGAGGAACGAGCCGATCGCGAGCCCCAGCACGCCGACGGTCGCGACGAGGGCCGTGCTGATCGTGAGGAGTGCGGTGGACATCAGTTCGGTGCTCCGTTCGCCCGGAACGCCGCCGCCGTGGAGGCGTACTGCGTCACGCCGTACGTGGTCGAGGTGGGGGTGAGGAACTTGGGCGGTGCGACGTTCCGGAACCGGTCGTCGTAGTTGTAGTCCTTGTCGTAGCCGTTGCCGCCCTGGGTGACGATGCCGCGGAACTTCTGGGCGATCGCGCCGGTGACGATGAGGTCGCCGCGGAAGCCGCCGGTCGAGTAGTTCTGCGCCTGGAACACGTGCGCGACCGACAGGATCGCCGCGTCGATACGACGGTTCCCGGTGCCGTTCGGGTTGATCGGGGTGGAGCTGCGCATCGGGTTCCAGACCCAGACCGAGTTCTGTCCGACGAGCCCGAGCATGTCGTCGGCGGCGTCCGCGTACCGCAGGTCGCCGGTCACGTAGACGTTGGTCGCCGCGAGCGTGATCGCGCCGTTCACGGTGCCGCGCACGAAGAGGTCGCCGCGGTCGCAGTCGTATGCCGGGGTCGACGAGGTGGACTGCGGCGACCCGGGGGCGGTCTCGGTCGTCGCGGTCGTTCCGCCGGAATAGGGGTAGCCGATCCGCGGGGTCGCGCCAGTGCCCTGGCGGTACTCCCACCCCTGCGACGCGCCGCTGCCGGTGCAGCTGAACCGGTCGGGCCGCCAGCTCGAGCTCGACGGGCGGTTCGGGTCGGTACCGGCGGCGCTCGGCACGTCCTGCACGAACACGAGGTTGCTGTCGAGCACGGGGATCGTCGCCCCGGCGTAGGAGTTCAGGGCCGCGATGGAACCGCACGCCGCCGGCGACTGGCTCGAGACCCCTGCCGTGTACGAGGGCTGGGTCACCTTCGTCCACGGCGAGACCACCGTCATCGTGCCGTTCGAGTTGAACAGGATCGTCGTCGGCCCGGTGTAGAGGCATCCGGGCCGCGCGACGGTGTCGGGCAGGTCGACGCGGGTCTCGTTCTTCATCTCGGTGTTCGTCGGCGGCATGCCGACGGAATCGACCGACTGCGGCGGCACGTTCTGGTGCCAGGTCGGATTGCCGCAGCCGCTCGCCCGGCGCCAGTTCGCCGCGCGCGGGTCGGCGGTCGTGACCGGTCCGTTGAACGTCGACTCGCACACGAGCGGGGTGTCGTTCGAATGCAGCGGGCCGTTGATCTCATCACCTGGCATGAACTGGATCTCGGTGCAGTCGCCGTCGTGGCCGGAGCCGACGTGCTCGTACTGCGGCGTGCACGACGACGAGCTGTACAGCGGGTCGGCGAACTCGTAGTCGGTGAAGTAGATGTAGTCGATGAACCCCTTCTGCTTGATGTTCACGACGATGCTGCGGGTCTGGTCGCCGACCCGGCCGGTCGACCGGATGCGGATCGCACCGGTGCGGTCGTAGTCGGCGTTGTCGACCTCGTAGCGGAACCAGGAGCGGCCGTCGGAGCCGGGCACGCTCGCCCAGGCCCCCGCCGCGGTCGCGTCGAACGCCGGGTTGGCCTTCGCGGGCGGCGGCAGTGCCACGCTCGCCGCGCTCCCGTTCGCCACGGTGAACGGCGCCGCCGGGTTGCCGTACTTGACGTAGGTCGCGTCGTTCGAGAGGCGGCTCGTGTACTCGTCGGCCCCGGCGTACGCGGCGGCGAGCGCCGCCGACCAGTCGTTGTCGTGCGCCGACTTGCGCAGGCCCGACAGCGACCAGCTCGCCCCGATCGCGATGAGGATGAGCATGACGAGCGACAGGCCCAGCACCACGGCGAGCGCGGCGCCGTGCTCGTCGCCGCGGAGGCGCGCGAGGAGGCCGGGGCGCGGGCCTCGAGCCGGGCGGGCCGGGCGGTCGGGGCTCCCGTGCGGGTGCGCGTTCGGACTCATGTCGGCTCCCTCAGCCCGAGGTTGGCGAGCGGGATCTCCTGCGTGATGACGACGGGCTGCGCGCCGGGGTCGCCCGGCGGGCGCATCGTGATGGTGACGTTCACGCGCGCCACGAGCGCCCGCTGCGCGGCCGTGAGGCCGGTGGCACCCGGCGTGAGCTCCTCGTTCGTGGCCGCGTTCCCGTCGTCGAGCGTGAAGTACCGGAACACCGGGGTGCCGGCGGCGAGCGTCCCGCCGAGCAGCCGGGTCGATGCCGGCGTCTGGGTCGTCGGGTCGGTGCCGGGGAACACCCAGGTCGCACCCGACGGGTTCGGGTTCCAGCGGCGCTCGCGCAACTGGCCATCGGCCTGCCGCTGGAACTCGACGAGGGTCGGCTTGGGAGGGCGACCGCCCGCCTCGCCGGCCGGGTCGACGCCGATCGTCGCCATCAGCACGATGCGGTCGGTGCGCGCCACGAGGATCGCCGGATCGGGCACCGTCGAACCGGTGCGCGGGTTCGTCGTCGCGAACCGGATGACCGAGCCCAGCTCGTTCGCGGCGTTCGACGCGTTGCCGGTCGACTCGTGCACCTCGCCGGCCTGGTCGGTCGAGCGCACGGTCGCGATGTAGAGGTTCGCGACCATGGTCAGCACGACGCCGATGATGACGACGGCGACGAGGAGCTCGACGAGCGAGAGCCCGGTGTCATCTGCGGCGAGCCGGCGGAGGGGCGCTCGCCGCTCGAGCTGCCGGTCGAACTGCGCCTGCCGATCGAGCTGCGCCTGGCGACGACGGATGCCCCGGCTCACGGCTGCACCCCCCTCGGGTCGAGGATCAGCGAGCCGTTCGCGTCGGGCACGACGCCCTTCGTGAGCAGGGTGACGGATGCCGCGGGCAGCACCACGCGGCCGCCGTACGAGCTCGTCGCGGCGTAGATGCGCCACGTGCCGAACGGCAGCGCCATGCGCGCGGCGCCGGTCTTGTTGTTCGGCAGGATCTCGCCGAACCGGTACTCGAGGGTGCCCGAGCAGGCGGGCTGTCCGGGGGCCGCCGGCGACGACTGGCGGACGGCGACGACGTACCGGTTCGACGAACTCGCCGCCTGCCTGATGTCGACGACGCCCATCGGCACGTCGAGGTTCGGCGCGGTGCCGCCGGGAGCCGCGCCCTGCGCGGGTGCGCGAAGGCCGATGGCGGGCGGGGTCGCCGTCGTGTCGGGCGCCCACGCCTCGGGGTCGTGCACCTCGCACGTCGTGTCGGCGTAGGGACCCGCGAACGCCTGGTAGCCCGCCGGGTACGGGTGCAGGCTGCGCGCGGCCGTGCCGGTGCCGAGCGCCGGCGCGTTGGCGTTACCCGCCTCGGTCACGGGCGAGGCGACGTTCCACACGCCGTTCGCGTTGACGTACGTGGTCGAGAGTTCGGCCGGGTACTCGATCTTCTGGGCCGGCACGGGCGGCGTCTGCGACGGCAGCCGGAGGGCGTTGGAGGCGTAGCGCACCGGGAACGACGACTGCCGGTCGTACTGGAAGGCGAAGGCCGTGGATCCCCCCGCGGTGACCACGCCCGTGCGGGTCGGGTTCGTCGCCTGCGCGAAGTCGATGTACCCGGCCTTGCCGAGCGTCACCGTGTAGGTGCCCGGCGTCACGCCGAGGAGGAAACTGCACCCCTCCACGTCGGTCGGCTCGACGACGACGCCGGCGCCGGGATTCGGCGAGACGGTGAACGAGACGTCCTCCTCGCCGAGCCCGTCGGCGCCCTTGACCGAGACGAAGACGGTGCCCTTGCTCGGGTCGTTGATGCGGCTCGCCGGCGCGAGGATGGTGTCGGTGCGGGCCGGGATGCCGGTCGGCCCCATGCCGGTCCAGGTGACGGTCACGTTCACGCGCTTGTAGCGGAGCGTGCCGCCGGAGGCCGAGCAGTCGGCGTCGCCGCCGCCCTCGCTCACCCACGAGGTCGTGCGCTGGACGGTGAACGTCTCGCCGTTGCTCGTGACGGGCGTCGAGCTGCTGTGGACCTCGAATGGGTCGCCGATCGCGCGGACCGCGTCGATGTCGGATGCCGCGAGGTTCAGGGCCATCTGCCGGGCCTTCGAGTCTCGGGTGTTGGTGAGGGTGAGCGTGACCGAATAGGCCACGCTCACCGCCACGATCGCGAAAACGAGCATCGCCAGCAGCACTTCGACGAGACCGACACCGGACTCATCGGAGTGAAGTCGCCGGACAATGCGGTTCATGCGTTCCTCAGGTTGCAGAGTCGAATGAAAGGATCAACTACAGGTCGCCGCCTTGATCGGTGAAGGGTCGTTCGATCCGAGCGCCCAAACTTGGCCGCTGCCACTCGTGGCCGTCAGGCAGAAATTGCCGCTCGAACTGCTGTAGGCGATGTACGGGTCCGCACTGTTGTAATTGCCTCCCGACGGCTTCTTGAACTCCGTGTTGAATGCCGCCTGGCTCGCGGGGAGCGTTCCGTTGTTCTTGGTCTGGTATGCGACCACGGCGATCTTCGCGTTCGTGAGGTCCGACTGGACGGCAGAGTCCTTCGCGCTGTTCTGGATGCCGAGGTACACCGGGATGGCGATCGCCACCAGGATGCCGATGATGATGACGACGACGAGCAGTTCGATGAGCGTGAAGCCCTTGTCCTCGTCCTTGAGTTGGGCGCGCCGCTCCTCGAGCGACGCCAGGATCCGCTTGATCACGGTGATTCCATTCTTTCGGGTTGCAGCCGGCGGGACACCGGCCTTGCGAGGAGCGTAAGCATGGTGCATCCGTTCGCATATACCCCAAGATGAGGCACAAAATACCTGATCAGAGGCAGATTTTCCGAAGCGCGCGGAAGCGGTGGACGCCGACGGCGTCCACGCGAGAGAACGAGCGGCGTCAGCCGCCCTGCACCGCCGTGGCGATGGTGAAGATCGGCAGGTAGAGGGCGATCACCATGCCGCCGATCACGACCCCGAGGATCGCGATCATGATGGGCTCGATCGTCGCCGTGAGCTGCTCCGAGGCCGTCTCGACCTCCTGCTCGTAGAACTCGGCGACCTTGTCGAGCATGGGCTCGAGCGAGCCCGAGTCCTCGCCGACCGCGACCATCTGGGTCACCATCGGCGGGAACACCTGCTCGCCGGCGAGCAGCCCCGACAGCGGCCTGCCCTGCCTGACGCCCTCGCCGACCCGCACGAGCGACTGCTCGATGACCCAGTTGCCGCTCGTCTCCCCCACGATCTTGAGCGACTGGAGGATCGGCACGCCCGCCCCGACCATGCTCGAGAGGTTCCTCGCGAAGCGCGCGATCGCGACCTTCTTCGCGAGCTTGCCGAACACGGGCGCGCGCAGCTTCCAGGGGTCGACCGCACGCCGCACCCGGGCGGTGTGCCGGTTGCGGGTCCACCACACGAGGCCGATGAGCAGGAGCACCGCCACGACCGGCAGGATCCACACCATCGCGCCCGACAGGGTCACGAGCAGCTGGGTCGGCAGCGGCAGCTCGCTGCCCAGGCCGTCGAACATGTCCGTGAAGATCGGCACGATGAACAGCAGCATCCCGACGACGGCGAACACCGCCATGATCAGCACGATCACCGGATACGTGAGCGCCGAACGGATCGCGGCGCGCAGCTTCACCTCCTTCTCGAAGCCGTCGGCCACCGACGCGAGCGCCCGGTCGAGGAACCCGCCGGTCTCGCCCGCGCGCATCATGCTCACCATGATCGGTGGGAACGTGCGGTCGTACGCCGCGAACGAATCCGAGACGGATGCCCCGCTCTCCACCTCGTCGCGCACCTTCGAGAGGATCGCGCGCAGCGTCTTCGAGTCGGTCTGCGACTCGAGCACCGACAGGGTCCGCAGGATCGACAGGCCCGCGCCGATCATCGTCGCCATCTGCCGGCTCATGATCGCGAGGTCCTTCAGCGGCACCGAGGTGGATGCGCCGCCCAGCGAGATCTCGCGCTGGAGCCCGGTTCCCGGAGGCGCCTCCTCGATCGACACCGGCGAGAGGCCCATGACCGCCATCCGGCCGATGACCGACGACTCGCTCGCGGCATCCATCCGGCCCTTGATCGTCTTGCCCGTGGCATCCCGCCCCACGTAGGCGTACTGCGTCGTCGCCATCAGCGCACCCCCTTCGAATACGCGTCGCCGAAGTCGATGTCGGCGAGATCGCTCGCGTTGCCGCGCGTGACCTCGCCGCCGCGGCGCACGAGGTGCTCGAACGCCTCGGGATCGTGCGCCTTCTCGAGCGCCACGCGCCTCGTGATCACCGCGCGGTCGACGAGCGACGCGAGCGACTGGTCCATCGTCTGCATGCCGAGGTCGCGGCCGCCGAGCATCGCCGACGGCACCTGGTAGGTCTTGCCCTCGCGGATCAGGTTGGCGATCGCCGGCGTCATCATCAGCACCTCGGTCGCGATCGTGCGCCCCTCGCCGGATGCCCGTCGCACGAGCGTCTGGCAGACGATGCCCTGCAGGGTCGCGGCCAACTGCTGGCGCACCTGCCCCTGCTGGTGCGGGGGGAACACGTCGATGATGCGGTCGATCGTCTGCGACGCCGACTGCGTGTGCAGCGTCGCGAACACGAGGTGGCCGGTCTCGGCCGCCGTCAGCGCCGCCGAGATCGTCTCGAGGTCGCGCAGCTCGCCGATGAGGATCACGTCGGGGTCCTGCCGCAGGACGTACTTCAGCGCGGTCGCGAAGCTGCGCGTGTCGGGGCCGACCTCGCGCTGGTGCACGATCGAGCGCTTGTGCGTGTGCAGGAACTCGATCGGGTCCTCGATCGTCACGATGTGGTCGGCCCGCGTGCGGTTGATCAGGTCGATGAGCGCCGCCAGCGTCGTCGACTTGCCTGAACCCGTCGGGCCCGTGACCAAGACCAGCCCGCGCGGAAGGCCGGCGTACCGCTCGACGACCTTCGGCACGCCGAGCGCCGCGAGGTCCTTGATGTCGGCGGGGATCAACCGGAACGCGGCGCCCATCGTCCCGCGATCCATCGAGTAGTTCACGCGGAACCGCGACTCGGGCGACACCGCGAACGAGAAGTCCAGTTCGAGCTCCTGCTCGAACGCCATCTGCTGCTCGGGCGACAGCAGGCTCGTCAGCACCTCCTCGACGCGCACCGCGTCCCAGGCCGGGCCCGTCGCCTGTCGCAACGCACCGTCGACGCGGAACGTCGGCGCGGCACCCGCGGCGATGTGCAGGTCGGAGACGGCCGGCAGCACGACCTGGCGGAGCGCCTCCACGAGCACCGGATCGGCAGCCGCGAGCGTCGCCTCCTCGGCCGGCGTCAACGGCACCACCGAGCCGCTCAGTCCGTCGGCATCCCACGTCGGCACCGCCCGGCGCCCCTCCGGGATGAGCGGATGCTCCGTGTCCGGTGCGGGCACGGCGCCCTCCGGCCAGGCGTGGCGTGCACCGTCGGCATCGCCCGGGGCGGCCCCATCGCCGATCCCCTGCTCGCCGTCCCGACCGGGCGCGTTCCACGCGTCCGGTTCGAACACCTCGTCGGCGCCCCAGCGCCGCTCGTTCGCGTCCATCGACATTCCCTTCCACCCCGCGCGGTCAGACGGCGACCCGCAGGACCTCCTCGATCGACGTGATCCCCGAGCGGACCTTCGCCCACCCGTCCTCCCGTAGCGAGCGCATACCGGCCCGCTTCGCCGCGCCGGCGATCTCGCTCGCCGCGGCCCGCGACACCGCGAGCCGCTCGATCTCCTCACCGACCTCCATCACCTCGTGCAGGGCGATGCGGCCGCGGTACCCGGTCTTCGCGCACGCCTGGCAGCCGACCGCGCCGTACAGCTGCGGCGCCGGGGCATCCGCCTCGAACCTGAACCGCATCGCCGCCAGCTCCTCGATCGGGTGCTCGACCGGCTCCTTGCAGCGGTCGCACAGGCGGCGGGCGAGCCGCTGCGCGACGACGCAGTCGACCGCCGAACCCACGAGGAACGGCTCCACGCCCATCTCGGTGAGCCGCGTCACCGCACTCGCCGCGTCGTTGGTGTGCAGCGTCGACAGCACGAGGTGGCCCGTCAGCGACGCCTCGATCGCGATCTGCGCGGTCTCCCGGTCGCGGATCTCGCCGACCAGGACGATGTCCGGATCGGACCGCAGGATGCTCCGCAGCGCGCTCGCGAACGTCAGGCCGGCCTTCACGTTCACCTGCACCTGGTTGATGCCCGCCATGCGGTACTCGACCGGATCCTCGACGGTGATCACGTTCACCTCGGGCCGGGCGACGGCGTTCAGCGTCGCGTACAGCGTCGTCGACTTGCCCGAACCCGTCGGCCCCGTCACGAGGATCATGCCGTGCGGGCGTCGGAACGAGCGCTCGTACACCGCGAGGTTCTCGTCGCGCAGCCCGAGCTCGCCGAGGTCGAGCGTCGCCTGCGAGTTGTCGAGGATCCGCATGACGACCTTCTCGCCCCACACCGTCGGCAGCGTCGCCACGCGTACGTCGATCTTGCGGCCGCCGGCCGAGGCCGACATGCGGCCGTCCTGCGGCCGCCGGCGCTCCGCGATGTCGATGTCCGCCATGATCTTCAAGCGCGAGATCACGCCGTTCTGGATCGACTTCGGCGCCGACTGCATCTCGTGCAGCACGCCGTCGATGCGGTACCGCACGCGAAGGGACGACTCCTGCGGTTCGATGTGGATGTCGCTCGCGTGGTCGGCGATGGCCTGCGAGACCAGCAGGTTCACGAGGCGCACGACCGGCGCGTCGTCCTCGACGTCGGCGACCGCGAACGCGTCGGCACCCGTGGCATCCTGCTCATCCTCGATCGTCGACGTCAGGTCGTGCATCTCGGTGTCGGCGCGGTGCGTGCGCGCGATCATCGCGAGCACGTCCGACCGCGAGGCCACGAGCGGGCGCACCTCGAGGCCCGACTCCACGCGCACGTCGTCGATCGCGAGGATGTCGCCCGGATCGACCATCGCGACCACGATCACGTCGCCCTCGCGCGCGACCGGCAGCACCGTGTGCCGCCGGCACGTCGCCGCACCGACCAGTTCGGATGCCTCGGCGTCGACCGGATACTCCAGCAGGTCGGCGACGTACTCGACGCCCGCCTGCGCGGCCCTCGCCCGCGCCAACTGCTCCTCCGTGATGACGCCGCGTTCGACCAGGCGCTGCGCGGCGCGGCCGTCGGGGTCCTCGAGGGCGCCGATCTCGTCGAGGTGCTCGATCGACACCTCGGTCTGCAGGATCAGGATCTCGCCGAGTGGGCGCATGCTTGCCTCCGTCGTGCGGGAGGCGCGCGAGGCAGGGCGTCGCGCGGGAACGGGTATGGGGCGTGGAGCGGGCTTTCCTGGGCTTGGGGGAACGGGGGTGCTCACCGGTCCGCGGCGCTCGGGTGCGCCGGAACCGGTGCCGGCCACCGACCCGCGATTCGGGTTCGCGCGTCGGTGCCCGGAGTTCGGGTGAGGCAACCGTAGAGGTGAGTGCGACTCACTCCTATACCCCACAACGGGGAACCCCCGGACGGGGAGCACCCGGTCGGGGGTCGCGCAGACGGGGGGCTTGCAGACGACGAAGGGCCCCGCATCCGAATGGATGCGGGGCCCCGATCACGATCAGCGGCTGCGCCGCCGAACGATCACCGTTCGATCAGGCTCAGCTGTAGTTGCCGGGCGTGAAGTCGTCGCTCGAGAACGCGTCGAAGTCGACGAAGCTGAGGTCGCCCTCGGTGAACGCCGCGTCGTCCGCGAAGATGCGGTTCGGGTACCGCTCCGCCTTCGCCTCCTCCGTGGCCTCCACCGCGACGTTCCGGTACTTCGCGAGACCGGTGCCGGCGGGGATCAGCTTTCCGATGATCACGTTCTCCTTGAGGCCGACCAGCGGGTCCGACTTGCCCTCCATGGCGGCCTGCGTGAGCACGCGGGTCGTCTCCTGGAAGGACGCGGCCGACAGCCACGACTCGGTCGCCAGCGACGCCTTGGTGATTCCCATGACCTCCTGGCGGGCCGAAGCCGTCTTGCGGCCCTCGGTGAGCGCGGCACGGTTGATCTCGTTGTACCGCGAACGGTCGACGAGCTCACCCGGCAGCAGGTCGGTGTCGCCGTGGTCGACGACCGTGACCTTGCGCAGCATCTGGCGCACGATGACCTCGATGTGCTTGTCGTGGATCGGCACGCCCTGCGAGCGGTAGACGTCCTGCACGCCGTTCACCAGGTGCTTCTGCACCTCGCGCACGCCCTTGACCCGGAGGACCTCCTTCGGGTCGACCGTGCCGACGATCAGCTGCTGGCCGAGCTCGACGTGCTGGCCGTCCTCGACGAGCAGCGTCGAACGCTTGAGCACGTTGTACGCGATCGGCTCGTCGCCGTTGTCGGGCGTGAGGATGACCTTGCGCTGCTTCTCGGTCTCGTCGATCGTGATGCGGCCGGCCGCCTCGACGATCGGCGACGCACCCTTGGGGGTACGTGCCTCGAAGAGCTCCTGCACGCGGGGCAGACCCTGCGTGATGTCGTCCGCCGACGCCGAACCACCCGTGTGGAAGGTACGCATCGTCAGCTGCGTGCCGGGCTCGCCGATCGACTGGGCCGCGATGATGCCGACGGCCTCGCCGAGGTCGACCAGCTTGCCGGTCGCGAGCGAACGGCCGTAGCACGCCGCGCACACGCCGACCGCGGACTCGCAGGTCAGGACCGAGCGGACCCGGATCGACTCGACACCGGCAGCGACCAGCTTGTCGATGAGCACGTCGCCCACGTCGGAGCCGGCCTCCGCCACGACCTCGCCCTTCGCGTTCACCGCGTCGGCGGCGAGCGAACGGGCGAACACCGAGTTCTCGACGTTGGGGTCGCGGACGAGCTCGCCCGAGGCATCCACCGCCGCGATCGGCAGCTCGAGGCCCTTCGACGTGCCGCAGTCGTCCTCGCGGATGATGACATCCTGCGAGACGTCGACCAGACGACGCGTGAGGTAGCCCGAGTCCGCCGTGCGGAGCGCGGTGTCGGCCAGACCCTTGCGGGCACCGTGCGTGGCGATGAAGTACTCCGCCACCGACAGGCCCTCGCGGTACGACGAGATGATCGGGCGAGGGATGATCTCACCCTTCGGGTTGTTCACCAGGCCTCGCATACCGGCGATGTTGCGCACCTGCAGCCAGTTACCACGGGCACCCGAGGTCACCATGCGGTTGATGGTGTTCTCCGGGTTCGACGCGAACTCCTCCTGCATGGCCTTGGCGACCTCGTCGGTGGCCTTCGTCCAGATCTGGATGAGCTCCTGGCGACGCTCGAGGTCGGTCGTCAGACCCTTGTCGAACTGGCCCTGGACCTTCGCGGCCTGCTTCTCGTACTTCGACACGATCTCGCGCTTCTGCGGGAGCTCGACGATGTCGGAGAGCGCGACGGTCACGCCCGAACGGGTCGCCCAGCGGAAGCCGGCGTCCTTGATCCGGTCGAGGGTCGCGGCGACCTCGGTCTTCGGGTAGCGCTCGGCGAGGTCGTTGACGATCGCCGAGATCTGCCCCTTGCCGGCCTGCTCGTTGAAGAACGGGTAGTCCACCGGCAGCGCCTCGTTGAAGATCGCGCGACCGAGGGTCGTCTCCATCAGGAACGGCTTGCCGGCCTCGAAGCCCTCGGGCTCGGTGCCCTCGGCGAAGTGCAGCCCCTCGAGGCGGATCTTCACCTTGGCGCCGAGGTCGAGCAGGTGCTCGCCCGGACGGTTCTGGTCGAACGCGAGGATCGCCTCGGCGATCGACGAGAACGCGCGGCCCTCGCCGGCACCGGCGACCTTCTCGGTCGTCAGGTGGTGCAGGCCGATGATCATGTCCTGCGAGGGCAGGGTCACCGGACGGCCGTCCGACGGCTTCAGGATGTTGTTCGACGCGAGCATCAGCACGCGGGCCTCGGCCTGGGCCTCGACCGACAGCGGCAGGTGCACGGCCATCTGGTCACCGTCGAAGTCCGCGTTGAACGCGGCGCACACGAGCGGGTGCAGCTGGATCGCCTTGCCCTCGACGAGCTGCGGCTCGAAGGCCTGGATGCCGAGGCGGTGCAGCGTGGGCGCACGGTTCAGCAGCACGGGGCGCTCGCGGATGATCTCCTCGAGCACGTCCCACACCTGCGGGCGCGAACGCTCGACCATGCGCTTGGCGGCCTTGATGTTCTGCGCGTGGCTCAGGTCGATCAGGCGCTTGATCACGAACGGCTTGAAGAGCTCCAGCGCCATCTGCTTGGGCAGACCGCACTGGTGCAGCTTCAGCTGCGGGCCGACGACGATGACCGAACGGCCCGAGTAGTCGACGCGCTTGCCGAGCAGGTTCTGGCGGAAGCGACCCTGCTTGCCCTTGAGCATGTCGCTCAGGGACTTGAGGGCGCGGTTGCCGGTGCCCGTGACCGGGCGGCCGCGGCGGCCGTTGTCGAACAGCGCGTCGACCGCCTCCTGCAGCATCCGCTTCTCGTTGTTCACGATGATCTCGGGAGCACCGAGGTCGAGCAGACGACGCAGGCGGTTGTTGCGGTTGATCACGCGGCGGTACAGGTCGTTCAGGTCGCTGGTCGCGAAGCGGCCACCGTCGAGCTGGACCATCGGGCGCAGCTCCGGCGGGATGACCGGGACCACGTCGAGCACCATCGCGGCGGGCGAGGCGCCCGTCTGCAGGAACGAGTTGACGACCTTGAGCCGCTTGATCGCGCGGATCTTCTTCTGGCCCTTGCCCTCTGCGATCTGCAGGTGCAGGTCGTCGGCCTCGGCCGCGAGGTCGAAGGACTGGAGGCGCTTCTGGATCGCCTCGGCGCCCATGTAGGCCTCGAAGTACATGCCGAAGCGGTCCTGCAGCTCCTGGAAGACCGAGTCCTCGGGCTTCAGGTCGCCGACCTTGAGGGTGCGGAAGTCCTCCCACACGCGCTCGAGGTGCGCGATCTGCTCGTCGCCCGACTTGCGGACGCCGGCCATCTCCTTGTCGGCGGCGGCCTCGGCGCGCTTGCGCTGGTCGGCCTTGGCGCCCTCGGCCTCGAGTGCCGCGAGCTCCTCCTCCTTGCGGGCCATCAGCGTCGCGATGCGGGCATCGCGCTGCTCGCCGATGGTCTTGATCTCGAGCCGGAGCTCGTTCTCGAGGCCCGGCATGTCGGCGTGACGACCCTCGTCGTCGACGTCGATGACCATGTACGCGGCGAAGTAGATGACCTTCTCGAGGTCCTTCGGCGCCATGTCCAGCAGGTAGCCGAGGCGGCTCGGGACACCCTTGAAGTACCAGATGTGCGTCACGGGCGCGGCGAGCTCGATGTGGCCCATCCGCTCGCGGCGGACGGAGCTCTTGGTGACCTCCACGCCGCAGCGCTCGCAGACGATGCCCTTGAAGCGCACCCGCTTGTACTTGCCGCAGGCGCACTCCCAGTCGCGGGAGGGTCCGAAGATCTGCTCGCCGAAGAGGCCGTCCTTCTCCGGCTTCAGCGTGCGGTAGTTGATCGTCTCGGGCTTCTTGACCTCACCGAAGGACCACTTGCGGATGTCCTCGGCGGTCGCCAGGCCGATACGAAGCTCGTCAAATGTCGTTGCGTCGAGCAATTTCTCTCCTTGAGAAGTTTCCTGAATCGTTCTTCGTGCCTGGCTCAGATTTCGTCGATGTTCGACGACTCGAAGCGCGCGGAGATGTTGATGCCGAGCTCCTCCGCAGCGCGGAAGGCCTCGTCATCGGTGTCGCGGAGCGAGACCGCGGTGCCGTCGGCCGAGAGGACCTCGACGTTCAGGCACAGCGACTGCATCTCCTTCATGAGCACCTTGAAGGACTCGGGGATGCCGGGCTCCTGGATGTTCTCGCCCTTGACGATCGCCTCGTACACCTTGACGCGGCCGAGGATGTCGTCGGACTTGATCGTGAGGAGCTCCTGGAGCGCGTAGGCGGCACCGTACGCCTCGAGCGCCCACACCTCCATCTCACCGAAGCGCTGACCGCCGAACTGCGCCTTACCACCGAGCGGCTGCTGGGTGATCATCGAGTACGGGCCGGTCGAGCGGGCGTGGATCTTGTCGTCCACGAGGTGGTGCAGCTTCAGGATGTACATGTAGCCGACCGAGACGGGGTACGGGAAGGGCTCGCCGGAACGGCCGTCGAAGAGCTGCGTCTTGCCGCTCGAGTCGATGAGCCGCTCGCCGTCGCGGTTGGGGAGCGTCGAGTCGAGCAGACCCGCGATCTCCTCCTCGAGGGCACCGTCGAACACCGGGGTCGCGACCTTGGTGCCGGGGGCGGCCTCGTGCGCGGCCTCGGGCAGGCGCTTGGCCCACGTCGGCTTGCCGTCGACCTTCCAGCCCTGCTTGGCGACCCAGCCGAGGTGGGTCTCGAGCACCTGGCCGAAGTTCATTCGACCGGGGATGCCCAGCGGGTTCAGGATGACGTCGACCGGGGTGCCGTCGGCGAGGAACGGCATGTCCTCGACGGGCAGGATCTTCGAGATGACGCCCTTGTTGCCGTGGCGGCCGGCGAGCTTGTCGCCCTCGGTGATCTTGCGCTTCTGGGCGATGTAGACGACCACGCGCTGGTTGACGCCCGAGCCGAGCTCGTCGTCGCCGTCCTGCGCGTCGAACACCTTGACGCCGATGATCGTGCCCTGCTCGCCGTGGGGCACCTTCAGCGACGTGTCGCGGACCTCGCGGCTCTTCTCGTTGAAGATCGCGCGGAGCAGGCGCTCCTCCGCCGACAGCTCGGTCTCGCCCTTGGGCGTGACCTTGCCGACGAGGATGTCGCCGGGGCGGACCTCGGCGCCGATGCGGATGATGCCGCGCTCGTCGAGGTCGGCCAACAGGTCGGGGCTGACGTTGGGGAGGTCGCGGGTGATCTCCTCCTTGCCGAGCTTGGTGTCGCGGGCGTCGACCTCGTACTCCTCGATGTGGATCGAGGAGAGGACGTCGTCCTTCACCAGGTTCTGGCTGAGGATGATCGCGTCCTCGAAGTTGTGGCCCTCCCACGGCATGAACGCCACGAGGAGGTTCTTGCCGAGCGCGAGCTCGCCGTTGTCGGTCGCGGGACCGTCGGCGATGACCTCGCCGACCTCGACCCGCTCACCGGCCGTCACGACGACGCGGTTGTTGTACGACGTGCCCTGGTTCGAGCGGTCGAACTTGCGCAGGTAGTAGGTCTGCGTGCCGCCCTCGTCGAGCTGCACGGTCACGGCGTCGGCCGAGACCTCGGTGACGACACCGGCCCGGTCGGCGGTGACGACGTCACCGGCGTCGATCGCGGCGTAGCCCTCCATGCCGGTGCCCACGAACGGCGAGTCGCTGCGCAGCAGCGGCACCGCCTGACGCTGCATGTTCGCACCCATGAGGGCGCGGTTCGCGTCGTCGTGCTCGAGGAACGGGATGAGCGACGTGCCGACCGACACCATCTGGCGCGGCGAGACGTCCATGTAGCCGATCTCGTCCGCCGGGAACAGGTCGACCTCGCCGCCCTTCTTGCGGGCGAGGACGCGGTCGTCGGCGAAGTGGCCGTCGGCCTTCAGCACGGCGTTGGCCTGGGCGACGATGTAGTCGTCCTCCTCCATCGCGGTGAGGTAGTCGATCCGGTCGGTGACCTTGCCGTCGACGACGCGACGGTACGGCGTCTCGATGAAGCCGAACGAGTTGATGCGCGCGAACGACGCGAGCGAGCCGATGAGGCCGATGTTCGGGCCTTCAGGGGTCTCGATCGGGCACATGCGGCCGTAGTGCGACGGGTGGACGTCGCGGACCTCGACGCCGGCGCGGTCGCGGCTCAGACCACCCGGGCCCAGGGCGCTCAGGCGGCGCTTGTGGGTCAGGCCCGCGAGCGGGTTGTTCTGGTCCATGAACTGCGACAGCTGCGACGTGCCGAAGAACTCCTTGATCGCCGCGACGACGGGTCGCACGTTGATCAGGGTCTGCGGCGTGATCGCCTCGATGTCCTGCGTGGTCATGCGCTCGCGGACGACGCGCTCCATGCGCGAGAGGCCGGTGCGGACCTGGTTCTGGATCAGCTCGCCGACCGCGCGGATGCGACGGTTGCCGAAGTTGTCGATGTCGTCGACGTCCAGGCGGATGTCCACGGCCTTGCCGCCGCGGCGACCCGGCAGGGTCGCACGGTCCTCGTGCAGGGCGACCAGGTACTTGATCGTGCCGACGATGTCCTGGACGGTCAGGACCGAGTCGGTGAGCGGGGCCTCGAGGCCGAGCTTCTGGTTGATCTTGTAGCGGCCGACCTTGGCGAGGTCGTAGCGCTTCGGGTTGAAGTAGAAGTTGTCGAGGAGCGCACGCGCGGCCTCGGCGGCCACCTGCTCGCCCGGACGGAGCTTGCGGTAGATGTCCTTGAGCGCCTCTTCCTTCGTGAGGATGTTGTCCTTCTCGAGGGTGAGGGCGATCGACTCGTAGCCGGCGAACTCCTCGAGGATCTCTTCCGAGGTGAGGCCGAGGGCCTTGAGGAACACGGTGACCGACTGCTTGCGCTTGCGGTCGATGCGGACGCCGACCTGGTCGCGCTTGTCGATCTCGAACTCGAGCCACGCACCGCGGCTCGGGATCACGCGCGCCGAGTAGATGTCCTTGTCGCTCGTCTTGTCGGGCGTGCGCTCGAAGTAGACGCCCGGCGAACGGACGAGCTGCGACACGACGACGCGCTCGGTGCCGTTGATGACGAAGGTGCCCTTCGGGGTCATCAGCGGGAAGTCGCCCATGAAGACCGTCTGGGTCTTGATCTCACCGGTGAGGTGGTTCATGAACTCCGCGTTGACGTACAGCGGCGCGGAGTAGGTCTTGCCCTTCTCCTTGCACTCGTCGAGCGTGTACTTCGGCGGCTCGAGCTCGGGGTTCGTGAACGAGAGCTGCATGGTCTCGCCGAGGTCCTCGATGGGCGAGATCTCCTCGAAGATCTCCTCGAGGCCGGTGGCGTCGGGGAGGTCCTGACGACCTTCCTCGACCGCAGCAGCGACGCGCGCCTTCCACGCGTCGTTTCCGACGAGCCAGTCGAAGCTCTCGGTCTGCAGGGCGAGAAGGTCGGGTACCGTGAGGGTGTCGGTGACCTTCGCGAACGAGAGGCGGCTTGCACCGCGTCCGTTCTTGGGGGTGGGCGTGGTTGCGTTGCGCGCAGCAGCCAAGGAAATGACCTCCAGGGCCCGATCGGGCCGGTTCACTGTCGATGGTGGTGGAGTGGACCCCTCAGACGGATGCATCTCCGGGTGTCGAATGACCCCGGACTCGCAAGGAAGCCGACCGCAATATGAAGGCAAGTTGGGTCTGGGAGCGCAAACCTCAACTATAAGCGATATTGTGCGCCGTGTCCAGTCGGTTCCTTGATTTGTGCGCGCGAGTCCGGTATAACCGCGTGCCCGAGTCCCGAACGGCGTAACGTCGAGCCGACGGATGCCCCTCCGATGCGGCATCCGGAACGGGGGACACCATGGGCGGCGACGGCTACGAATACCCGGATGAGGCCGGATATCCCGACGGAACGGGCACCCTCGACGAGGGCACCCGAGAGCGGGCGGGCGATGCGGCATCCGACCGGGCGACGGCGACGGGACCGGCCTCGCCCTCGGCCGACGAGACGTCGGCCCGCGAGGACGACGTCGACCGCGAGACCGACGAGATCGCCGATTTCGCGTCGGAGGACGTCGAGGACGACGAGGGCGTCTGAGGCCGCCGCCCCGCGCGATGCTTCGCCGTGGGACGATGCCTTCCATGGCGCCCTCGCGCAACCGGCCCTCGCGCGACGAACCCGCGCGCATCGAATTCGAGACCGACGTGTTCTCGTCGACCGGCCTCACGCTGCTCGTCGACGGGCAGGCGCAGTCGCACGTGGATCCGGTCGACCCGACCCGGTTGTTCTTCGAGTACACCCGGCGCATCGGCCACGTCGTCGACGCCGTCAGGCCGCCGGGGGCGCCGATCCGCGCGCTGCACCTCGGCGGCGGAGCGCTGACCCTCCCCCGCTACGTCGAGGCGACGCGGCCCGGATCCCGGCAGGTCGTGGTCGAGCACGACCCTGCCGTCGTCGAGACCGTGCTCGCCCGACTGCCGCTGCCCGGCCGCGCCGACATCGATGTGCGGATCCGTGACGCCGCGAACGTCGCGGGTTGGGCCATGGGCGCGACCCATCCGTCGGCGGCATCCGGCTACGACCTCGTGGTCGTCGACCTCTACTCCGGGCTCGAGCCGCCCGAGTTCGTCGCGACCCGTGAATTCGCCGACGCGGTGCTGTCGGTGCTCGCGCCCGACGGCCTGGCCGTCCTGAACGTGGCGGACGCCGCGGGGCTCGGCCGGCTCGGGGACCAGGCCCGCGCGTTCGCCCGTGCCCGTCCGTCGGCCGAGCTGCTCGCGACCGGCGACGCCGCGGTGCTGAGCGGATCCGAAGAGGGCAACGTCGTGCTCGTCGTCGGTCCCGACAGGTTGCCACCGCGCCTCGAGCCGCTGCTGCGTGCCGTCGGTCCCCACCCGGCCGAGGTGCTCACCGCCGAGCGCCTCGACTTCGTCCTCTGGGGAGGGTGCTGAGCCGCCCCCGGCCGGCAGCGGGCGGGTAGCGTGGCATCCGTGCCCGACTTCGAACGCCGCCTCGCACTGAGCGGCCACCTCGCGCGCCTGGAGGAGTCCCGGCGGGAGCCGGGCTCGTGGACGCTCTACGTCGACGGCACGCCGCAGTCGCACCTCGACGTCGAGCACCCCGAGTGGCTCGGCTTCGAGTACGTGCGCCGCATCGGGCACGCCGCCGACCTCGTGGCACCCTCCGGGGAGCCGATCACGGCGCTGCACCTCGGCGGCGGCGGGCTGACGCTCCCCCGCTACCTCGCCGCGACCCGCCCGGGTTCGCGCCAGCAGGTCGTCGAACTCGAGGCCGACCTCGTCGCGTTCGTGCGCGAGCACCTGCCGCTGCCCCGCGGCGAGCAGATCCGGGTGCGCACGGGCGATGCCCGCGAGGTGCTCGCGAAGCTGCCGGCCGGACTCGACGGCGTCGTCGACCTCGCGATCGTCGACATCTTCGCGGGCGCCCGCACCCCCGCGCACGTGACGAGCACCGAGTTCTACGGCCTGATCGCGCCGCGGCTGTCGCCGCGGGGCATCGTCTCCGTGAACGTGGCCGACGGCGCGGGCCTCGCCTTCGCCCGGTCGCAGGCCGCGACGCTCGCGCACGTGTTCGCGCACGTCGCGCTCGCGGCCGACTCGAACATGCTGAAGGGCCGCCGCTTCGGCAACGTCGTGATGTACGCGTCGGCAGCGCCGCTCCCGTTCGACCGGATGCCCCGACTGCTCGGCAGCGACCCGGCGCCCGCGAAGCTCGTCGAGGGCGCCGAGTTCCGCACGTTCGCGGCCGGCGGCCGGGTGGTGACGGATGCGACGGCCGTGCCGTCGCCCCCGCCGGCACGGTCGATCTTCCTGTCGCGCTGAGCGGGGCGCCCGAACGGCGGCGGGCGCGCCCGATCAGCCCGCGCGCACCCAGCCGGGCCGGCTCGGCGCGGTCTCGTTCCACACGCGGTCGAGTGCGGTGACGACGTACGTGTACGCGGTGCCCGGCGCTGCCGCGGCATCCACCCATTCCTGGCGGACGGCGTCGGCTGCGCGCACGGTCGCGACGAGGTTGGCGGCGTCCTCGACGTCGATCGACGCGACCCGGCCCTCGACGCGGTAGACCGCGAACGACGTGGCCCGCCGGTCGGGCCGGATGGCGTCGAGCCAGACGACGCGCGCGCCGTCGTCGACGCGGTGCACGACGGCGAGCACGGGCGTGCGCACGTCGGTCTCCGGCAGCCACGGCATCGCGGGCACGATCGCCGGCGTCGGGTAGTGGCGGTCGCGCAGCAGCGTCATGGCTCCCTGCGGGTCGGCGGGCACGTGGTTGGCCGAGAAGTAGACGTTGCCGTGCACGGGTGCGCGGTCGGCGTCGACCTGCCGGTCGAAGTCGAGGTGGTTCGAGAGCTCGGCGGGGTCGGTGAACACTCCCGAGGTCACCTTGTAGAGCGCCTCGCCGATGTAGAGGTGGGTGCCGGATGCCTCGGCGACGTCGGCCCACCAGGGCACGAGCGCGGCGTAGTCGGCGACGGCGAGCCCGAACTGCCAGTAGATCTGCGGGTTGATGTAGTCGAGCCAGCCCTCGACCACCCACTTGCGGGTGTCGGCGAACTGCATGTCGTACGACTGCGAGCCGCTCGTGGCGGAGCCCGCGGGGTCGGTCGCCGCGTTGCGCCAGATGCCGAACGGGCTGATGCCGAACTTCACCCAGGGCTTCGTGGCCTTGATGCGTTCGGAGATGGACCGCACGAAGGTGTTCACGTTCTCGCGCCGCCAGTCGGCGATGTCGGCGAACCCGGCACCGTGCGCGGCGTAGGTCGCGGCATCCGGGATCGTCTGCCCGGCCACCGCGTACGGGTAGAAGTAGTCGTCGAAGTGCACGCCGTCGAGGTCGTAGTGCTCGACGGAGTGCATGATCGCCTGCTGGATGTGCTCCTGCACCTCGGGCAGGCCCGGGTCGAAGTAGAGCTTGCCGCCGTACGGCCAGATCCACTCGGGGTGCACGCGTGCGGGGTGCTCGGGGACGAGCTTCGTGGGGTCGGCCTGCATCGAGACCCGGTAGGGGTTGTACCAGGCGTGCAGCTCGAGGTTGCGCCGGTGCGCCTCGTCGACGATGAACGCGAGCGGGTCGTAGCCGGGGTCCTGTCCCTGCACGCCGGTGAGGTACTGCGACCAGGGTTCGAGCGGGCTCGGCCAGAACGCGTCGGCGGTCGGGCGCACCTGCACGAAGACGGCGTTGAGGTTGAACTGCGCGGCGACGTCGAGCCAGCGCAGGAACTCGGCCTGCTGGTCGGCGGCCGACAGGCCGGTCTTGGAGGGCCAGTCGATGTTGACGACGGAGGAGATCCACATGGCGCGCAGCTCGCGCTTGCGGGGCGCGAACGCGGCGCCGGCGGCGGTGCCGTCGGCGCGGGCGGGCGAGGCGGCCAGCGTCCCGATCGTGACGGAGAAGGCGGATGCCGCGGCGCCGGCCACGGCGAGGGTGAGGAAGCCCCGGCGGGCGAGCCCTGCGGGGCCGGAGTCGGACGTCGCCGGTTCCGGGGTCGGTGTCGTGGTGGCCTGATGCATCGCTGGATCCTTCCGTAGGGTTGCGGAAGATACTTCCAGCTCAGGCATAAATTGTGAAGAGTTGTTTCCAGACTCGTCACGCGTGCCGGAAGCGGATCCCCTGACCGGGCCGCACCTGCGCCAGCCGGTCGAGCGATGCCGGGGCCACGATCGCGACCACGGGGTATCCGCCCGTCACCGGCCGGTCGGCGAGCAGGATCGTCGGCTGCCCCGACGGCGGCAGCTGCATCGACCCGGGCACCGTCGCCTCGCTCGGCAGCTCGCCGATGCGGCGGGCGAGCGCCGACCGCTCGAGCACCGGCCCGTCGATCCTCGCGCCGACGCGGTCGGCCGCCGCCGACATGCGCCACTGACCGTCGAAGAGGCGCACGGTCGACGCCTCGTCGAGCCAGTCGGCACGCGGACCCGGGAGCAGCGCGAGGGTCACGGTTCCCTCCGAGGGCGGGTACGCCGCCTCACGGTCGAGCGTCGGCACGGATGCCGCGGGCTCCGACCCGATCGGCAGCACCCGGCCCGCCTCGACGCGGGCGGGGCCCAACCCCGACAGCGTGTCGGTCGACCGGGAGCCGAGCACGGGCGGCTCGTCGACCCCGCCCCTGACGGCGAGCACCCAGCGGATGCCGCGCTCGGGCGCCGCGAGTTCGAGCACGGCGCCGTCCACTCCGCGGGCCGCCGTGTACGGCGTCACCCGGCGTCCATCGAGCCGGATGTCTCCCCAGGCGCCGGCGACCGCGAACCATCGGGTGCCCCGGAACCGGGCGCGGAACCCGCCGCCGACGACCTCGAGGCCTGCCGCGCCGTCGGGGTTGCCCACGAGCCGGTTCGCGAGCGCGAGCGCGCCGCGGTCGAGGGCGCCCGACGCCGCGACGCCCAGGTGCGCGAGCCCGGGTCGGCCGAGGTCCTCGACGAGCGTCAGCGGCCCGGGTTGCTCGACGAGCAGGGCGTCGGAGGCGGGGTGGAGGGCACCGGTTCGCCCGCTCATGCCCCGGTCACCGCCTCGAACCGCACGTGCGCCCCGGGCGCGAGCAGGGCGGGCGGCTGCGCCGCGGCATCCCACAGCGGGGCGTCGGCCCGCCCGATCAGCCGCCAGCCGCCGGGACTCGAGCGCGGGTAGGCGCCGCTGAAGCCGCCGGCGAGGCCGACCGCGCCCGCCGGCACCGATGTGCGCGGCGACGCGAGGCGCGGCACGTCGAACGGCCAGTCCTCGCTCACCAGGTACGCGAACCCGGGAGCGAATCCGATGAACGCGACCCGCCAGGCGGCGGCGGCGTGCCGTGCGACCAGCTCGTCCGGCGCGAGGCCGAGTTCGTCGGCGACCTCGGCGAGGTCCCGGCCGTCGTACCGCACCGGCACGATCACGGGCTCGGCCGTACCCGCCGCGCCGGTCGGAGGCGGAGCATCCGTCGTCGCGCGCCGGATCCAGCTCGCCGCCGACTCGAGCGGCAGCATCGCGGGGTCGACGCTCACGAGCACCGTCCGGGCCGCGGGCACGAGCTCGACGACGCCGGCGGGCGCCGTCGCCGACAGGGTGTCGTGCAACGCCAGCACGTCGGGCAGCCCGTCGCACTCGACGAGCAGCGCCGACGCGCCCGACGGCAGGATGCGCCGGGTCACGCGAACGCCCGCAGCTCGACCCCCGCGCCGGCGAGCGCGGCACGCACCCGCGCCGCGAGCGTGATCGCGCCCTCGGTGTCGCCGTGCAGGCACAGCGAATCGGGCCGGAGGTCGAGCCGGTCGCCGTCGACCGCGGCGATCCCCCCGGTCGTCGCGAGCTCGACGGCCCTCGCGGCGACCGCCTCCGGATCGGTCACGACCGCACCGGGGCGGCCGCGCGGCACGAGGCCTCCGTCGGGCAGGTAGGCACGGTCGACGAACGCCTCCCGCACGAATCGCAGGCCGGCCTCGGCGGCGCGCGCCTCGAGTGCGTTTCCCGGCGCGCCGAGCACCGCGAGGCCCTCGTCGAACGCCGCGACGGCCTCGACGTACGCCGCGGCGGCCTCGGCGTCGACGCCGAGCCGGTGGTACAGCGCACCGTGGGCCTTCACGTAGGCGACGCCGATGCCCGCCGCGCGGGCGAGCGCGTCGAGCGCACCGAGCTGCACGAGGAGCTCGGCGGCGATGACGTCGGGCGGGGTGCCGAGCTCGCGGCGGCCGAATCCGTCGAGGTCGCGGTACCCGGGATGCGCACCGAGCGACACGCGGTGCGCCGTCGCCAGCCGGACGCTGCGCCGCATGACCACGGGGTCGCCGCCGTGGAACCCGCACGCGACGTTCGCACTGGTCACCAGGGGGAACATCGCGAGGTCGTCGGCGACCTCGACGTCGCCCACGGCCTCGCCGAGGTCGGCGTTGAGATCGATGCGCGCGCTGCGGGTGCCGGCCGTCACCCTCCCATTCTGTCGCCGGCGGCGGCAGACTGGGCAGAGGGCGTGGGGCAGAGGGCGCGAGCGGCACCCGGGCGACCGCCGCCGGAGGGCGATGCATGCGAGGACGGGACGACGAGAAGCGGTCGGCGGCGGCCAGGGCCGCGGTGGGCTCGCTGGCCGTGCTCGCGGCGCTGAGCGGATGCCTCCCCGCCGGCCCCGCCCCAACGCCGAGCGCCACGCCGACCCCCGAATCGGCGAGCCCGAGTCCGACATCGACGGCGACGGCGACGCCCCCCGAGGCCCCGCCGCCGGTACTCGTGCCCGCCGGGGAGGCATCCGACATCGCCGTCGGACTCGATGCGCCGTGGTCGGTGCTGCGCCTGCCCGACGGCGGCGTGCTCGTCAGCGAACGCGACACGGCCCGGATCGTCGAGGTCGGCGGCGACGGCTCCGCCCGCCCCGTCGTCGACGTGCCCGGGGTCGCGCCCGCGGGCGAGGGCGGCCTGATGGGGCTCGCGTTCCTGCCGGGCGCCGCGGCCCGGCCCGACTTCGTGTACGCGATGTTCACCGGGCCCGACGACAACCGCATCGTGCGGATGCCGCTCAGCGGTGCCCCGGGCGCACTCGCGCTCGGCACCCCGGAGGTCGTGCTGGCGGGCATCCCGAAGGCCGGGAACCACAACGGCGGGCGGCTCGCGTTCGGGCCGGACGGATTCCTCTACGCGACCACGGGCGACGCCGGGCAGCGCGACGCCGCGCAGGATCCGGCGTCGCTCGCCGGGAAGATCCTGCGGCTCGCCATCGACGGCACGCCGGCCGCGGGCAACCCGTTCGCAACGCACGCGTGGTCGATCGGGCACCGCAACCCGCAGGGGCTGGCCTGGGACGCCGAGGGCCGGCTGTGGGCCGCCGAGTTCGGGCAGAACACGTGGGACGAGCTCAACCTCGTCACCCGCGGTGCCAACTACGGCTGGCCGATCGTCGAGGGACAGGCGGGCGACGGCCGGTTCAGCGACCCGGTCGCGCAGTGGCCGACGTCGGAGGCGAGCCCCTCCGGCCTCGCGATCCTCGGCGATACCGCCGTCGTGGCGGGACTCGGCGGCGAGCGGATCTGGACCGTCGCTCCGCTCTCCGGCGTCGCGCCGTCGGCCGGTCGGGCAACCGTCGCCCCGACCGCGACGCCGTGGTTCGTCGACGGGTACGGGCGCATCCGCGACGTCGTGCCGGGCGCCGACGGCGAACTGTGGTTCCTCACCAACAACACCGACGGTCGCGGATCACCGCGCGACGGCGACGATCGGCTGGTGCGCGTCGGCGTCGCGCCCCTGCCCTGACGTCCGCGCGCAGGGCTATCCTGAGCCTCATGGCGGATCTCGATCGGGTGCGACGCTGGGCCGAGGCGCTCATCCGCATGCACCTCGACGCCGAGATCTGGACCTTCGGATTCGACAACGCGAAGAAGCGCGCGGGCCTGTGCAACTACACCGCCAAGCACATCTCGGTGTCGCGCTACCTCGCCGCCCGGTACGGCGACGACGAGATCCACCAGGTGCTGCTCCACGAGGTCGCGCACGCGATCGCCGGTCCGCGCGCCGGTCACGGCCCGAAGTGGCGCCACGTCGCGGAGTCGATCGGGTACGTGGGGCGGCGCACGCACGACGGCGAGATCGCCGACGAACTCGCGCCGTGGGTGGGTCGCTGCCCCTCCGGACACGAGCACTACCGATATCGTGAGCCGGTGCGCCCGTTGAGCTGCGGCCTGTGCCGCCGCGGATTCGATCGCGCGAACCTCATCGTCTGGCAGCGCCGCGTGATCACCCCCGCGATGCGTCGGCGGGCCGCGAGCAGCGCCGTCGATCCCGCAGGGTGATCGTCGGCACCCGTCGACGAACCCCGTACCGCCCCCACGCCCCGCACCGCCCCCACTCCCAGACCTCGCGCCGCCGCCCCGGACCGCGCCCGACCCGATTGTGTTGCGCATGACCGTCTCAACCGTCACGATTCCGACCGGCCAGTGGATCGACGCCCCCGACGGCCAGCGCTGGTGGTTCGACTCGGGCTCGCTCGCGCTCGACTTCGCGTACACGGGTGCCTTCGCCGACGCCCACGTCCGCGGCGAGCGCCTCCACCAGCCCGACGACCTGACCGGATGGCTGCGCGAGCGGTTCCCGGTCGCCGTCGGCGCCGCGCGTTCGCGCGACCTGTTCGACGCGGTCGCACTGCGCGACGCGATCACGCGCCTCGCGGTGGCCGCGAGCCGCGGCGAGGCGCTGCCGGGGAGCGACGTCGACATCGTGAACCTGTACGCGGCGACGCCGGACATCCCGCCGGCGCTCGGGGGCGGCACCCGTCAGGCGGGCCGCTCGGTGCAGACCGTCGGCCAGGCGCTGTCGACGATCGCCCGCGACGCGGTCGACGCGTTCTCGCCGGCAGGGACCGACCGCATCCGCGACTGCAGCGCCGACGGCTGCGACATCGTCTACCTCGACACGTCGCGAGCGGCGACCCGGCGGTGGTGCTCGATGCAGCGGTGCGGCAACCGCGCGAAGGTGCGCGCGCACCGTGCGCGCAAGGGGATGCGGGTCTCCGAGGCGGCCTGACCGGCCGGGATGCGGCGGCGTCATCCGTCGCCGGATGCTCTGGGCGGCGTCGGTCGCCGGATGCCTCGGCGGCGTCAGTCGCCGGACGCCTCGCGCACGACCCGCACCTCGTCGGCCGTGCCGACCGCAGCGAGGTGGTGCAGCCGCTCCGGGGCGAGACCCGAGGCCGTGGCCTCGCGCCCCTGCACGGATGCCGCGGTGAGGTGGCGCACCGCGCGGCGCAGGCCCGTGTAGGCCGCGGCCGCGACGGCCGCCTCGGGCGACGTGTCGTCGATGCCGAGGTCCATGAGCGCGTCGACGACCGCACCGGCCGCGAGCAGGTCGGGCACGCCGACCCCGGCGTCGGACGCGGTCGCGATCGCGAGGTAGGCGCGCCGGCCGAGTCGCTCCTGCTCGGCGAGGATCCACCGTGCGACCGCCGGAGCGTCGGCGAGACCTGCGGCGAGCACGGCCGCCGTGCCCGCAGCGGCCGCGGCGGTCGGGGCGTCGGATGCCGCTCCCAGCGCGTCGACCCACACCACGACGTCGACGCCGTCGGCGATGCGGGCGAGGCCGGGCTCGCCGCGGTCGAAGCGGACCTGGTACTTCCCCTGGGAGGCGGGCGCGTGCGTGGTCATCCGTTCAGGCTATCCGCGCCGATCGGCACGGTCGTCTTCGACGGCGCCCGCGCGACGCCGGATGACGTGCCGGAGCGCCCGCGTCACCCCTGCGTCCGCGTCACCCCTGCGCGCCGTCGTACCGGGCGAGTGCTTCGGCGTCCGCGGCGCGTGCGGCCGCGCGACGTGCGGCGTCGAGCGCGGCGACCGGGTCGGGCTCCTGCCGCGCGATGACGAGCTGACGTTCGGCCTCGGCGAGCCGGGTCCGCGCATCCGCGCCGACGCGACCGCGGCCGCGCTCGATGAGACCGCGGGCGACGACGAGGTGGCTCTCCGCGATCGCGAGCGCGCCGCCGAGCGCCGACCTCGCCCCGTGCAGCCTCGACGACGACCGCTGCATCTCCGCACGGGCGGCCTCGAGTCGGTCGCGTGCCGCGCGCAACCGGTCGCGTCGGAGGAACGGATCCGTCCGCGCGGGCGCGGGTTCGGCCAACAGGACGGCGGTGTCGCGCAGCACGACGCCGAGCGCGACCGTCGCGGCGGCCAGTGCCGGGTCCGCGGCATCCGCGCCCGACGAGGCGGTGTCGCGGTCGGTGCGTGCCCGGGCGAGCTCGTCGTCCAGGCGTCGCGCCTCGACCCGAGCAGTCTCCACCGCGGCCGCGAGGTCCGACTCGACGCGTTCGACGGCCGCGATCCGGCGCTCGGCGTCGTCGGCGGCCGCGCGGGCCCTCCCGAGCATCTCGGCGGCGGAATGGCCCGATCGAGCCTGCGCGGAGCGCACGTCGTCGAGCGCCGCCTCGGCGTCGCCGAGCGACGTGCTCGCCGCCTCCCGGTCGGCCGCGGCTCCGGCGAGCGCCGATCCCGCGAAGCGTTCGGCGAGGTGGGCCACGGATGCGTCCGCCCTGGTCAGCCGATCGGTGAGCCCGGCGACCCGATCCCGTACGTCGGGGAGCTCGGTCGGCACGTCGCGTTCGGCCTCGCGCGCGGACGCCAGCGTCGCGGCCGCGTCGTCGACGAGCCCGACCGCGGTGCGGCATCCGTCGATGATCCTGCCGCTCCAGGTCCGGCGCTCGGCGGCGGTGTCGGGCTCGGCGTCGTCGAGGCGCTGCTGCAGGAAAAGCGCCTCGCGGAGCATCCGGGCGCCCTGCTCGACCGCGTCGGCGAGCGGCGAGGCGGCAGCGCGCCCGAACTGCGCCTCCGCGTAGGCGACCTCGCGCCGCCCCTCGCGGATCGCCTCGTCGGCGCGCACGATCCAGGTCTTCGCCTCGATCTCGCCCTGCCGGCCGGCGGCGAGCGAGATCCGCTCGCGCCGTCGCGCGGCGGCGCGGAACCCGGTCACGGCGAGCACCGCGAGCACGGCGGCTCCGCCGAACACGACCAGGGACGGGAGCCACCACGAGGCGTCGAGCATGCCGGGGAGTCTAGGGCGTGTCTGACAACGCTCGGTGCGAGCGAGGCGTCGAGGTCCACGGCGGCATCGAGCCCGACCGGCCGATCCGCCGGGCATTCGCGGTGGAACCCGTCGCGGCGACATGGCATCGTCGTCGGCATGAGTCCGACGCGCGAGGGCGACCCGGCGCCCGAGGGCGACTCGCCGCCCGACGGCGAGCCGGCCCCCACTGCGGATCCGACAGCAGCCGCTGCACCGGATGCCTCCGCGGCCACGCCCGCACCGGGCCCGGCGGTCACGCCCGCGACCGCGGCCCCGCGGGCCGCGTATGACATCGTGCGTCTCGCCCTGGCGTGCATCGCCGGCTTCAACGCCGCATGGATCACGCTGGTGATCGTGGTCATCCTGCGCGGATGGGAGCCGACGACCGACCTGTTCGCGCTCTGCGTGTTCGCGTTCTCGGCGGCGTCGTCGTTCGCGTACCTCCTGCACACGCTCCGCACCTTCGGCCGGATGAGCGCGCCACGCCTGCGGCAGGTCCTACTCGCGACGAACGCCGGCGGACGGTTCGGCCGGGTGGGCGAGGTGCTTTCGGGCACCGGGCCGACGATCGCCGTGCAGTGGTCGGTGATCGCCGTCGGGGCGGTGCTCGTCTTCACGCTCTGGCCCGGCCTGCTGAGCGAGACGACCACCGTGTTCTTCAGCGTCCTCGTCGTCGCCGCCTCCTGGGCGGTCACGGTCGTCGCATACGCGGTGCACTATGCCAGGTACGACGAGGCCTACGGCGGATTCGACTTCCCGACCAAGCGGTCGGAGCGCATCTTCAGCGACTACGTCTACCTCGCCGTGCAGGTGCAGACCACGTTCTCGACCTCGGATGTCTCGCTCACGCTCCCAGGCCCCCGCAGGCTGGTGACCGGGCACACGCTCGTCTCGTTCGCGTTCAACACGGTGATCATCGCGATGTTGATCACGGTGATCTTCATCGGGCACTGACCCGTCGACCTCGGCGCCGAGGAGGGCGACGCGAGCGCGCGCCCCCTTGGCGGGCGGCACCGCCACGCCTACGCTCGCTGCATGCGGGTGCTGTTGAAGCTGACCCTGGACGCGCCGGTCGACGCCGTGTGGCGAGCCCTTCGCTCGCCCGCGGTGCTGCGCGAGGTGGTGGCGCCGTGGCTCGACTTCGCGTCGCTCGAACCGGGCGGGTTCCCGACGACGTGGCCCGAAGGGCGGCACCGGCTGCGCGCGCTCGCGTTCCGACGGGTGCCGGCCGGCGAGGAGGTGGTCGACGTGAGCTATCCGACGAACGTGCCGATCGGGGTGCGGATGCTGCGCGACGGCGGCGGCGCGGTCACCGGGCCGCTATCGGCGTTCTCGAGCTGGGACCACCGGATGGCGGTCTCCGCGCTTCCCGACGGGCGCACGCTGTACCGCGACCGGCTGCTCGCGACCTCCGGTGACGCGATCACGGATGCCGCGCTCTGGTACCCGACCTGGCTGTTCTGGCAGTGGCGGGGAGCGCGCCTGCGGGCGCTCGCCCCGACGTGGTCGTTCGATCCGCCGGGCAGCGCCGACGAGAGCAGCGCCGACGAGAGCAGCGCCGACGGCGGCGGGACGGTCGCCGCATGACCACCACACTCGCCGCCCTCCAGCTCGCCGACTGGCGTCGCCGGGTCGCCGGCCTCTACGCGGGGGTCCGCCAGCTCAGCGCGACGAACCCCGCCGCCGGCCACGAGCTCTGGCGCTCGGGGCGCGACGAGCTGTTCGCCGGGCATCCGCAGTCGCCGTTGCTGCCCGACGACCGGGCGGACTTCACCGGGCTCACGATCTCGCGGTACGACCCCGACTGGCGGTTCGAACTCGAGGTGCGGCGCGTCGACGGACCGGTGCGGATGACCGTCGACTCGGCCACGGACGGAGCGATCCCGTTCACGCTGGTGGGCACGGTTCGGGTGCCGACGATGGGCACGCTCGACGTCTGGCGCGTCATGAGCTACGCGGGCGGGCTGTTCGTCCCGGTGAAGGACGCCCTCGCCGGCGCACCGGGCGGCACCTACGGCGGCGGTCGGTACCTGCTCGACACGATGAAGGGCGCCGACCTCGGCGCGGGAGCCGGCGACGACTCGCTCGTCCTCGACTTCAACTTCGCGTACAACCCGTCGTGCGCGTACGACCCGTCGTGGTCGTGCCCGCTCGCGCAGGAGGGCAACACCCTGCGCGACGAGGTGCCGGTGGGCGAGCGGATGCCCCGCTGACGAGGCCCGGCGCGACGTCGACGGGGATTCCCGGCCTCCTCGCAGGGGCATGGGCTATGCTCGTCCACGGTGTTCCGCCCCGCTCGGGGCGACTGCGCGTCGAAGCGCCACCTGCGTCGGAGAACGCTTCCGGGCCTCGGCCCGATGACTCATTCATTCGGCGAACGGATTCGCCGCCCGGCGACTTCGCCATGCTCCCCGCGGCATCCCGCCGCGCGGCGCCACCATGCCCTGAAAGGCCGATCACACCCGTGACCGAAACCACCTTCCGCACGCTCGGCGTGCCCGCCCCGCTCGTCGCCGCCCTCGAGGCCGACGGCAAGACCACCCCGTTCCCGATCCAGGCCGACACCCTGCCCGACACGCTCGCCGGACGCGACGTGCTCGGCCGGGGCAAGACCGGCTCGGGCAAGACCATCGCCTTCGCACTGCCGCTCGTCGCGCGCCTGGGCACCTCGCTCGCCGGCGGACGCCGTCGCGCCGGCCGCCCGCTCGCCCTCGTGCTCGCCCCCACCCGCGAGCTCGCGACGCAGATCACCAACACGATCGAGCCGCTCGCGGCCGCGTACGACCTGCGCGCCACCACGATCTTCGGCGGCATCAACCAGAAGCGCCAGGTCGAGGCGCTGCGCGCCGGCGTCGACATCGTCGTCGCCACCCCCGGCCGTCTCGAGGACCTCATGAAGCAGGGCTTCATCACCCTCGACGCCGTCGAGATCACCGTGCTCGACGAGGCCGACCACATGGCCGACCTCGGGTTCCTCCCCGTCGTCACGCGCATCCTCGACAAGACCCCGGCCGGCGGCCAGCGCCTGCTGTTCTCGGCGACGCTCGACAACGGCGTGGACAAGCTCGTCAAGCGCTACCTGCAGAACGAGGTGCTGCACTCGGTCGACGAGGCGCACTCCCCCGTCGCCGCGATGACCCACCACGTGTTCCAGGTCGAGGACGTCGACGCGAAGAACGCCCTCGTGCAGACGCTCGCGTCGGGCACCGGCCGCCGCATCCTGTTCATGCGCACCAAGCACCAGGCCAAGAAGCTCGCGAAGAAGCTCACCGAGCAGGGCATCCCCGCCGTCGACCTGCACGGCAACCTGTCGCAGCCGCAGCGCGACCGCAACCTCGCCGCGTTCGGCGACGGCTCGGTGCACGTGATGGTCGCGACGGATGTCGCCGCCCGCGGCGTGCACGTCGACGACGTCGAGCTCGTGATCCACGTCGACCCGCCGATGGAGCACAAGGCCTACCTGCACCGCTCGGGTCGCACGGCACGTGCCGGCAGCGAGGGCGATGTCGTCACCATCGCGCTGCCCGCGCAGATGGACGACCTGAAGAAGCTCCTGCGCAAGGCCGAGATCACGGTCGCGCCCGAGCGCGTCACGCCCGAGTCGGCGAACGTCGTCGCGCTCGTCGGCGAGGTCGCGCCGTACGTGAAGCCCGCACCGAAGCAGCCGACGCAGCAGCAGGGCGGCGGCCGGTCCACCGGCGCCAACGCCCGCCGCAAGCAGGCCGCCCGCTCCGAGCGCGCCGCCGGCCGGCTCACCGAGTCGGATGCCCCGGCCCGCCCTCGTCGCGACCGTTCGGGTCGCCCGGCCGACGCCAAGGCGAATGCGCCCAAGCGCGGCTCCGGTCACAGCCGCGGCGCGCAGAGCACCGGTGCGCAGCGCAACGCCTCCGGCGCGCAGCGCCAGGCATCCGGTCGTTCGGATCAGCCGGCGCACGGCTCGACCGCCGGCCAGGGCGGGCAGCGTCAGGCCGCGCACGGCGGCCAGGGCGCGCCGAAGCAGGGGTCGCACGGCGGCCAGCGGTCGCGCACCGCGAAGCAGCCGCTGCGCGTCGGCGGCCTCGTGCAGCCCAACCGCAACGCCCGCACCAACCGTCGCGCCCAGGGCTGACCTGCTCCTGCTCCTGCTCCTGCTCCTGCTCCTGCTCCTGCCGATCCGTCGCGTGCGAGTTCTTCCCGCCCGTGCGACTTGCACGTCGCACCGGTGGGAGAAACTCGCACGCGATGGATGGGTGGGGTGGGCGGCGGTGAGCCGGTCGGTTCGCATTCGGCAAGGTGATCGCGCCCGCCGCCCGCGCTCGATTTCAGAGTTCGGGAGGCCTCGCCTACCCTTGTGCGCATGAGCACCGATGTTGTTGCCGATGTCGTCGTCCGTCCCATCCGGGACTCCGATGCCGAAGCCCTCGGCCGCGTGCACGCGACCTGCTGGCACGAGACCTACGATCACCTGATCAGCGCCGCCGCGTTCGAGAACCTCTCCCCGCGACGCATGGCCGAGCTCTGGAACCACCTCGCCGAGCGCGGCGAGGAGTACTCGCAGTTCGCCGCACTCGTCGACGGCGAGATCGTCGGATTCGTCGGCTCGGGTCCCGCCCGAGACGAGGACGCGCCGCGCCCTCGCGAGCTCTACTTCATCTACGTGCTCGACCGGTTCCACGGCACCGGCATCGGCACGAAGCTCTTCGACGCCGCGATCGGCGAGGGCGAGGGCGTGTACCTCTGGGTCGCCGCCGACAACCCCCGCGCGCACCGGTTCTACGAGCGCAACGGATTCACGCTCGACGGTTCGGAGCAGGTGCAGCCGTTCCTCGGCGAGGAGCTCCACGAGGTCCGGTTCGTCCGCTGATCCGGGGCATCCGCTGCTCAGGGGCATCCGCAGATCGACGCCAGAACCGGCCGGCGCGGGTTCGCCGCGCCGGCCGGCCCTCTGGTGCTGGTCGGCTGAAGCCGACCAGGTCGCCGGTCAGTTGAAGCCGACCAGGTAACTCGGGATCGTGTCGACCCCGCTGGCCTCCTCCCCGAGTCCGTTGACCACGTGCGAGATGACGCCGTTGCCGCCGAGCGACACCGCGACGAGGCTGCGCAGGCGGATCCCCGGCTTGGCGGGGACCTCGATGGCACTGGTCGTCACGATCGACGGGTCGACGTTGTTGTACGAGTACACGCCGACGCCCCACGCCTGGTGCTCGTCCACGTCGTCGGCGACCTTGTAGCTCGCCCACCCTCTGGTCGAGCCGTTCATCCAGGCCGCCTGCGACGGCGGGTCGTAGGCGAGTTCCGACTGGTAGAACACGGTGCGTCCGCGCTCGCCGTTCCAGACCGTGTTGTGCTGCTGGTAGTGCTCGACGAAGAGCCCGTACGCGGTCACGTCGTCGCCGTTCACGACCAGGCCCCGGTCGGCGGTGTTGAGGTCCCACCCGATGCCCTCGCCGTGGTCGCCGCGCCACGACCAGATGTGGTCGACGAGCGTGTCGTCGCTGTGGATCACGAGTGCCTCGTCGACCTTCCCGGCCACGGCCCCGCCGACGCGGAGGAACACGTCGTGCAGCGCGATCGGGTCGTCGCTGTGATCGGCGGATGCCCCGGGCTCGCCGACCTCGAGCAGCACCGGTGCGTGCTCGGTGCCGGCGTCGAACAGGACGCCGGCCACGGTGACGCCGTCGACGTCGGCGACCTGCATGGCCGCGGTGCCGCCGTCGTTCACGATGGTCGCGTATCCGAGTCCGAGCACCACGGTGTCGGGCCGGGTCACCCGGATGGGCTCGTCGACGTGGTGGACACCCGGGGTGAGCAGCAGGTGCAGCCCCTGCGCGAGCGCCTGGTTGATGCGCTCGGCCGAATCACCGGGCTGCGCGACGTAGACGTCGTCGAGCGGGATCGAGGTGCCCGGCGTCGGGCCGTCCTCCCAGGTGGTCCCCCGCGTGTCGGTCCGCAGCGACGGCACGAAGATCGCCCAGTCGTCGCCGGCCCAGTACAGGTACGGCTTCTCCTTGGTGATCGGGCTCCGGTCGAGCACGGTGTGCGACGGGTTCGGGAAGTGGTTCGCGGGCGAGCCCTCGACCCCCGAGAACACCATGTTCCAGACCGATCCCTCCCAGGCGCCGAACGTCGAGTCGCGGTTCAGCCACTGCTGCTGCGAGTACGAGCGCACGACGCCGTCGACCTTGGAGTCGGCGATGTAGCCGCCGCTCGACCAGCCGTAGCTGGACGGTGCGAGGCTGAGGTCGCCGAGCACGTGCACGCGGCGCATCGGCGCGGCCTGCGATACCGCCCACCGTGCCTCGCCGGTGTGCGGGGCGATCGCGAGGTTCTCGACCGAACGCCAGAAGTTCTGCGTCGCGTTGCCGCCGAACCACTGCGCGTCGACCCAGACGCCGCCGTTGATGCGCACGTCGTCGGGATTGCGCCCGGCTCCCGAGATCGAGGTGTTGAACCCGATGTGGGCGTGCACGTCGTAGGTGCCGGGCTTGAACAGGAACTGGTCGCGGCGCTGCCCGAACTGCGACGTCTCCTGGGCCTGGAACGCCGCGTCGAGCTCGGCCTGGATGGTCGAGTCGGGTGTCGTGTCCTCGTAGACGTGCACGTTGGGCCCGAGGTCGCCGCCGCCCTCGATCTCCTCACCGGGATCGGTCGGGTCGGTGGGATCCGTGGGGTCGGTCGAGCCGCCGCCCGGGATGCCGAACACGCGCGCCTCCCAGAGCGAATAGCCGTACCCCGTGCCGCGCTTGGTGAAGTCGAGCTTCACGTAGCGGCCGTCGCCGTCGAGCGGCACGGTCTGGGTGCCGCCGCGCCCGCCGACGACCTGGCCGACGGTCTCCCATGCCGACCCGTCGTCGGAGGCGAGCACGCGGAAGTCCGCGCCGTAGGCGCCCTCCCAGACCAGCTCGATGCGGTCGAGGTCGGCGCTCTCGCCGAGGTCGACCTGCAACCACTGCGGGTCCCTGAACGTGCTCGACCACCGGGTGCCGAGGTCGCCGTCGACCGCCGCCCGGGCGGGCGTGTAGTCGGGGTTCTCGACCGACGACGCGGTCACCGTGCGTCCCTGCGACAGGAGTTCGGCTTCGGCCGCCGCCGCGGGGGCGACCGCTGCGAAGCCGGTGCCGACGACGGCTGCCGCCGTGATCGCCGCGAGCGCGGCGGTGCGAGGCATCCGGCCGTTCATCGTGCACCTCCCGGCAGGGTCGGCGGCAGCAGCTCGAAGCTCTCGTCGAGCACGCCGCCGCGATGCGGCTTGTACTGGTCGAAGCCGCTCGGGTTGCACTGGAGTCCGCCGTTGATGCAGTGCTCGACGAGCCGTTCGAGCACCTCGGGCTCCCACGCGTTCACGAAGTCGTAGTGCCACGACTGGTCGCTGCCGCTGGAGAGCCGGACGTCGGACAGGTCGCCGGACACCGGCCAGGCGATCTTGAACTCGATCATCGGCACCGCGATCGGGTGCGACATCGGGCACTGCCCGTTCACGGGGTACGCCATGTGCGGGCCGTGCCCCATCTCCGCCGCCGACTGCGGGGTCAGGTGCATGCCGTCCCAGCAGGACGGCGCCTGGTAGCGGATGTTGAGCTCGGTGCCCGGGTCGCAGTAGTCGGGGATGCTCCAGCTCTTCGAGATGCCACCGCACTCCCAGCCCTCGACGGCGCCGGGCGCCGTGCGGAACGAGTCGACCGTGGCCTTCATGTCGCCGGCGACGAACCGCAGTCCCTGCGGGAACGGCTGCACGGCCGTGTAGTCGTCGATGCCCGACTTGTAGTAGATCGTCATGGGGATGTCGGGCTCCACGGCCGTCGTCCCGTCGTACAGCGAGGGGAACCAGTACGAGGAGTGGTCCTGCGGCACCGTGCACGTCGAGTCGGGGTTCGCGAACAGCGTCTCGGGCGTCGAGAACGCGTTCGTCGACCGGTTGCCCACGAACGTGTGCAGGTGCGACGCGCCGGGCTGGCCCGGGAAGACGACCGGGTCGTCGGGCAGGTGGTGCGAGAAGGTGCAGTTCGCCTGGAACTCGTGGTGCGTGACCTCGTCGTTCCACGCCGGCGGATCGCCGGGATCGACGACGTCGCCGTCGCCGTAGACCGAGAACTCGAACAGCGAGTAGCCGTATCCCGTGCCGCGGTCGGTGGCGACGAGCTGCACGTATCGGCCGGAGCCGGTGAAGGAGAGCTCCTGCACGCCGCCCGTTCCCTCGGTCACGGCGGCGACCGTCGCCCAGGTCTGCGCGTCGTCGGAGACCTGCACGGTGAACGCGCGAGCGTACGCTGCCTCCCAGTCGAGCACGACGCGTTCGAGCGGATGGCTCGCGCCGAGGTCGACGCGGAACCACTCGTCGTCGGTCGGGTTGCTCGCCCAGCGGGTCGATCGGTCGCCGTCGACGGCGAACCGGGGGCCGAGGTTGCCGGCCTCGGAGCTCGAGGCAGCGGTCAGGGCGCCTCGGGAGAGCAGGGTCGCCGGCGCGGCGGCGGCCGTCTGCGTGGCGACGAGGGCGGTCGCCGCGACCGCGAGCGCGGCCAGTCCGGCGAGGGCGGTGGCGAAGCCGGCCGGTCGGCGGACGCCGCGCCTCGGCGGCGGTGCGCCGTCGGGTGCGGCGCCGAGCGGCGCGGGCATGGGGAGGTCGGTTGACATGAGGGTCCAGCTTCCTGGTCTCCGGGGCGGATGCCCCGGCGCACGCCCGTGATGCGGGCGCGCTCGATCGTGGTCGGCGGCCTGGGCCGCCCGGGTTCGGGTCGGCGCGCGCGGGGGCGCGCCTGCGACGGGGCGGGTCGATGCCCCGTGGTGGCGTGGGAACGGCCGGTGCGGACCGGCCCGTGCGGACCGGCCCGTCGGCGGCGACGGGCCGGTCCGAGACGATCAGTTCGTCCTGAAGATGCCGGCCTCGAAGAGCGAGAAGCCCCAGTCGGTGCCGCGCTCGGTGAGGTCGAACCGGACGTACCTGGCGTTGCCCGCCGCGTCGAACTCGTCGATGCCGCCGTCGCCGCCGGTCACGGTGTGGATCGTCGTCCAGTTCGCGCCGTCGTTCGAGACCTGCACGCGGTAGGACTTCGCGAACGCCGCCTCCCAGGTGAGCTGGAAATGGTCGAACGCGGTGGGCTGGCCGAGGTCGACCTGCAGCCATCCCGTGGCGCCCCACTCGCTGGACCACCGAGTGGCCTGCTGGCCGTCGAACGCGCGGCCCGGCGTGTAGTCGTCGCCCCACGTCTGGAAGCTCGACGCGGTCGCCGGCTTGCCGAGCGCCACGTTCACCCCGTCGACGGGCGGAGCGACCACCCGGAACGAGCGGGTCTCGACGCCGACGTTGCCCTGGCCGTCCTCGACGTACACGTACGCCTTCCAGACGCCCAGCTTCTGCGGCGCGGTGATCGTGATGCGGTTGCCGGCGCGCTGGTGCTCGACGTACTGCACGCCGCCGGCACCGTCGATGTACTTCGAGTTGACGAACGCGACGTACTCCAGCGGGTCGTTCTCGGGGTCGGTGACATCGAGCGTGAAGGTGAACGGCTTGCCGGCTTCGATCGCCCCCGATTCGGGGATGTCCATGTCGGTGATGCGCGGCGGCCGGTTGTCGTCTACCGCGGATCCGCCCCACATCTCGGCGACGGTGTAGTAGCCGAGGCGCTTGTTGCCGCCGGGGATCACGTTGAACCACACGCCGCCGAAGTCGCCCTCGAGGCCGAAGTGGAAGAACGTCGCGCCGAGCGCCACGCCGTCGTGCTCGCGCAGGCACCGCCACGAGTCGAGGAGCGCCTGGCCCTTCTGGATGTCGGTGGGCTCGTCGGGCACGCCGTTCGCGTCGTCCGGGACCTCCCATTCGCCGGCCGCGCCGCCCTCGGTGACGATGTACGGCTTGTCGTAGCCGCCGTCGGTCCAGGTCTGCTCGATGTTGCAGACGTCGCCGTAGGAGTTCACGGCGAGCAGGTCGAGGGCCGGCGTGTTGACCCGGTAGTACGGCCAGGAGCCGGTCCACGCGTCGGTCGAGGTGACGGGGTGGTTCGGGTCGATCTGCTTGATCGCGACGGCGACCTCGTTGACGTAGGCGGCGTAGGCGTTGCGCTGCGCCTCGAGCACGTCGCCCGAGTAGCAGTTCTGCAGGCCGAGCAGCGACTCGTTGCCGACGTTCCACATCAGCACGGCCGGGTGCGACCGGTACGTCGTCACCTGGTTCAGGATGTCGGCCTTCGTCGTGGCCTTGTAGTTCGCGTCGGTCGTGTAGTCGATGCATCCTCCCGACCCGGGGCCTCCGCCCGGGAGGAGCCAGAACCCGTTGATGACCCGCACGCCGGCCAGTGCCGCGGCGTCGAGCAGCGGCTTCGTGTCCGCTCCGGTTCCCCAGGTCCGCGTGGTGTTGGCACCCATCGCGGTGAAGTCGTCGAGGTACTCGGCGGCCTCGCCGAACGACGGCCCCCAGGTGAAGCCCTTCACTGTGTACGGCTCGCCGTTCACCTCGAGCTCCCAGTCGCCGGAGCCGCCCACGACCTTCACGACGCTCGGCGTCGTGAACGGACCGGGCTCGTTCGGGTGACCCGGGTCGGGGATGGTCGGGTCGGGGATGGTCGGGTCGGTGGGGTCGGTGGGATCGGTGGGATCGGTCGGGTCGGTCGGGCCGCCGCCTCCGGCGGTGCCGTAGACCGCGAACTCCCAGAGCGAGTAACCGTAGCCGTTCGCGCGCTGCGTGCCGAGCATGCGCACGAAGCGGCCCTCGCCGTCGACGTCGATCGACTGGGTGCCGCCCGGGCCGTTCGCGGTGGAGTGGAGGGTGGTCCACCCGCCGGTGCCGGTGTCGGAGACCTGGAGCTCGAACGCCTTCGCGTACGCGCCCTCCCAGGTCAGGTCGATGCGGTCGATCGACGAGTCCTGGCCGAGGTCGACCTGCAGCCATTGCGGGTCGCTCCACTGGCTCGCCCACCTGGTCGCCGGGTCGCCGTCGACCGCGTTCCGGGCCGGCGTGTAGTCGGCGTTCTCCACGGAGGACGCCGTGGCCGGCTTGCCCTGCGAGAGGTTGACCGGCGCCGCCTGGGCGCCGGAGGGCACGAGCAGTGCCGCGGCGAGGGCGGCGACCGCCCCGACCGCGGCGAGCGCGATCCGGCGGGCCCTGGGGGGCGCGGCGGTCGGCATGGAATGGACGTTCACAGTGCTGGGTCTCCCGTTCCGCAGTCGATCCGCTGGGGATCGAACCGGTCATCTCTTCATTGAGCTGCACGCCGATGCTCGTGGCATCCGTGGGATAGCGCTCTTACCACCAGGGCTCCGAGTATTCACGGCGGTCTTGCCCCCTGTCAAGGGGACAAGGCGAGCGGATGCGGCCTGCTCGGCACGCGTTGCGTTTCCGCGTGATCCGCATGATTCCGCAGAAGTCACGTCGAGCTCGCGCTCACCCGACCTTCGCCGACCGGTCCGACCCCGGCTGGGTCGCGCCGGGATCGCGCTCTCACGCCTCCCACGGAAAACAAGGGATCGGGGACCGAAACTCGATCCAGGCTGGGAACCGTTCCCAATGGTGGAACCGGGAGCCAGCAATCCTCGGATCGCGCTTGCCCGAATGCTATGGTCGTGCGATGGACACTCCAGCGGCGCGGATCCCGACCCTCGACGACGTCGCGCGCGTCGCCGGCGTCTCCCGGGCGACCGTCTCCCGCGCGCTGCGAGACACCCGACGCGTCGCCCCGGAACTCAAGGAACTCGTCGGGCGCGCCGTCGCCGAGACCGGCTACGTGCCCAACCGCGCCGCCCGCACCCTGGCCGGCGGCCGCACCGGCAGCGTCGTCGTCGCCGTGACCGGCGCATCGGCCTCCGACTTCGGCGACGACGGCCACGACATGTTCGGCGACCCGTTCTTCAGCCGCGTCATCGGCGGCCTCATCCGCACGCTCCGCGTGCTCGAACGCCAGCCGCTGCTCATGGTCGTCGACCGGCCGGCAGACCGCGACGAGGTGCTGAACCTCGTCCGGCACGGCGCAGCCGACGGCGCGCTCCTGGTGTCCACCCAGGCCGACGACCCGCTGCCCGCCTCGTTCGCCGCGGCGAGGCTGCCCGCCGTGTCGTTCGCGCGACCCGCGGGCGGCGCACCGCTCAGCTTCGTCGACGTCGCCAACCACGACGGCGGCCGGTTCGCGGCCGAACACCTGGCGACCCGCGACCGGCGCCGGGTGGCGGTCATCACCGGCCCGCCCGGAGTCCTGAGCGGGGAGGACCGGGTGCGCGGGTTCGTCGACGCCATGGCCCGGCGCGGCCAGCCGTTCCCCCCGACGGCGATCGGCGACTACACCCTGGAGAGCGGCGAGCGTGCGATGGCCGAACTCCTCGCCGCCGACCCGTCGATCGACGGGGTGTTCGCCGGCAACGACCTCATGGCGCTCGGGGCGATGCATGCGATCCAGGCAACGGGCCGCCGCGTGCCCGACGACGTGGCGGTCGTGGGGTTCGACGATTCGGCCATCGCGACCATCGCCCGCCCGATGCTGACGACCGTGCGCCAACCGATCGAGGAGATGGCCGCCGAGATGGCTCGCGCGCTCGTCGCCCGCCTCGACGAGCCCGGCGCGGCGCCGGCATCCGTCGTGCTCGAACCCGTGCTCGTCGTCCGCGCGTCCGCCTGACGGCGGCGAGCACCGTTCGGCGTCAGCGCAGCGCGCCGACCGAGGCGAGCGCCTGTCGCACGAGCACGCCGCGACCGCCCTCGAGTTCGTCGCCGACGGCCGGTGAGACGGCCTCCTGCGGCGGCATCCACGTGACCTCCAGCGCGTCCTGGCGCGGTTCGCAGGTGCCGGTCACCGGCACCACGTAGACCAGCGACACGGCGTGCTGGCGTTCGTCGGTGAACGGCGTGATGCCGGGCAGGGGGAAGTACTCGGCGACCGAGGCGGGCACCGGGCTCGCGGGCAGCAGGGGGAACGCCATCGGCCCGAGGTCCTTCTCGAGGTGGCGGAACAGCGCGTCGCGCACGGTCTCGCCGTACATCACGCGGCCGGAGACGAGCGTTCGGGTCATCTCGCCCACGGCGTTCGCCCGCAGCAGCAGGCCGACCTCGGTGACCTGGCCGAGCCCGTCGACGCGGACCGGCACGGCCTCGACGTACAGCAGCGGCAACCGGCCGCGGATCTCGGCGAGCTCGAGGTCGCTGAGCCAGCCCGGGTTGGTCGGCGGCTGCTGCTGGGGCTCGTCGTCGCGCCAGTCGGGGTCCGGGGTGCGTACGCTCATGCCTCGATTCTGCCCCACGGACGATGCCGGACCTTGTTCGAACGGCCGTCGGTCTGATTCACTTGACTCCATGGAAAGTGACTCTGGTGATCGTTCGGACGCCGCGGCCCACGCGCGCACGGCGCTGAAGGCCATCGGCGACGATCGCAGCCGCATCGGCGAACTGATGACCGCCGAAACCCGCTGGGCCGCTCCCGCGCAGGGCGCCGGTGCGGCGCTGCTCGTCGCGGCCCCGGCGGCCGGATTGCAGTGGGCGTGGCTGCTGTTCGTCGCGAGCACCTCGGTCTTCATCGGGGTCGAGCTGCTCTTCCGCAGACGCAGCGGCCTCTCCGTCACGCGTCCGGCCGGACCGAACGGTCTCGCGCTGCTGATCGCGCTGGCCCTCCTGCTGCTCGGCTCACTCGGTGCGAGTCTCGCACTCGCCGTCCTCGGTCTTGACGGTTGGGTTCTCGTGGTCGCCGCAGGAGCGGGCATCGTGTTCGCACTCGGCACCGTGGCCTACGACCGTGTGTACGCGGCGGAGGTGCTCCGTGCGGGCTGAGCCCCGCTTCGACGAGACGATCCACGCGCCGACGCGGCTGCGCCTGTGCGCGATGCTCCGTCCGCTCGACGACGCCGCCTTCTCCACGGTCGCCGCGACGCTCGGGCTCAGCGAGGCGAATCTCTCGAAGACCGTGCGGAACCTCGTCGAACTCGGCTACCTCACCACCAGCAAGCAGGCTTCCCCGCATCGTGCCGATGCACGCCGGACCACCACGATCGGTCTCACCGCGCTCGGCCGTCGTGCCTTCGACGGACACCTGGCGGCACTGCACGAGATGGCCGGAGCGTAGCGCCGCGGCCGGGTGCGACGCAGCCGGGTACGATGCCGGGATGCGCATCGACGACGACGCCGTCCTCTGGTCGGCCTCAGAGGCCGACCGCGAGGGGCGGCCGCTGCTCGTGCTCCTGCACGGCTACAACTCGCACGAGGGCGACCTGTTCGGGCTCGCTCCGTACCTGCCCCTCGAACCCGTGATCGCGTCGCTGCGCGCCCCGATCGCGGCCGACTTCGGCTACGCCTGGTTCCCGCTGGTCGGGGACGGCCTCGAGCGCGCCCTCGACCAGGCGGATGCCGCGACGACGGCCGTGCTCGACTGGCTCGAGCGGGCCGCGCCGGGAGTGGCATCCGTCGGGTTGATCGGATTCTCGCAGGGCGGCGCCATGGCGCTGGAACTGCTGCGTCGCGAACCCGCGCGCTTCGCCTACGCGGTGAGCCTCGCCGGTTTCGCACTGGCCGGCGAACGCGACGGCGACGAACAGCTCGCCGAGGTGCGCCCGCCGGTGTTCTGGGGTCGGGGCTCGGTCGACGCCGTCATCCCCGCGGACCGCGTCGAGCACACCGCCGAATGGCTTCCCGAGCACGTCGACCTGGACTCGCGCATCTACGAGGGCGTCGGCCACTCGGTGTCGGAGGCGGAACTCGCGGACGTGACGGCGTTCGTGCGGGCGCGGTACGCGGCCTGACCGACGCGAGCCCACGCACGCGGGGCCGGTCTGACCGGCGGCCGAGGGGTCAGACCCCGCCGCCTCCGGATGCCCCGTCGGCCTCGCGACGTGCGGCCCGCTCCTTGTCGCGGTCGGCGACGCGCACCTTCTCGGCGCGCACCGCGGCCTGCGTCGCCCGCTCGGCGACGAGCCACTCGGGGGGCGCCGCCAGCAGCGCCTTGATCTCGGCCGTGGTCAGCGGATCGGTGATGCCCGCGCGGGCGAGGCCCGAGTTCGAGACTCCGAGCTTCTCGGCGACGACGCGCTTCGGGTGCGGCCCCTCGCGGCGGAGGGTCGCGAGCCACTCGGGCGGGTCGGACTGGAGCGCCGCGAACTCCTCGCGCGAGACCGTGCCGTCGCGGAACGACTCGGGGGTCGCCTCGAGGAGGATGCCGAGCTTCTTCGCCGCGGTCTCGGGTTTCATCGTCTGGCTCACCCTCCAACGGTAGCCGATGCATCCGAGACGACGACGGCGAGGCCGCCGGCCGCGACCCTCATGGAGTCACGGCCGGCGGCCTCGAGCGCGGAACCGGACTGCTCAGTTGAGGACGAACGGCACCGTCGCGGCGTTGCCGGCGACGTCGTACACGACCAGCGTGTTCGCGCCGGGGACCGCACCGAACACCCCGGGCCTGACGAAGTTCAGGTCCGACCACGCGTTGTCGGTCAGGTCCTTCACCGTGCCGTTGAGCACGACGCGATCGATCTTGCCCGGGTCGTGCAGCTTGAAGCTGACCTTGTCGTACGTCGATCCGGTCGCGACCGTGAACGACGAGCCCTCCTTGACGGTCACGACCGGCGCGGTCGCGTCGATCGTGAACGCGAAGGTCCCGGTCGATGCGATATTGCCGGCGAGATCCTCGGCGTTGAACTTCACCGTGTACGCGCCGTCGCCGAGCGCGACGGTCGCGGTGTGCGTCGCGGACGTCGCACCGTCGGCCGCGGTCTGCGTGCTCTTCACGAGCTTGCCGTCCCGGTAGACGTTCGCGACGACCCGGCGCAGCCCCTGGTCGTCGGTCGCGTCGACCTGCACCGCGAGCGATTGGAAGGGACCGGATGCCGCCGGCGAGACGAGCGTCGCGACGGGCTTCGCCGTGTCGACGCCGACGCTGACGGCGCAGTCCGTGCACGTGCCGCCGAGGGTCGCGACCGCCGCGGTGGCGGTCATCGGGCCGGCGGGGGCGCCCTTCGCGACGGTCGCCGTGAACGACGCGGTCGCAGGTCGGGCGCCCACCGCGGTCGCCGGAACGGCCCAGGTGAGCGTCGTGCCCTCGAGCGTGACGCCGGCGGGCAGCGACCCGAGCGTCGTGCGGGCCAGCACCTCGGCGAGGTCGACGGTGACGACCGACGACGCGAGGGGAACCCTGCCGGTGTTGGCCGCGGTCAGCGTGTAGGTGACGACGTCGCCGGCGTTGAGCACCGCGGCGTCCGTGGCCGCGGCCAGGGCGACGGTCAGCTTCTCGGGCCAGGCGGGCTTGCCCGGTTCGAGGATCCAGTCGGTCCAGAACGCGTCGAGGTCGCGGCCCGACAGCTCCTCGGCGAGCGCCTGGAGGTCGGCGCCGGTTCGGCTCGTCCCCCCGTGGCGGGTCTGCCACTGCTCGATCAGGGCGAAGAACGCGTCGTCGCCGATCGCGATGCGAAGGGCCGCCCAGAACTGCGCGCTCCGGGTGTAGGTCTGGTAGCCGTACAGTTCGGCGGAGTCGACCTGCCCGCCGGGCGGGATCTGCCAGTTCGGGCTCGTCGCGGCACTGTTGTTCCACGAGTTGAAGTAGACCGTTTCGCTCGAGTTCGCGCTGGTGCCGAATCCCTCGAGCGAGTTGTAGTAGGTCGGACCCCAGGTGGCCATGCCCTCGCCGATCCAGATGTCGGTCCACGTGGTCGGTGACACGTTGTCGCCGTACCACTGGTGGACGAGTTCGTGGATGAGCGTGTTGCCGGCGACCGACCCCGTCGACGGGAAGAACGAGCGGTCCTGCGTCTCGAGGGCGTAGTTGATGCCGCTCGGGACGCTGTCCACGACGACGCCGGTGCTGTTGCCCGGGTAGGGTCCGTACAGCGTCTCGAGGTTGCGGATGATCGTGCCGAGCTGCGTCTCCCGGTTGCGGATCGTCTGCTTGTTCGCCTCGGAGAGGGCGGAATCCATGAACGACCACGACGGGATGACCCGGCCGTCGCCCAGCGTGACCGACGACTCGATGACGTCGTAGCGGCCGATCGACACGATGACCAGTTCGGACGCCATCTGCTCGGACTGGTTCCACACCCAGGTCGTGCGGCTGCCGTCGGCCGACGGCGTCTTCGACACGAGTTCGCCGTTGCCGACGGCGGCCGCGGTGCCGGGCACGCCGGCGACGTTCGAGACGACGCTCGGGATGTCGAGCGTCATGGTGTACGTCGCCTTGTCGGCGGGCGTGTTGTTGTGCGGGTATCCGGTCATCATGCCGATGGGCTGGCCGAGCAGCGTGGCACCGTCGGAGGTCGCGTTCCAGCCCTCGGACGATCCGTCGAGGTCGGTGTGCGAGGTGGGGACGCCGTGGTAGGCCACGGTCACCTCGAACTCGCCGCTGACCGGCGTCGCGGGCGTGACGATGAGCTTGTACTTGATGGCCGCCGCGTCGACGTCGCGCTCCCAGGCGGCGGGCACGCCGTCGACGGTCACGCTGTCGACCTCGAGGCCCTCGAAGTCGAGCGAGAAGCTCCGCAGCGGCTCGGGCGCGGTCGCGGTCATCGTGCTGGTCGCGACGATGGAGCCGGCGATCGTGGCGCCGGACTGCACGGCGTCGGGCGTCCACGCGATGGCGATGTCGTAGTCGAGCGCGTCGTAGCCGCCGTTCCCGACGTTCGGGAACATCGGGTCGGTCGACGTGCGAGCGCCGTCGACCGGCTCCTCCGCACCGGCAGCCGGTGCGGGCACCGCGGCCAGGAGGCACGCGGCGAGGATGCCGGGGACGGCGAGGGCGGCGAATCGCCGACCTCCGGTTCCGGCTCGGGTCGGAGTGGGCATCGTTCTCCTTCGGGTTGCGTCGCACGCCCGGGTGCGGGCAAGCGGATGATGCGAACGTATGGTCACGACGTTTCGCGCGTGTGCCGCGCAGGTTGCGAGCTCCGGCGCGACGCGGATGCTTCGGACCCTACGCCCGACCGGGCCGTCATCGGAAGGGTCGGCCGCCTCGGGTCGGCGTCAGCCGATAGCCTGAGGGGATGACCCTCCGGCTCGGCTACGTCGCGGGCGTGAGCCCCGGACGGTGGCTGCGTGCGTGGGGCGAACGCCGACCCGACCTCCCCCTCGTGGCCGAGCGCACCGAGCAGGCCGGGCAGCTCGACGGCATCGCCTCGGGCGACCACGATCTCGCCTTCGTGCGGCTGCCGGTCGACGACGAGGGCCTGCACGCCATCCCGCTGTGGGAGGAGGTCGCGGTCGCGGTGCTCGAGAAGGAGCATCCGCTCGCCGAGGCCGAGTCGATCACGCTCGCCGATCTCGACGGCGAACCGTCCGCGCCGGTGCAGGCCGAGGCGGCGATGACGGTCGAACTGGTCGCGGCGGGCACCGGGTACGCGATCCTGCCGCACGGCGTCGCCCGGTTGCACCACCGCCGCGACGTGGTGGCCGTGCCCATCGCGGATGCCTCGCCCACGCAGGTCGCGCTCGTGTGGCGCGTCGAGCGCGACGACGACGACATCCAGGAGTTCGTGGGCGTGGTCCGCGGGCGCGGGTCGCGCTCGTCGCGCGGCCAGGCCTCCGACGAGCCGACGCTGTCGCCGGCGAAGGCCGCGAAACGCGCCGCCGCCGAACGGCGTGCTGCGGAGGCCGCGAAGGGCGGCGGCAAGGCCGGCTCCGGGAAGGGCGGCGGGGGCAAGGGCGGCGCGAAGTCCAAGGATTCGCGCCCGGCCCCGCGCACCGGACGCGGCGCGAAGCAGCGCAACCGACGGAGGGGCCGATGAGCGCGGGGCCGATGAGCGCCGGGCCCATGACGGCCCGCCCGTTCCTGCTGGTCTCGGCGCGGCCGGAGGTCGAGGCGGTCGGCCCGGAGTACGCCTCGTTCCGGCGGGGCCTCGGGCTCGGCGAGGAGCGGCTCGAGCACCTGCGGCTCGACGTCGAGCCGCTGTCCACCGTCGTGCTCTCCGACTTCGCGGGCGTGCTCGTCGGCGGCAGCCCGTACAACGTGACCACCCCGGTCGAGCACAAGCACCCGGTGCAAGTGCGCGTCGAGGACGATCTCGCCCGCCTGGCCGAATACGGTCTCGCGCACGAGCTGCCCGTGTTGTTCACCTGCTACGGCATCGGCGTGCTGACCCGCCTGCTGGGCGGCGAGGTGGGGCGCGAGCATCCCGAGCAGGCATCGGCGATCGAACTCGTCCTCACCGATGCCGGGCGCAGCGACCCGCTCACGTCGGGGCTTCCCGAACGGTTCCAGGCGCTCGCGGCGCACAACGAGTCCACGACGCGGCTCCCCGACGGCGTCGACCTGCTCGCGTCATCGACCGGGTGCCCCGTGCAGCTGTACCGCGCCGGCTCCACGGTCTACGCGACCCAGTTCCACCCCGAGGTCTCGCCGACCGACTTCGCCGCCCGCGCCGCGGTGTACCGCCACCACGGGTACTTTCCGGCGAGCGAGCTCGCGGCCGTGCGGGAGCGGCTGGCGGAGGCATCCGTCGTCGAACCCGAGCGGATCCTGCGCCGGTTCGTCGAACTCGCCGACGCCTGACCCGCCGACGGCTGACCCGCCGACGACGGCGCTCGCCTGCCCGTTCCGCGGCTCAGTGATGCGGGTGGTGCAGGTGCAGCCGCGGCAGTCGCTCGCCGAGTTCGCGATAGAGCTCGTCGATCTCCTCGCTGGCCGCGCAGCCGATCCACAGCACGTACGGCACCGCCGCGGCCTCCTCGGGCAGCCACTCCGAGACCCAGGCGCGCAGTGCCTGCGCGGCACGACGACCTCGTGGCGCGATCGAGCCGGGCGCGAGGTCGCGCTGGAGCCAGGTGACCGAGACGTGCGGCGGCACGGGAAGGTCGACGACCTGGATCAGCGAGGCGACCTCGATGAAGACCTGCCCGTACGCGTCGACCGGGAACCGGCTCGTCGCGTCGGCGATCGCGCCGAGGTCTTCGGTGCCCCCGAGGAGGAGGAAGTGCGCCTGATGATGCTGCATGGACCCGCCGTTCGTGCGCCCGCGCCGAGTCGCGGCGGGCCGGTGGTCTCACGCTAACCGGGCGCAGAAAATAAGGCAAGCCTTACCTCATTCGGCGACCGGTTCCCCGCGACTACATCGCCGGCGCGATCGCCGACGACGATCCCGGCAGCGGGAACCTCCGCCGCAGCAGGACCCGCTGCACGAGCGTCCAGGTGACGGTCACGACGAGGTAGAGACCGGCGGCCAGCGGCACGAACGCCGCGACCACCGCGGTGATGAACTGCAGGAACCCGAGCATGCGCAGCATGCCGGGCGAGCCGAGCACCGCGGCCGGATTCGGCGCACCCGGAGCCCCCGATGCGCCGCCGCCCGACCCGCTTGCCGGGGCCGCCGGCGCCGCAGGCGTCGTCGGACGGAACACGCGGCGCGTGACCTCGCCGACGGCCGCGATGACGAGGATCACCCCGCCGAACACGGCGAGGTCGGCACCGGAGAGCGTGCCGGCCGCGAGTCCGCCGACGAGGCTCGACCCGAGCGGCACGCCGAGGAACGTCTCGGCGAGCAGCTCGTTCGGGTGCCCGTTGATCGTCGGCAGGATGAACAGCGCGTAGATCACGCCGACGACCGGCGCCTGCACGAGCATCGGCAGGCAACCCGCGAGCGGCGACGTGCCCTCGTCGGCGTACAGCTTCGCCATCTCGCGCTGGAGGCGTTCGGGGTTCTTCGCGTGCTTGCGCTGCAACTCCTGCAGCTTCGGTGCGAGTCGCGCCCGCGTCTGCTCGCCCTTCGCCATCGACACGGCGGTCGGGATCAGCGCGGCGCGCACGATGAGGGTCACCAGGATGATCGCGGCTGCTGCCGCGGCCCCGCCCAGCAGCGGTTCGAGCAGGCCGGCGAGGCCCATCAGCAGCCCGTACGCGCCGTCGATGACGACGGCGATGGGCGGGAACGAATAGAAGTCCATGAGCGTGCGCTCCTTGCGGTGGTCGAGGAAGCCCGCGAGCGGGCAGGGTCGTCCGTCTGGCCGCGGAGCATCGACGCGCAGGCCCCGGATCCGGGGCGGCTGGTCGGCTACGCGGCCGGGATGACCCGACCGGGCGCCCTCGGACGCGCACGACCCGGCGCGTCGGGATCGCTCTGCGCGAGCAGGCGCCAGGGGTCGGCCGTCTGCCGCAGGCGCGTCGAGGCCCGGCTCGCGTCGGCCGCGACCAGCGCGGGCATCGCGCGGACCGCGACGACCGTCACGGCCACGGCAGCGGCGCCCACGACGCCGATGAGCACCATCGCCAGGCCCGCGTCGGCGGCGGTCGCGAGCTCGAGCGAGCCCTGCAGCGAGCGCAGGAGGGCGAGCAGCAGGTCGATCACGTCTGCACCCTCCGTCCGCACGATTCCTCCGGCCACGCTAACACCCGAGACCCGGGGTCAGTCCTCCAGCAACCGCTGGAAGAGCACGTGGTCCTGCCACTCGCCGGCAATCCACAGGTATCGCGGCGCCGTCCCGAAGCGCTCGAACCCGTTCTGCTCGAGCACCCGCTGCGACGCCGTGTTGTGCAGCAGCGTTCCGGCCTGCACCCGATGGAGCCCCGCCGAACGCGCGTGGTGCAGCGCGATGCCGACCGACGCCGTGGCGAGCCCGCGACCCTGCAGCGAGGCATCCACCCAGTAGCCGAGGTGCACGTTCTGGAACGCCCCGCGCACGATGTCGCTCAAGTTGACCCGGCCCACGATGCGGTCGCCGTCGTCGAGGACGAGCGGGATCGCCGTGCCCTCGCGGAGACGTCGCACGTCGGCGGCCGCACCGCGTTCGTGCACCGCGGCGGTGAAGAACTCGGGTTCGCGCAGCGGCTCCCACGGCGCGAGGTGCTCGCGATTGCGGGCGTAGGCCTCGGCGAGCGCGGGCCCGTCGTCGGCGGCGATCGCGCGCAGCACGATGCCGTCGTCGAGTTCGATCGGGTGGATCTCGGTGGTGGTCACCGGGCGATGCTACCGGCGCCGGCGGCTCAGGCGCGCTCGACCCGGTATCCGGCGGCCTCCGCGGCCGCGAGGAACGCGTCGAGGTCGGATGCCCCGCGCAGCAGCCCGCCGAGTTCGCCCTCGTCCTGCGCGGAGTGGAACGTCGCCGTCGCGAACGGGTGCGTCACCGGGCCGGTGCCCGGCAGCGGCGGCGGCGCCGAGACGCTGACCAGGATGCCCGGCTCGTCGCGCACCTCGAGCACGAGCCGGTCGTCGCGGAACAGCCGAAAGCTGCGTGCCGAACCGGACGCGCCCGCGGATCCGGAGGTGTCGGTCATGGCGTGCCCCCTGCCTGGTAGACCTGCTCGAGCAGTGTGAACATGCCCGGATCGTTGGCTTGCAGCCAGGCCTGATTGTACTTCGCGACGGTCGCCTCGTCGGTGGAGTAGGGATGCCCGAGGTACGCGGCGACGGAGTTCGCGAAGTACTCCTCCTTGTTCGCCGCCGAGTACCAGGCCGGGTCGAGCCACATGTCGGTCGCGGGCCCGGCGGGCGTCGTCTGCGTGATCGGCCCGCTCGACCCGAGCCGCGCGGTGTGGAGTGCGGCGAGCTGCGTGACCTGCGCGGGCGTGAGCGCCGAGAACTGCAGGCCGTGTCCGCCCTCGTGCGCCGCGAGGAACCCGGGCCCGTACCCCGGCGCCTTGCCCGGGACGCTGGTGAGGTCCTCCTCGGCGATCGCGACGCGGCGCACGCCGTTCACCTCGGTCTGGATGCCGCGCACATCGTCCCAGATGCGGCCGTCGAACGTCTGCGTGCCCTGGAGGTGCGCATACGGCGCCAGGTCGGTGAGCTTCTTGTCGTGGGGGATCACGTCGATCGTGATCGGGTCGGCCTCCATGCGCGTGCGGTTCTCTGGGGCGATGCTCCCGTACAGCTCGATCGCCTGCGTCCGCGCTTGCGCGACCGCGGCGTCGCTCGACCCGTGGCCCTCGATCGTGCAGATGCCCTCGAGCGGGTCGGCCTCGGGCTCCGGCTCCGGCTCGGGCTCGGGCTCCGGTTCGGGGCCCGGGCCGGCGTCGAGTGCACCCCAGGTGAGCGGGCCGACGATGCCGTCGGGCTGGAGCTGGTTCTGCGTCTGGAACGCGCGCACCGCGGCATCCGTGAGCGGACCGAAGATGCCGTCGACGGCCAACGGCGGATTCGCGCCGCGGTCGTTCAGCTTCGTCTGGAGCTCGCCGACAGACGGACCGACCGAGCCGCGCTTGAGCATCGGTCGTGGTGGCGCTCCGCCGCCCGCGGGGCCTCCGCCCGCGGCCTGCCCGGGAGCCTGGGTTCCGGCCTGCGGCAGCTGCTGCGGCCCCGCCTCCGACGGCGCCTGCCCGAGCGAGCCCGGGCCCGCAGGCTCCTCTTCGACCGACTGGCGCGACACGACGAGGGTCGACGCGGCACGGTTGCCCGCCGTGCGCTGGAGCCGCTGGACCATGGGACGGGCGGCGGCGGGTGCGATCACCGCGAGCCCGCCGCGGGTAGCTCGGACGGAGCCGACGTCGGAGGGAGCGGCATCCGACTCGCGCGCCGCAGCACCGGCGCCGTCGACCGCCCCGGTTCGCTGATGCGCTCGCAGGTCGCCGTCGAACTGCTCGTCTCGCGAGCCCTGATGGTGCGCCAGACCCATGCGGACATCGTGCGCTGCGACGGTCGCAGCCGCAGCCGCGGGCGACCCGACGATCGGGCACCGGGCCTGCCCGATCGGGCAGCGGGACACGGCCGCGCACTCACCGCGAACGCAGATGAGCCCCGCTCGAAAGCGGGGCTCATCTGGTGTTTCGTGGCGGTGACGGTGGGATTTGAACCCACGGTAGGGGGTTACCCTACACAACTTTTCGAGAGTTGCACCTTCGGCCGCTCGGACACGTCACCGGGATCGAGTGTAGACGGCGCGTTGCGTCCGGCCAAATCGAGCGGAGCGAGCGGATGCCCCGCCGCGGCGCCTCCCGCCGGTGTCGGCGGCCCCGGCTAGTCTCGCCGCATGGCCAGACCCGCATCCTCCTTCCGTTGCAGCGAGTGCGGGTGGACGACCGTCAAGTGGGTGGGTCGCTGCGGCGAGTGCCAGCAGTGGGGCACGGTCGTCGAGTCCGGGGCTCCCGCCGCCGCGACGCGCGTGCCGACCGCGATCGTGCCGATGGGCGAGCGCCGCGCTCGACCGATCGCCGAGGTCGAGGTCGAGCAGACCGCGCACCGGCCGACCGGCATCGGCGAGTTCGATCGCGTGCTCGGCGGCGGCGTCGTCGCGGGCGCGGCGATCCTGCTGTCGGGCGAGCCGGGCGTCGGCAAGTCGACGCTGCTGCTCGAGGTCGCGTCGCGCATCGCGTCGTCGGGGCGGCGCGTGCTCTACGTCAGCGCCGAGGAGTCGGCCGCGCAGGTGCGCCTGCGGGCCGACCGCACGGGCGCCCTCTCCCCCGACCTGTACCTCGCGAGCGAGAGCGACCTCGCGACGATCCTCGGCCACGTCGACGAGGTCTCGCCGCAGCTGCTCATCGTCGACTCCGTGCAGACCGTCGCCAGCTCGCTCTCCGACGGCCTGCCCGGGCAACCGAGCCAGGTCCGCGAGGTGGCGTCCAGCCTCATCCGAGTCGCGAAGGAGCGCAACCTCCCGGTGCTCATCGTCGGCCACGTCACGAAGGACGGCTCGATCGCGGGGCCGCGCCTGCTCGAGCACCTCGTCGACGTGGTGTGCCACTTCGAGGGCGACCGGCAGACGTCGCTGCGATTCGTGCGCGCGCTGAAGAACCGGTTCGGGCCCACCGACGAGGTCGGGTGCTTCGAGATGACCGGCGACGGCATCAGCGAGGTCGCCGACCCATCGGGGCTGTTCCTCAGTCGGTCGCGGGCTGCGGTCAGCGGCACGTGCGTCACCGTCGCGCTCGAGGGCCGGCGTGCACTGCCGGTCGAGGTGCAGGCGCTCGTCGTCGAGACCAAGGCGCCGCAACCGCGCCGGGTGGTCAACGGCGTCGATCCCGCTCGCGTCGCGATGATCCTCGCCGTGCTCGAACGGCGGGCGGGCCTGCGTCGGCTGGGCGAGTTCGACGTCTACGTCTCGACCGTCGGCGGTGTTCGGCTCGCCGAGCCCGGCGCCGACCTCGCCATCGCCATCGCGATCGCCTCAGCGGTTCGAGACCGGGCCGTCCCGCACGACCTCGCCGCGTTCGGCGAGATCAGCCTCGCGGGCGAGGTGCGCCCCGTGACCGCGGCCCGCCAGCGCACGGCGGAGGCCGGACGGCTCGGCTACCGCACGATCGTCGACGTCGAGGCCGGAAGCGTGCGCGCGGCCGTCGAGCAGGCGATGATCGCCTCGGCGAGCCCCCGCGAGCGGGAGCTCGACGCGGCGTTCTGAGGCCGGCGCGCTGACTCGCCTCGGCCCGCTCAGGCGTCGAGCACGCGCAGCAGCTCGGCCGGCGGCGCCTGCATCGGATGCGGACCCGCGATGTCGAGGAACACCGTCGTGATCGTCGATTCGTACCGCTTGAGGAACGTGCGCAGCCACGCCGGGCTCTGCAGGCCGACGGCCGGCGGCAGGTTCGCGGGCTTGTTCGCGGCGTCGCTGAACAGCAGCAGCGCGACCTCGCCCGTGTTCGGGTCCCGGTAGGTCCACACCTCGCCGCTGTCGAGCGGCTTGTCGCGCGGGCCGGGCTTGATCAGCGGAACGACCGTGTTGCCGTTGCGCAGCGCGAGGGCGACGGCGGCCATGTCCTGCTTCTCGAGGGCTTCGGCGAGTGCCTGCGACCGGAACTCGACGGGTTCGCCGGACTTCTTGCGCGCCTTGCCTGCCATGCGATCCAGCCTATCCGCCGGGCGCGACGACGCAGCCGCCGGGCGGCCCCGCGACACGGCCCCACGACACGGCCCCACGACACGGCCCGACGCATCGGCGCCCGCGCGCCCGTCAGTACAGCATGAACTGCTTGGACTCCACCTGCTCGCGCCCGTCGACGGTGACGAACAGGTGGTACGACGCTCCGCCCGACGGCACGGTCTCGCGTGCGCCGCCGCAGGTGTCGGGCGCCGATCGGGTGCGGTCCCAGATGATCGGAACGCTCGACGACACCGGCGTGCCCGGCGTAAGCAGCACCTCGGCGTCGATGGCGTCGACCTGGCAGTCGGTCGACGTCCAGTACGTCTCTTCACCGCTCTTGACGACGAACACCTGCGCCTTGGTTCCGGCGTTCATGACGCACGCGTTCTTGCCGGTGTTCGTGAGGGTCACCGAGAGGTTCGGCTGCTCGCCCTCGCCGTACTGCGTCTTGTCGGTCACGGCCTCGACCTGCACCTGCGACGCCGTGCAGGCGTCTCCGTCGGCGGCGACGGGTTCGGTGGGGATGACCGTGGTGGGCGCTTCGGCGGCCTCGGTCGAGGGGGCATCCGATGCCGGTGCGGTGGCGGGCGTCTTGCCCGAGGCATCCGACCCCTGGCTGGCACCGGGCCGCACGAAGATCAGCACGACCGCAGCGATGACCGCGACCAGGCCGAGCAGCACGACGAGGCGCCGGCGACGGTACACCGCGGGCGAGAGACGCCCGTTCGGGGTGCGGTTCGTCGACATGCGCACAGGGTACGGCCGCGGGATGCCGCAGCCGGCGCACCGCCACGGCGCGCCGGGCGATGCTCAGAGCAGTTTCAGCATCCTCGTGTTGCCGAGGGTGTTCTGCTTGACGCGGGCCAGGTCGAGGAACTCCGCGACACCCTCGTCGTGCGAGCGCACGAGTTCGGCGTACACGACCGGGTCGACGGTCTCTGCACCCATGTCCTCGAACCCGTGGCGGCCGAAGAAGTCGACCTCGAACGTGAGGCAGAACAGCCGGCTGAGCCCGAGCTCTCGCGCCTGCGTCTCGAGCGCGTCGAGCAGCGCGTGGCCGACGCCGTGGCCGAGCCATCCGTCGGACACGGCGAGCGTGCGCACCTCGCCGAGGTCCTCCCACATGACGTGCAGCGCGCCGCAGCCGATGAGCGATCCGTCGGATGCCTCGGCGACGTGGAACTCCTGCAGCGCGCCGTACAGGTCGACGCGCTCCTTGCCGAGCAGGATTCGTCGCTGGACCAGCGGCTCCACGAGGTCGACGATCTGCACCACGTCGCTCGTGCGCGCCCGGCGCACCTGGAATCCGGTCATCCGTTCATCGTAGGGCGATCGGATGCCGTCACCGTCCGAGCAGTTCCCGCATGAGCCCGACCAGCAGCGCGGTGCGCGCGGGGATGTCCGCGACCATCACGTGCTCGGTGTCGGCGTGCGCGCCGCCGCCGACGGCTCCCAGTCCGTCGAGGGTCGGCACGCCGATGCCCGCCGTGAAGTTCCCGTCGGAGGCGCCGCCGACGACGATCGCCTCGGGCAACTCGAGCCCGAGGTCGTCGGCGACGGCCTGCGCGCGCCGCCACAGCGCCTCGGCCGCGCTGACCTCGAGCGGCGGCCGGTTGATGCCGCCGTGCACGGCGATGCGGGCGCCGGTGACCGGGACGAGCGAGCGGAACGCCGCATCGACCCGCTCCTGCTCGGAGGCGGTGAGCGCGCGCACGTCGACGACGAACGACGCACTCGCGGGCACCGTGTTCGGCGTCGTGCCGCCGTGGGCGACGGTCGGCGTGACCGAGGTCCCCTCCGAGGCATCCGCGAATCCGACGACCACGCCGACCTGGTGCGCGAGTTCGACCGTCGCGTTCACGCCCTTCTCGGGTTCGAGGCCGGCGTGCGCGGCCCGGCCGGTGATGTCGACGCGGTAGTGCGAGACGCCCTTGCGGCCGATCTTCAGCGCACCGCCGTCGCCGCTGGCCTCGAGCACGAGCGCGGCGACGCATCCCTCCGCCTCCTGCTCGATCAACGCACGCGACGAGTGCGAGCCGAGCTCCTCGTCGCCGGTCACCAGGAGCGTGACGGCCGCGTCGGACAGGTGCCCGAGGTGGGCCGCCGCGTGCACGGCCATGACGAGCCCGGTGAGCATGTCGAAGCAGCCCGGGCCGCGGATCACGCCGTCCTGGATCGAGAACGGATGCGTCTCCAGCGACCCGATCGGCCACACCGTGTCGTGGTGCGCGAGCAGGAGCACGCGCGGGGCATCCGGTTCGGGTGATCCGAGGTGCCAGCGCAGGTGGGTGCTCCCGTCGACGACGATGCGCTCGGGGGCGAAGCCGAGGCGTCGTTCGCCGACCTCGGCGACCACGTCGGCCGAGCGGGCGACCGCGTCGTGGTCGGCCGACGGTGATTCGACGCGCACGACCGCTTCGAGGTCGGCGAGCAGGTCGGGAAGGACCGACTCGGCCCAGGCCAGGAGTTGATGCGTCATCGCGGTTCGCCTCGCAGTCCACGTCCGGGGAACGACCCTTCGACGATATCCCCGTCGCGCACGACGAAGACCCCGTTGACGAGCAGGTGCTCGACGCCCTGCGAGGGTCGGGTCGAGTCCAGGTAGGTCGCGCGGTCGGTGATCCGGGCCGGATCGATGACCACGAGGTCGGCGTCGGCGCCCGGTGACAGCCGGCCCTTGCGGGTCGCGCCCGGCGCGATGCCGTCGAGGATGCGCGCCGGCAGGTGGCTGCAGCGGCGGAACGCCTCCATCCAGGTCCACAGCCCGTGCTCGCGAACCATCATCCGCAGCGACCGCGCGAACGTGCCGGCGGTGCGGGGGTGGGTCTGTCCGCCCGGCGGCAGCGGCCACTGGGCGGTGTCGGTCGAACCGTCTGGCCACGTGACGTGCATCGCGTCGGAGGCGACGATGCTGTCGGGGAAGGCGAGCGACTGCCGGAGCAGGGCGGCGTCGCGTTCGTCGCGCTCGTCGAGGAACTCGACGATGACGAGCGCTCCCGGCTGGGTCTCGCGCAGGTGCCGCAGCCGGGCCTCGTCGGCGATGCGCTCCTGCGTGTCGACGACGACCAGGTTCTGCGGCCGCAGGTCCCACGCCGGCAGCGCCTCGGGCGCGAGGAACGCCGCCCCGATCCCCGTCGAGCCCGCGCCGTACGGGTACGCCTCGACGGTGATGCCGGCGCCGCCGGCCCGCGCCGCCTCGATGGTGCCGAGCGTGCGGTCGACGTGGCGGCGCGACGTGCTGTTGACGTGGCAGTGGTGGGCGGTGCCGCCGAACTCCATGGCCGAGCGCGCGACCTCGAGGGTCCCGTCGATGGGCGTGGTCGGGTCGGCCTCGACGATCTCGCGGACGTGCGTGAACGTCGGGGCACCGGCGGATGCCGCGAGCCTCGCGACCGCACGGAACTCCTCAGGGTCGGTGCGCGGCGCGTACCCCATGAGCACGCCGATGCCGAGCGCCCCCTGCGCGAGTTCCTCCTCGAGGAGTCCGATCCAGCGGCTGAGCTGCGCGGGCGACGAGTCGCCGAGCCACGCGCGGTCGTTCAGGATGTCGAGGTCGCCGAACGGGTCGGCATCGCTCGTGCGTCCCGACAGCACGGCGGCGCGGGCCATCGTCCACGAGGCCGAGAAGCCGTAGTTGAGCGGTCGGCCCTCCTCCGCGGCGCGCGCGTACGCGCGGTCGACGGGCATCAGGCCCATCTCGAGGTCGAGGGCCGTGGTGACGCCGTCCATCGCCTGGAGCCGCTGGCCCGCGATCGAGTGCACGTGGCTGTGCAGGTCGACGAAGCCCGGGCCGACGACCTTGCCGGTCACGTCGACGACGGTGACGCCGGAGGATGCCTCGGGCACTGCGCCCACGGCATCCGATGACGCCCTCGGCCGGATCTCCGCGACGGAACCGTCGCGGATGAACACGTCGGCGATCCCGTCGAACCCGGAGGCCGGGTCGACGACCCGGCCCCCGGTCAGCAGCACATCGGTCATGCGTCCAGTCTCGGGGTCGCACGGGCACCGAGGTGCACGTACCTGCGGCCGCCGTCGAGTTCGTAGAACGTGACCGCCATCCATGTCTCGGTGCCGGCCGCGCGGGTGACCCAGAGGTTCTCGGCGACCGGGTGCAGCGGGTAGTCCGTGCCCGGGTCCTCCTCGAGTTCGGCGAGCAGCCCCAGCGGCGTCATCCGGAGCACCGGCGGGGCGTCGCCCTCGCCCGCGGAGACCTCGATGCGCACCGACGCGCGGCCGTAGACGCCGACGTGCGGCGCGATGTCGCCCTCGAAGCCCTCGACCGGTTCGAGCTGGGCGGCCATCTCGACGCCGGCGAGCTCGGCGAAGATCTCGCGGTACAGGTCCATGTGGAGGTCGCGCGTGTGGCCGCCGTTCGTCAGCAGCGCGACGGCGAAGCCCTGCTCGGGCAGCACCCGCAGGAACGCGGCCTGGCCGATCGTGTTGCCGTCGTGCCCGAGCAGTCGGTGCCCGTTCCAATCGAACCGGATCCAGCCGACGCCCCACGAGTCGCCCAGGGTGTACGGGTCGGGCAGTTCGGCCTGCTTCGACGCCATCTCCGCGACGGATGCCTCGGAGAGCACGCGCGTGCCGTCGGCTGCGAGCCCGCCGGCCAGGTGCATCCGCGCGAACGACAGCAGGTCGGAGACGGGGCAGGTGATGAGGCCGGCGGGGCCGAGCGGGCGCGGCAGGCTCCAGACGGGCACGACCTGCGGCTCGCCGTCGGGCCCGTCGACGTGCCCGACCGCGGCGGGGTGCAGCAGCGCCTCCTCGGGCAGGGTGCCCGTGGCCCGCAGGCCCAGCGGCGTGTAGAGGCGTTCGCGCATCGCGGCATCCCACGTCTTGCCGGTGAGCACCTCGATCACGCGGCCGGCCAGCGAGAAGCCGGCGTTGCAGTACGACCAGGTCTCGCCGATGGGGTGGTTCTGCGTCTGCTCCTTGAGGAGCGCGACGTACTTCTCGAGGTTGTCGTCGCCGCGGCCGGTGTCGGTGAACACGTCGCCGTCGATGCCGCTCGTGTGCGCGAGCAGGTGCCGCAGCGTCACGGCACGCGCGACGTCCATGTCGGCGAGCTCGAAGTCGGGCAGCACCTCGATGACCGGGGTGTCGAGCGTGACGAGCCCCTCGTCGACGAGCTGCATGACGACGGTCGCCGTCCACACCTTGGAGATCGAGCCGATCTGGAACACGGCCTCGGGCGACACCGGGATCTTCGCCGGCACGTGCAGGTAGCCGTGCACGGCGGTGACGAGTTCGTCGGGCTCGCCGTCGGCGCCCAGGCGCAGGATGCCCAGCTGCGCGCCGGGCACGCCGTGGCGTGCGGCGAGCTCGGCGAGGCGCCGCTCCCAGTGCGCCGCGTCGATCGGCGGGGTCGCGTCGGTGGGCTGGGTCGCGGGCGCCTCGTCGGCGGCCGTGGTGCTGACGGTGACGGTGTCGGTCATGCTGGGCTCCTGATCGGATCGGGGACCGCGGCGAGCAGCTCGCGGGTGTACGGGTGGTCGGGGGACTCGAGCACGGACCCGGCCGGGCCGTGCTCGACGATGCGGCCGTCGCGCATGACGGCGACCGACGAGGCGACGTACCTGACGACGGCCAGGTTGTGCGAGATGAAGAGCATCGACAGGCCGAGCTCGCGCTGCAGCTCGCGCACGAGGTTCAGCACCGCGCCCTGCACGGAGACGTCGAGCGCCGAGGTGATCTCGTCGGCCACGATCACGTCGGGCCGCGCCGCGAGGGCGCGCGCGATCGCGACCCGCTGGCGCTGGCCGCCCGACAGTTCGCCGGGCCGGGCGTCGCGACGCGACGGGTCGAGGTGCACCAGTTCGAGGAGCCGTTCGATCTCGGCGCGCCGCTCGGAGCGCGGCACGTCCCGCGGGAGCGACTCGGCGATCGTCGCGCCGATGCTCATGCGGGGGTCGAGCGACGACTGCGGGTCCTGGAACACCATCTGCACCGGGCGACGACCGTGGCGCGGCAGGTCCACGCCGTCGAGCAGGATGCGTCCGCCCGCCGTCGGGGCGAGGCCGACCACCGCGCGGGCGATCGTGGACTTGCCGGAGCCCGACTCCCCCACCAGGCCCACGATCTCGCCGTGCGGCACGGTGAGGCTGACGCCGTCGACCGCGAGGTGCGCGTGGGCACCATGGCCGTAGCGCACGACGAGGTCCTCGATGCGCAGCTCGCTCATCGGCGCACCATCCTCTCGTCGGATGCCTCGGCCCCGTCGGATGCCTCGGTCGGGTCGGATGCCTCGGTCGGGTCGGATGCGACGGCCGGGTCGGATGCGACGGCCGGGTCGGCTGCCTCGGCCCCGTCGGATGCGACGGCGGCGATGTCGGCGGCGGCGACCGGGTTCCAGCACGCGACGCGCTGGCCCGGCGCCGTCTCGCGCAGGGTCGGGTCCTCCTCGAGGCAGCGGGCGGTCGCGAACGGGCAGCGGGCGGCGAACGCGCACCCGGTCGGCACCCGCGAGGGGTCGACCGGGCGCCCCGGGATCGTCGCGAGCGGAAGCCCGCGATCGGTGTCCATGTCGGGCACGGCGGCGATGAGCGCCCGGGTGTACGGATGCGCCGCGTCCTCGGCGATCCGGTCGGACGCGATCTCCTCGACGACGCGTCCGGCGTACATGACCAGGATCCGGTCGCACACCTCGCGCACGACGGCGATGTCGTGGCTGATCATCAGGATCGCCGCCCCGTTCTCGTCGCGGACCCGGCCGAGCAGCTCGAGCACCTGCTGCTGCACCGTCACGTCGAGCGCGGTCGTCGGCTCGTCGGCGATCACGAGCTTCGGCTGCGCCATCACGCCCATCGCGATCATGGCCCGCTGGCGCATGCCGCCCGAGAACTCGTGGGGGTACTGCTTCGCACGGCGTGCGGGGTCGGGGATGCTCACCGCGCCGAGCCGGTCGACGGCGTGCGCTGCGGCCTCCCGTCGCGACATCCCGCCGTGGAATCGCGACACCTCGGCGAGCTGGTCGCCCATCCGGATCGTCGGGTTGAACGAGGTCATCGGGTCCTGGAACACCATCGCGAGCGACGTCCCGAGCAGGCGACGACGCTCGGCGGCAGCCGACGGCGACGCGGGCGTCCGCCGGAGGTCGACGCCGAGGAAGTCGAGCCGCTCCGCCTCGACCCGCAGGGGCGCCTCGACGAGCTGCGCGATCGCGAGTGCCGTCAGCGACTTGCCCGAGCCGGACTCGCCGACGATGCCGACCGACTCGCGTTCCCCGATCCGCAGGTCGATACCCCGCACCGGGGCGACCTCGCCCGCGGGTCCGGGGACGACGGCCCGGAGGCCCCGCACGTCGAGCACGGCGTCGTCGGCGCGCGCGCCCTCCCACTCGGTTCCGGCCGAGCGGGTGGGCTCCGGCGACGACGCCTGCGACTGGGCCTTCGCGTGGGCCGTCGCCCCGGCCGGCGTCGCCCGGCGTCGCCTGACGCCGAGCCCGAGCAGCGTCCCCGGCAGCGCGGAGACCGAGTACACCTTGGCGAGCGCCTCGCCGGTCAGGTTGAACGCGAGGCCGGCGATCACGACGGCGATCCCGGGGGCGAGGGCGGCCAGCGGGTTGAGGTAGATACGGCCGAGGCCCTCCATCATGAGCCGCCCCCAGTCGTACGCCGGCGGCTGCACCCCGAGGCCGAGGAACGACAGGCCCGCGAAGGCCAGCAGCATGCCGCCGGCGGCGATCGTCGCGTTCACGATCAACGGCTCGGCGACGTTGGGCAGCACGTGGCGCACCAGGATCCGGACCCGGCCCTGGCCCGCGATCCGCGCGGCCGCGACGAAGTCGCGCTGCGAGACCCCGGCGATCAGCGTCTGGCAGAACCGTGCGAAGCTCGGGGCGCCCGCGATGCCGATCGCGAACATCGCCGCGAACTCGCCGACGCCGAGCACGGTCGCGAGGAACAGCGCGAGCAGGATCCCCGGGAACGCGACGGCGATGTCGACGGCGGCCACGACCGGGCGTCCGAGCCGCGGACCGAGCAGGATCGGGGCGGAACCGAGCACGAGGCCGATGACGAGGGCGATCGCGGTCGCGCCGAGCGCGAGCAGCACCGTGAGGCGGGTCGCGACCAACGTGCGCAGCAGCAGGTCGCGACCGAGGGCATCGGTGCCGATCGGATGCTCCGCCGAGGGCCCGGCGTTGATGTTCGAGGTGTCGGTGACGTCGGCCGCGGCACCCCAGAGGATCGGGGCGACGATCGCGACCGCCAGCACGAGGCCCAGCAGGACCGCCGCGGCGAGACCGACCGCCGTGCGAAGCACCTGCATCGCGCGCATCAGCGGGCTCCCTTCCCGTCGAGGGTCGAGGTCCGCGGGTCGAGCACCGCGAGCGCGACGTCGACCGCCGTGTTGGCCAGCAGCACGCCGATCCCGTACACGAGCACGATGCCCTGCACGAGCTGGTAGTCCTTCGAGAGGATCGACCCGGTCACCGTGGACCCGATGCCCGGCCAGGCGAACACGTTCTCGACGAGCACGGTGCTCGCCACCATCGCCCCGAGGAGCAGCCCGCCGAGCGTCAGCGACGCGGTCACCGCGTTGGGCAGGGCGTGCCGCCACACCACCCGGGCCGGCGGCAGCCGCTTGGCCCGGGCGGTGCGCACGTGGTCGGTGTCGAGCACGCCGAGGAGTTCGACCCGCACGATCCGGGCGAGCACCATCGCGGGGCCGACGGCGAGCGCGATGACCGGCAGCACGAAACTGTCGACCCCGTCCATGCCGGCCACCGGCAGCCACTGCAGGCTGACGCCGAAGACCCAGACGAGCGCGACGCCGAGGAGGAAGTCGGGAATGGTCGCGAGCACGATGCTCGATCCCGCGAAGCCGGCCTCGAGGAACCGGCGGCGCCCCCGACGCGTCGCGACCGCCACGACGGCGCCGAGCGGGATCGAGACGACCACCGCGACGACGAACCCGGCGACACCGAGCGCCAGCGTCGCGGGAAGCCGGTCGGCGATGATGTCGGCGACCGGCAGGCGGTACTGGATCGACATCCCGAGGTCGCCCGTGAAGATCCCGGCGATGAAGTCGAGGTACTGCTGCCAGAGCGGGGCGTCGAAGCCGAGGTTGGCGCGGGTCTGCTCGATGAGCTCCGGCGTGGCCTTGGGGCCGAGCGCGCCGCGGATGGGGTCGCCGGGCACGAGGTGGATCATGGCGAACGCGGCCGTGACGAGCACCCAGAGCGACAGCAGCAGTCGGCCGCCGCGCCGCACGCCGAACCGCACCCATCGGTTCTGCGACATCCGGCGGAATGTGCCGGGCGCGCCGGAACCGCCCGGCGCGCCTGCGGCCGCGCCGGGCGGCGCGGTCGTGGTGTCGGCGGCCGTCTGGCTGATCGTCACGGTCGGTCCGTCGCTTCCGTCGTTCGGTGGGGGTGGAACAGGTCCCGGGCGCCTCGGTCACAGGTCCGAGGCGCCCGGGAGGCATCACTGCTGGAGGCGGATGCTCGTCGGCTCGATCGAGTCGGAGCCGGTGAACTCGGCGCCGTTCCCGAACACCGTGAGCACGTTGCTCGCGAAGGGCAGGACGTCGACGTTGCCCACGAGCGCCTGCTCGGCCTCGAACCAGGTGTCGCAGCTGTCGGTGCCGACGAGGCCCATCGCCGCCGTCGCGGTCGCCTCGTAGTCGGCGTTCGCGATCGACGCGAAGTTCACGCCGCCGTCGGCCGGGGTCGGGCCCGTGAGGAAGCCGAGCAGCTGATCGGGGGTGTTCACGTTGAGGGGCTCCCAGATGAGGTCCCAGTCGCCGCCGCCGAACATGACGCCCGACACCTCGTCGGTGGGCATGGTCGACGCGTCGACCTGGACGCCCAGCTCGGTCCATGCCGCGACCGCCAGCTCGGCCGCGGCGGCACCGCCGGTGCCGAGCGCGGAGTCGTGGATGAACGTGACGGCCAGCGGGGCGCCGTCCTTCGACCAGCCGTCGCCGGACTTGGCCCAGCCTGCGGCCTCGAGCGTGGCGGCCGCCTGGTCCGCCCCCGACTCGGGGAGTGCCGAGGTGAAGTCGCCGCCGACGCACGCGGCGGGTGCCGCGACCGCGAGCTGCGTGGCACGGACGCCGGTGCCCGACGTGATCACGTTCGCGAGTTCGTCGAGGTCGAGCGCCTGGGCGAGCGCCGTGCGCACGGCGAGATCGGCCGTGACGCGGCCTGCGGCCTGGTTGAACCAGGTCTCGCCCGTGATGGCCTGGCTGTCGAACGCCTCCTTGCCGGCCAGTCGCTCGGCGTCCGGCCCGATGACCAGGGCCGCGTTGACGTCGCCCGACAGCAGGAGGTTCGCCGCCGTGGTCTCGTTGGGCACGACGCGGAGTTCGACCGACGCGGGCATGCCGGGCTCGTCGGTCGTGGCACCGTCGGGACCCCACGCGTAGCCGTCGCGGACCTCGTAACTGTAGTGGTCGTTCGAGGCGACCTCGGCGACCGTGTACGGCCCGGTGCCGTCGGTGCCCTCGACGAGGGTCGAGCGGTCGGCCAGGCCGGCGTCGCAGACCATCGCGACCTGCGCGAGCCCCTCGACCACGAACGGCGCGGGCGCGGCGAGCGTCAGGGTGAGCGTGCCGGCCTCGTCGTCGGCCTCGGCCGTCACGCCCGCCGGGACGAAGGCGCCCAGCAGCGGGCTCGCGTTCTCGGGGTCGGCGATGAAGTCGATGTTGCCCTTCGCGGTCGACGCGGTGAACGGGGTGCCGTCGGCGCAGGTGACGTCGTCGCGGAGGGTGAACGACACGGTCGTGCCGTCGACCGCCCACTCCGACGCGAGGCCCGTCGAGAGCACGCCGTCGGCGTCGAGGTTGACGAGCGAGTCGTACGCGAACTTCGAGGCGGCGAACGCGGCGCTCGTCGCGCCGAGGTGCGGGTCGAGCGATCCGACGTCGGTCGCGATGGCGTAGACGAACGAGCCGCCGGCCGCGGAGTCGGAGTCGGCGTTCGACCCGCCGCCCGAGCAGCCGGCGAGCGCGAGCACGCCGACGAGCGGGAGGCCGATCAGTGCGGCGCCGCGGCGGCCGCGTGGGAGGTCGCTGAGGTTCATGCGGATCCTTCGGGGTCGGTGCGCGGTGCGGGCCGCGCGATGCAGGATGGGACGGTACGGTGCGGGGCAGAGCGGTACGGTGCGGGGCAGAGCGGTGCGGTGCGGTGCGGTGCGGGGGGGGGGGTTCGTGGACGGTGCTGTGGGGTGCTCGTGCTCGTGCTCAGGCGGTCGCGCGGGGCATCGCCCGACCGGTGTGCAGGAACGCCGCGCGCCCCTGCCCGTCGTCGCCGAGGAACACGTAGATCCAGTGGGTGCCCATCTTCTGCTCGGTCGTGATGAGCGACCCGTCGCCGTGCGGGACGACCCGTGCGGGCGGCGCCGCCGACACGAGCGAGGCGAACTCGCCCTTGCCCACGTCCTGGGCCCAGAGCCGTCCCTCCTCGTCGACGGTGACGACCACGTCCATGACGGACGCCGAGTAGGTGCCGACGAATCGTGCCGCCGCGACCTCGTCGAGCACCGCCTCCGCGTCGGCCGGCGTCTGCGGCGCGCGCAGCACGTCGCCGCCGGTGAGCCGCGCGAAGAGCGATTCGAAGAGCTCGCGCGAGATCGACATGACGTCGCCGCCGTTCGTGAGCAGGGCGACCGCGACGCCGGCCTCGGGCAGCACCCGCAGGAACGCGTTCTGGCCGATCGTGCTGCCGTCGTGCGAGATCATCGGGCCGGCGGGGGTCGGGTCGAGCTCCCAGCCGAGCCCCCACGACTCGCCCATGAGGCCGATGTCGGGGACGCCGACCTGGACCTCCTGCATGGCGGCGACGGATGCCTCGGAGAGCACGCGCGTGCCGTCGGCGGCGAGGCCGCCCGACGCGTGCATGCGCGCGAACGCGAGCAGGTCGGCGACGCGCATGGCGAGCGTCGATCCGGCGGGGCCGTTGGAGCGGACCAGCGACCAGATCGGCGCCGGGACGAGGACGCCCTCGGGGCCGGGGAGGTGGCCCTGCGCGACGCGGTGCATGATCGCCTCGTACGGACCGGGGGCTGCATGCGCGAGGCCGAGCGGCCGGAGGAGCCGCTCGGTGAGCACGTCGTCGTAGGCGCCGTCGCGCAGCACCTCGACGAGCCGGCCGAGCACGACGTATCCGGCGTTGTTGTACGAGAACTGCGTGCCTGGCTCGAACAGCTGCGGGGTGTCCGCGAGGGTCGCGACGTACTTCTCGACGCAGTCGTCGCCACGGCCGGTGTCGGTGAACAGGTCGCCCTCGAAGCCCGCCTGGTGCGACAGGAGGTGCCGGGCGGTGATGACGGCAGCGGCATCCTCGTCGGCGATGCGGAACTCGGGCAGGTAGGTGCGGATGGGCACGTCGAGGTCGAGCAGGCCGTCGTCGACGAGCTGCATGACGAGGGTCGCCGTCCAGACCTTGGTGATGGAGCCGATCTGGAAGAGCGCGTCGTCGGTGGCCTCGACGCCGGTGCCGAGGTGCAGCACGCCCGTGGCGTGGCCGACGACCTCGCCGTCGACCAGGACGCCGGCGGCAGCGGCGGGGACGCCGTGCGATTCGATGAGGCGCGGGAGCTCGGCCTCCAGCCACTCGCGGATGCCTTCGGCCGTCGCGAGCGGGGCGGTGGGTGCGGTGGGGTTCGCCATGGCACGACGGTACGAGTCGCGCGACACCGCTCGTTCGTCGGAACGGACGACGTTCGGTGGTCGTGTTCGTGCGATCGCACAGCGCGGCGGATGGGCGGGCCGTGGATGCTGTCCCTATGCACACGACCGCGCGCCCGACGGCGAACGACGCCGCCACCCTGGGCGACCTCGTGACCCCCGGCCACCCGCCGACCGGCGAGAGAACCGGCAATAGAACCGGCGAGGCAACCGGAGCGGCCGGCGACGCCATCCGAACCGGGGCCCACGGCGCCGCGTCGCTCGCCGGGCCGGCGCGACGCATGGCGGACGAGGCGCTCGCCGCCGCCGGCATCCGGATGCTCGACGCGCACGATCGCACCGCCGCCGAGCAGGTCGAGTCCGTGCTCTCGGACATCTGGGGACGGGACGACGGCATGATCGACCCGGCCCTGCTCGTCGCCATGGCGCACGCGGGCAACCTGGTCGCCCTCGTGTCCGCCGGCGACGCGCCGATCGGCGCTGCCGTCGGCTTCTGCGGCCCGCCCGGGGCGCCGTTCCACTCCCACATCGTGGGACTCCTGCCCGAGGCCGTCGGGGCCGGCCGCGGCCGCGCGGTCAAGCTCGCGCAACGCGCCTGGTGCCTCGAACGCGGCATCGACGAGATGACGTGGACCTTCGATCCGCTCGTCGCGCGCAACGCGTACTTCAACCTCCGCAGGCTCGGGGCGACGGCGCTCGAATACCTGCCGGACTTCTACGGGGTGATGACCGATGCGATCAACGCCGGACAGCACTCGGATCGCGTGCTCATCCGGTGGGACCTCGCGCAGGAACCGCCCAGTGCGGAGGCCACCCGCGTCGAACTCCCCCTCGACGCCGTCACGGCGGCCGTCGCCGACCTCGACGGCGAGCCGACGCCGTACGTCGCACCGGCCGTCACCGCTGTCGTGACGACCGTCGCCGTCCCGGAGGACATCGAGCGCCTGCGCCGCGCCGATCCCGACGCCGCACGTCGCTGGCGCACCGAGACCCGTGCGGCGTTCCTCGACCTGCTGGGGTCGGGCTGGGCGATCACCGGGTTCACCCGGTCATCCCGGTACGTGCTGCGACGAGCGAACCCCGCCGCCATGGAAGGATCCACCGCCGAATGAAGCTCCTCAGCCTCCGCCTCCACCACCTCGCGATGCCGCTCGTCGCGCCCTTCACGACCTCGTTCGGCACCCAGACCGCGAAGCGGTGCTTCCTCGTCGAGGCGACGCTCGAGACCGCCGACGGCGCGGTCGTGACCGGGTGGGGCGAGAACGTCGCGCTGGACCGCCCCGTGTACTCGCCCGAGTACCTCGACGGCGCGGCGGACGTCGTCGAACGATGGCTCGCTCCCCTGCTCTTCGCCGCCGGCGACCTCACCGCCGAGACCGTCGGCCACCTCCTGCACCGCATCGTCGGCAACCCGATGGCGAAGGCCTCGGTCGAGATGGCCGTGCTCGACGCCCAGTTGCGGGCCGAGGGCCGCTCGTTCGCCTCGTACCTCGGCGCCGTCGCCGAGACGGTGCCCTCGGGCGTGTCCGTCGGCATCCAGGACTCGGTCGCCGCGACCGTCGGCGTCGTCGGCGGCTACGTCGACCAGGGGTACGCGCGCATCAAGCTCAAGATCCAGCCCGGATCGGATGTCGCGCACGTCGCGGCCGTCCGACGCGAGTTCGGCGACGACCTCCCGTTCCAGGTCGATGCGAACGCGGCGTACACGCTGGTGGATGCCGCGCACCTGCGCCGGCTCGACGACTACGGGCTGCTGCTGATCGAGCAGCCGCTCGGCGAGGCCGACCTGCGCCAGCACGCCCAGCTCGCGAAGCTCATGCACACGCCGATCTGCCTCGACGAGTCGATCGTGTCCGCCGAGGCCGCCGCCGACGCGATCGCGCTCGGATCGGCGTCGGTGATCAACATCAAGCCGGGCCGGGTGGGCGGCTACCTCGAAGCCCGCCGCATCCACGACATCGCGCGGGCGAACGGGGTCGCGGTGTGGTGCGGCGGGATGCTCGAGACCGGGGTCGGCCGCGCGGCGAACGCGGCCCTCGCCGCTCTGCCCGGCTTCACGCTGCCGGGCGACATCTCCGGGTCCGACCGTTTCTACGCCGAGGACATCACGACCGAGCCGATCCGGATGCACGACGGCGTCGTCGACGTGCCGACCGGCCCGGGCTTCGGCGTCGAGGTCGACCCGGAGCGCCTCGAGCGGTTCCGCGTCGGACTGGTCGAGCTCGCGCCCTGAGCTCGCCGGCGGCGGGTACCGCCGCCCAGGAGTCGCAGTCGGATGCCTGCCCGTCAGGGGCGTCGCGCCCGGAGCTCCGGGAAGATCCGCAGCTGCAGCTGCGCCGCGAACCGTGCCTCCGGGTCGGCGAGGTCCATCTCCGCAACCCCGGCGAGGCGCTTCAGCCGGTACCGGAACGTGTTCGGGTGGATGTGGAGGGCGTCGGCCGCGGCCGAGACGTCGCCGAGGTGGTCCAACCACGCCCGGAGCGTCTCGACGAACGCAGTGTCGTGCTCGACGTCGTGCTCGTGCAGTCGCGCGACCGGCCCGGTCATCTGCTCGCCGCCGGCCCGGACCCGATCGCGCAGTTCAAGAACGAGCGCCTCCACGTGGACCTCGCTGAACCGCGCGACCGCGGAGCGGGTGGCGGCGGAACGGGCATCCGCACCGCCGACGTGCTCGAGCCTGACCCGCAGGGCGCGCTCGGCGCTCTCGCGCGATCGCATCACGCCCTGCGGACCGCTGGAGACCCGGCCGATGCCGATCTGCACGGGCGTCCGCGTGCCGATCCTGGCCAGGAAGTCGTTCGCGAGCCGTGCGGCCTGCGCCTCGCCCTCGTCACCGGGTCGGACCGGAAGCAGGCCGTAGATCGTGCCGCCGAGCAGGGCCGCCGACGCCTTCGGATGCACGGCCGCGAGGTGCATCGCGACCGCATCCGCCATCCGTTGCGCCTGCGCCTGACGGTCGCCCTCACGGTCGATGCCGTCGCCCTCCCCCGTGCCGACGGCGGCGGCGAGCACGACGACCGGCGAGGCATCCAGTCCGAGGCGCTCGAGCGCGAACGCGGCGCCCTCCGCACCCTCGAGCGCCGTGCTCAGCAGGTCGGCGCGCAGGCGCCGCCCGACGTCGGCTCCGGCGCGCAGCCGCAGCAGGTGCAGGGCGACGACCTTCGCCGCGTCGCGCAGGGCCGCCGTGCGTTCCGCGTTGAGCTCCTCGGGGACCGCGGCCCAGATGGACCCCAGGATCTCGCCGCCGGCTCGCACCGCGATCGCGCACCTGGTCTTCAGCTCGGTGCCGTCGAAGGTCAGGTTCGCGTAGACCGGGTCGGGGCTCGAGTACAGCTGCTTGAAGACCCCGGCCTCGGTGAGCAACCGCGCGTACCGCTCGGGAACCTGCCGTTCGAGCACGGTCTCGATCCGCGACGGATCGGCCTCGTCCTGTCGGCTCGAGAAGGCGAGCACCCGGGAGTTGCGGTCCTCGATCGTGATCGGGGCGTCGAGGAGGGCGGCGATCGCGTTGGCGAGCGTGAACAGGTCGCCGCTCGGCAGTCCGCCGATCGCCTCATGCACGCGATCGTCGTCCGGCTCCGTGAGCAGGGCCGCGACCATCGCGCTGAGCTGCGCCCACGAGGCGCCGCGCGTCAGGCTGAGCAGCGCGACGCCGCGATCCCGCGCGAGCGCCGACGTCTCGTCGTCGAGCGCGACCGGCTCGCGCAGCACGACGGCGGATGCCCCGACGTCGTCGATCCGTTCGAGCACCGCACGCAGGTCGGCACCGCCCGACAGGCCGACGCCGAGCACGACGGCGCCGTCGGGGACCGCCTGGTCGTCGAACGGGTCGAAGACGACGACCCCGCCGATCCGCCGGTGCGGGTCGGGTATCGGTCCGAGCGGCGCGAGGAAGGTGGAACCCAGGTCGTCGAGGAGTCGCTCGACGGTCGGCAGCGCGCGCGCCGCCCCCGAGCGCGCGGGCTCCGCCCGGACCGCCGACCCGCGTGCGCCACTCGGCGCTGCGCTGCGCGAGGTACCACCGGGGAAGGAGCCGAACATGCGTTCCACCGTACGTCGGTGCGCACGGGGAGCCCGCATCGAGGCGGAGGTCGTCACGAGATCGCAACCTCATGCCCGACTTCTCGTTTCAGGAGATCGGAGGCTGCTCAGGACCGAATCGCCGATCGAGTCCTGAGCAGCCTCCGATCTCCTGAATCCGGCACGTCCGCTTGCCCGCCGCGTAGCCGCCGAGCGCAGACGCACGCGAGCACACACGACGAGCGCACACACGACGAGGGGCGGATGCCTCACGGCATCCGCCCCTCGAAGGTGACGCGTTATTCGGCGGTGGCCGCCAGGTCGGGCGTCGCGGGCCCGGTGCCGAGCGCGGCGCCGGCGTTCACGCCGATGCCGACCGGCAGCGCGCGCTGCGTCGTGGTGAACACGAACTCGCCGTCCTGGAAGTCGACCTTCACGTGGTCGCCCGAGTTGAGCTCGCCGTGCAGGATCTTCTCCGACAGGCGGTCCTCGATCTCGCGCTGCACCGCGCGGCGCAGCGGCCGGGCGCCGAGCGCCGGGTCGAACCCGACCTCGATGAGCCGCAGCTTGGCGGGCTGCGCGAGCTCGATCGTCATGTCGCGGTCGAGCATGCGCTCGCCCAGGCGCTTGATGAACAGGTCGACGATCTGGAGGAGCTCCTCCTTCGACAGCTGCGGGAACACGATGATGTCGTCGACGCGGTTCAGGAACTCGGGCTTGAAGTGCTTCTTCAGCTCCTCGTTGACCTTGGCGCGCATGAGGTCGTACCCGGTGCGCGAGTCACCCTCCATCTGGAAGCCGACGGGGCCGCCCGAGATGTCCTTCGTGCCGAGGTTGGTCGTCATGATGATGACCGTGTTCTTGAAGTCGACGACGCGACCCTGGCCGTCGGTGAGGCGGCCTTCCTCGAGGATCTGCAGCAGCGAGTTGAAGATGTCGGGGTGCGCCTTCTCGATCTCGTCGAAGAGCACGACCGAGAACGGCTTGCGCCGCACCTTCTCGGTGAGCTGGCCGCCCTCCTCGAAGCCGACGAACCCGGGAGGGGCGCCGAAGAGCCGCGAGACGGTGTGCTTCTCGCCGTACTCCGACATGTCGAGCGAGATCATCGCCGCCTCGTCGTCGAACAGGAACTCGGCGAGCGCCTTGGCGAGCTCGGTCTTTCCGACGCCGGTGGGGCCGGCGAAGATGAACGAGCCGGAGGGGCGCTTGGGGTCCTTGAGGCCCGCGCGCGTGCGGCGGATCGTGCGGCTGAGGGCGGCGATCGCGTCCTCCTGGCCGATGACGCGCTCGTGCAGCGCCTTCTCCATGAAGACGAGTCGGCTCGACTCCTCTTCCGTGAGCTTGAACACCGGGATGCCGGTGGCCTGCGCGAGCACCTCGGCGATCAGGCCCTCGTCGACGACGGCGGTCGTCTTGACGTCGCCCGACTTCCACTGCTTCTCGAGGCGGAGGCGCTCGCCGAGCAGGTTCTTCTCCTCGTCGCGCAGCGACGCGGCCTTCTCGAAGTCCTGCTCCTCGATCGCGGTCTCCTTCGCGGCGCGGACCACGGCGATCTTCTCGTCGAACTCGCGCAGCTCGGGCGGGCTCGACAGGATCGACAGGCGCAGGCGTGCGCCGGCCTCATCGATCAGGTCGATCGCCTTGTCCGGCAGGAACCGGTCTGAGATGTAGCGGTCGGCGAGGTTCGCCGCGGCGACGATCGCGCCGTCGGTGATCGACACCTTGTGGTGCGCCTCGTAGCGGTCGCGCAGCCCCTTCAGGATGTTGATCGCGTGGGGCAGGCTCGGCTCGGCGACCTGGATCGGCTGGAAGCGGCGCTCGAGCGCGGCGTCCTTCTCGAAGTGCTTGCGGTACTCGTCGAGCGTCGTCGCACCGATGGTCTGCAGCTCGCCGCGGGCGAGCAGGGGCTTCAGGATCGAGGCCGCGTCGATCGCGCCCTCGGCGGCGCCCGCGCCGACGAGCGTGTGGATCTCGTCGATGAAGACGATGATGTCGCCGCGGGTGCGGATCTCCTTGGTGACCTTCTTGAGGCGCTCCTCGAAGTCGCCGCGGTAGCGGGAACCGGCGATGAGCGAGCCGAGGTCGAGCGAGTAGAGCTGCTTGTCCTTGAGCGTCTCGGGGACTTCGCCCTTGACGATCGCCTGGGCGAGGCCCTCGACGACGGCGGTCTTGCCGACGCCGGGCTCGCCGATGAGGACGGGGTTGTTCTTGGAGCGGCGCGACAGGATCTGCATGACGCGCTCGATCTCCTTCTCGCGCCCGATCACCGGGTCGAGCTTGGACTCGCGGGCGGCCTGCGTGAGGTTGCGGCCGAACTGGTCGAGGATCTGCGAGCCGCCGGCGGGCTGCACCTGGTCGTTCGCGCCGACCTGCACCTGCTCCTTGCCCTGGTAGCCCGAGAGGAGCTGGATGACCTGCTGGCGCACGCGGTTGAGGTCGGCGCCGAGCTTGACGAGCACCTGGGCGGCGACGCCCTCGCCCTCGCGGATGAGGCCGAGCAGGATGTGCTCCGTGCCGATGTAGTTGTGGCCGAGCTGCAGCGCTTCGCGCAGCGACAGCTCGAGCACCTTCTTGGCGCGCGGCGTGAACGGGATGTGCCCGGTCGGCGGCTGCTGGCCCTGGCCGATGATGTCCTGCACCTGCTCGCGCACCGCGTCGAGCGAGATGTTCAGCGACTCGAGCGCCTTGGCGGCGACGCCCTCACCCTCGTGGATGAGGCCGAGCAGGATGTGCTCGGTGCCGATGTAGTTGTGGTTCAGCATCTTGGCCTCTTCTTGGGCCAGGACGACGACACGACGGGCTCGGTCGGTGAATCTCTCGAACATGCTCAACTCCTTGCGCGCAGGGTAGGTGCGTGCCGCGTACTTCGAGGGTAGGCGGATCGGCGGCGCCGCGGGCGGGTGTTCGCCGTGGGCGCACCGGGGGCTTGCGCCGGGGCATCCGCTCGTCGTAACATATCGATCATCGATATTATCGATGAACGATATGCAACGGATGTCCCGGCGAAGGCGGGATGCCGCCGCGAAGACCGGATGCCCCGACGAACGGAGACCACGATGCCCGCCACCGATTCCCGGCTGGGCCGAAGCGACCGGGTCGGCATGTACCTGACCATCGCGATCGGGGCGATCGGCGCCGTCGGCATCGCCGCGACCGCGGTCACCCGACTCGTCGAGGTGCTGCCCGGCACCGACGTCCCGGTGCTCGTGCCCTTCATGGACGAGACCGCGCCACTGCCGATCGGCCCCGACGGCGCCCTCGTCGACGTGCAGGTCGACCGGGCCGTCGTGACCGTGCCGCAGCCCGCGGCCGCCACGCAGTTCGCGCTCGTCGCCGAGCCGATCGTCGCCGGCCTCACCATGATCATCGCCGTCGCGCTCCTCGGCTGGTTCGCGTGGACGCTCGCACGCGGCAGCGCCTTCACCCGACGCAACGTGCGCGTCTTCTGGATCGGCACGTTCACGATCCTCGGCGGCTGGGTGCTCGGCGGGCTGTTCACGACGATGGGCGTGAACGGTGCGCTCTCGGCCGTCAGCGACTACACCTACGACGGCGTGCTGTTCTCGACCGACTTCGGTGCGCTCCTCGCGATCCTCGCGCTCGGCGTCGTCGGCGCCGCCTTCCAGGTCGGCGAACGCCTGCAGCGCGACAGCGAGGGCCTCGTCTGATGGTCGCCCCCGCGGCCGACCCCGGCGACGCGCACGAGATCCACTGCCGGCTCGACGAGCTGCTCGCCGAGCGCGGCATGACCCTCGCGCGGCTGAGCGAGCTCGTCGGCGTCACGGTCGTGAACCTCAGCGTGCTGAAGAACGACCGTGCCCGCGCCATCCGCTTCTCGACGCTCCAGGCGATCTGCGACGCGCTCGGCTGCGAGGTCGGCGACCTGCTCGTCCGGCGGCGCTGACGGAGCCGACGAGCGCACCGAGACGACGAAGGGGGTCGGCGCGCGCCGACCCCCTCCTGACGTTCGTCAGCTCACTTGACCGGAACCGTCAGCTCCTCGCCGGCGATCTGCACGGTCAGCTCCTGCGTGGGAGCGATGTTCATCGGCGTCCAGAAGACCGAGGTGTACGGCACGAAGTCCATCGTGCAGACCTGGTCGTCGGGGTACTGCTTCGTGACGATCTCGACCACGTTGCCCTCGCTCGCGGGCTGGATCACGCGGATGTCGGTGCCCACGACCGGGCACGTCGACGAGCCCCACGTCGTCACCGCGAGCTGCCCGCCCTGCTGGAGCCAGGTCCCGAAGGTCTCGCCCTCGACGACCGCGTGCCCGTCCTCGGCGTGCGAGTCCTCGCCCTCGTCCTCCTCGCCCTCGGCCTCCGCCGCTTCTTCGTCCTGCTCGACGATGTGGTCCGTGATGTGATCGCGCACCGGCTCACCGGGGTAGCTCTCGACCAGGGACTTCGGCGGCGCGCACGCCGCGAGCAGGAACACGGACGCGAGCACGGCGCCCCCGAGGACGGCGCGACGAAGGGAGGTGGAAGCCATGCGGCCATCGTACCGGCTCGGACGCGGCCGTCCGTTCTCCGGGCTGGCTAGGATGCGGCGCATGAGCAACCTCGAACGCGAGCCGGCCGAACTGGTCTGCCCTCCCGAGTCGGGCGGGCCGCCGACGATCGACGTGCTGCAGCCCCGTGAGGTCCCACTGGGCGGTCCGCGGGCGATGCCCGTCCGCCGGACCCTGCCGCAGCGCGGCCGCACGACGATCGGCGCGTGGTGCTTCGCCGACCACTACGGGCCCGACGAGGTCGCCGCGACCGGCGGCATGGTCGTGCCGCCCCACCCGCACACCGGCCTGCAGACCGTGAGCTGGCTGTTCGAGGGCGAGATCGAGCACCGCGACTCGACCGGCAGCGTCGAGCTCGTGCGCCCGGGCGCCGTCAACCTGATGACGGCCGGTCGCGGCATCTCGCACTCCGAGGTGTCGACGCCCGGCACGACGACCCTCCACGGCGTACAGCTCTGGGTGGCGCTGCCCGACGACGCCCGCGATACGACGCCCTTCTTCGAGCACGCCGACACCGACGAGGTCGGCATCGACGATGCGCTCGTCCGGGTGTTCGCGGGGGCGCTGCCCGGCGTTCCCTCGCGCACGGATGCGGGGCCCGAGGCATCCGTCACGGTCTTCTCGCCCCTCGTGGGTGCGCAGGTCGAGCTGCCGGCGGGCGGTGAGGCGTGGATCGACCTCGACCCGGCCTTCGAGCACGGCGTGCTCGTCGACCGCGGACCGGTGCGCATCACCATCGCCGCGCTCGACGAGGAGATCGGCGGCGAGATCGGCAGCGAGGGCGGCGGCGGCGCCGACCGGCCCGACGACGCCGACCCGCTCACCGAGACCGGGCATTCCGAACTCGTCGAGCGCAGCGCGCTCGCCTACCTCCCCGTCGGGCACGAGGGCGTGCGGCTGACCGCGACGGATGCCCCCGCCCGCGTGATCCTGATCGGCGGCGTGCCGTTCGGCGAGGAACTCGTCATGTGGTGGAACTTCATCGGCCGCTCGCACGACGAGGTCGCCGAGTACCGGCGGACCTGGCAGGCCGAGGTGATCGGCGGCGACGACCCCGACGGCCGGTTCGGCACGGTCGCCGGGTACGACGGCTCGCCGCTGCCGGCGCCGGAACTGCCGACGGTGCGGCTGAAGCCGCGCGGCTGACCGGTCACTCCAGCAGCGCGCGGCGCGCGGCGCGGGGCGCGCGGCGCGCGCCGCGGAGCTACTGCAGCGCGCTCGTGAGCCGCGCGAGGTTGTCGAGCACCGTCGACCGCAGCGGCTGCTGCATCCACTCGTCGAGCGTCAGCTCACGGCTGTCGCGACGGTATTGCGCCTCGACGCCGCGCATCTCGGCGACGAACGACGCGCCGCGCACCAGCAGCGACACCTCCATGTTGAGCTCGAACGAGCGGATGTCCATGTTGCTCGACCCGATGACGGCGACGTCGTCGTCGATCGTGAAGTGCTTCGCGTGCAGGATGTACGGCGCCCGGTACATGTAGATGTGCACGCCCGCCCGCAGCAGCGCCTCGTAGTACGACCGCTGCGCGTGGTAGACGAGCGCCTGGTCGCCGATCTCCGAGACGAACAGCTCGACGTGGATGCCCCGCTGCGTCGCACCGCTGATCGCGCGGAGCATCGCCTCGTCGGGCACGAAGTACGGCGACGTGATGATGATCTGCTCCTTCGCCGCGTACAGCAGCGCGAGGAAGAGCTTGAGGTTGTTCTCGTTCTGGAACCCGGGGCCGCTCGGCACGACCTGGCAGTCGAGGTTCTGCCGCTCCGCCGGCTGCTCGAGCGCCTCGAACTCCTCGCGGGTCAGGGCGTCGCCGGTCTCGAGGTACCAGTCGGTCGCGAAGATCGCGTCGAGGCCCGCGACGATCGGGCCCTCGAGCCGGGCGACGAGCTCCTTCCACTTGAGCCCGCGACGGATGTTGACCCGCTTGTTGTAGCTGCGGTCGATGATGTTCTGCGACCCGAGGAACCCGATCTCGCCGTCGACGACGAGGATCTTGCGGTGGTTGCGCAGGTCGGGCCGCTGGTACTTGCCCTTCAGGGGCTGCACCGGAAGCATGAGCCGCCAGTCGACGCCCATCTCGGTGAGCCGCCGGATCGTGCGCCGGTACCCCTTCGACCGCAGGGATGCCACGTGGTCGAGCAGCACCCGCACCTCGATTCCGCGCGCGACCGCATCGCCGAGCGCATCGAAGAAGGGCTTCGTCGTGCGGTCGAGGGCGAAGATGTAGAACTCGACGTGCACGAAGTGCCTCGCGTCGCGGATCGCGTCGGTCATCGCGTCGAGCGAGCCCTGGTAGTCGCCGATGAGGCTCGCGCTGTTCGAGCCGATGAGCGGCATGGCCCCCAGGTTGCGGTTCAACCGCACCACGCCCTCGAACCACGCCGGCCACTCGGCGGCGTCGCTCACACGCTCGATGCCGTGCGTGGATTCGCGGATGAACCGGTCGACCTCGGCCTGCTTCTCGCGGCGGCGCTTGGGCAGCTTCGGGTTGCCGATCAGCAGGAAGAAGAGCACCCCGAGGTAGGGGATGAAGAAGATCGCGAGCAACCACGCCATGCCCGCGGTGGGACGCCGGTTGCGGGGGACGACGATGATCGCGACGACGCGGATCACCAGGTCCAGCAGGAGCAACCCGATCGCGATGGTCGGTCCGACCCAACCGCCCCCGGCATCCCCCATGCCCGGGTCAGCCCGCCGGGTGTTCCCGGCCGAGCTTCGCGCGCTCCTCGGCCTCGATCTTGGCGTACACGTCGCGCTCCGTGCGGTCGGCCCGGAGGATCGCGCGCATGATGAACCAGAACAGCAGCCCGATGAGCACGGTGGGTGCCAGCGACCAGATCGCGTTGGCCCAGAAGTCGTCCATAGTCCCCTCAGAATACGACGGCGAAGCTCCGAATCCGCCTGTCGGGCGGTGATCGGATGCCCCGGGTCAGGTCAGCGCGCCCCAGAGGCCCGAGATCACGAGGTACAGGCCGATGCCGCCGACGATGATCCAGATGGCGAGACGGGTCGGCGAGGGCTTCTTCGGGTCACGCGGCTCGAGTTCGTCCTTGGGCAGGTAGTCGTTCATGCGGGTCGCCTCACTTCACCAGCGGGAACAGGATCGTCTCGCGGATGCCGAGCCCGGTGATGGCCATGAGCAGACGGTCGATGCCCATGCCCATGCCGCCGGTCGGCGGCATGCCGAACTCGAGGGCGCGCAGGAACTCCTCGTCCAGGCGCATCGCCTCGGGGTCGCCGCCCGCGGCCAGACGCGCCTGCTCGACGAAGCGGTCGCGCTGCACGACCGGATCGACGAGCTCGGAGTAGCCCGTCGCGAGCTCGAACCCGCGGATGTACAGGTCCCACTTCTCGACGACGCCCGGGATGCTCCGGTGCCACCGCACGAGCGGCGACGTGTCGAGCGGGAAGTCCATCACGAACGTCGGGCGCACGAGACCGCCCTTGACGTGGTGCTCCCACAGCTCCTCGACGTACTTGCCGGGCAGCGGGTGGTCGATCTCGATGCCCTCGGCGTCGGCCAGTTCCTTGAGGCGCGACATCGGGGTCTCGGGGGTGATCTCCTCGCCGACGGCCTCGGAGAGCGAACCGTACATCGAGATGCGGTCCCAGTCGCCGCCGAGGTCGTACTCGGTGCCGTCGGCCCAGGTCACGACGTGGGTGCCGGCGACGGCGAGCGCCGCGTCCTGGATGAGCTGCTGGGTCAGGTCGGCGATCGAGTGGTAGTCGCCGTACGCCTGGTACGCCTCGAGCATCGCGAACTCGGGCGAGTGCGTCGAGTCGGCGCCCTCGTTGCGGAAGTTGCGGTTGATCTCGAAGACCCGCTCGATACCGCCGACGACGGCGCGCTTGAGGTACAGCTCGGGCGCGATGCGCAGGTACAGCTCGGTGTCGAACGCGTTCGAGTGCGTCACGAACGGACGAGCGGATGCCCCGCCGTGCATCACCTGCAGCATCGGGGTCTCGACCTCGACGAAGCCGTGCGACGCGAACGTGGCGCGCAGGCTGGCGTTCACCTTCGCGCGGTCGACGACGTTGCGACGGGCCTGCTCGCGCGCGATCAGGTCGAGGTACCGGCTCCGCACCCGGGTCTCCTCGCTGAGCTCGGAGTGCAGGTTCGGCAGCGGCAGCACGGCCTTCGCGGCGATGCGCCAGTCGTTCACCATGATCGACAGCTCGCCGCGGCGGCTCGTGATGACCTCGCCGGCGACGAAGACGTGATCGCCCAGGTCGACGAGCTCCTTCCACGCCGCGAGCGACTCCTCGCCGACCTCGGCGAGCGAAACCATCGCCTGGATGCGACTGCCGTCGCCCGACTGGAGCGCCGCGAAGCACAGCTTGCCGGTGTTGCGCAGGTGCACGATGCGACCGGCGAGGCCGACCTGCTCGCCGCTCGCCTCGTCGACGCCGAGACCGACGAAGCGGTCGCGGACCTCTGGGATCGTCGCGGTCACGGGGACGCCGACCGGGTAGGCGCCGCCGCCGAGCTCGGCGCCGTCGTTCAGCCGCTCGCGCTTGGACAGACGCACGGCCTTCTGCTCCGAGATCTCCTCGGCGGTGGGCTCGGGTGCGGCATCCGTGGGGTTGTCGGCCATGATTCTCTCTCGTCGGCGCGGAAACGTGCGGATGACAGCCTACCGGGGCGGACCTGGGCGGCTCCCGGCGGTCGAGCCACCGACGATCGAGCCCGGCGAGACCCCGCTATCCCAGCGTGATGCGCGCGTTGTCGATGAGCCGGGTCGCGCCGACGCGGGCTGCGACCAGCACGATCGCGTCACCCGAGGCATCCGATTCGACCGGCAGGAACGTCGCCGGATCGACGACGACGAGGTAGTCGGGCTGCACCTCGTGCGCGCCGAACGCGGCATCCGCCTCGGCGAGCACCTCGGCGAGGCCCTGCGGCGCCGCCTCCGCGGCGGCGGCGAGCGCCTCCGAGAGCGCGAGCGCGGCGCGGCGGTCGTCGGCCGACAGGAACCGGTTGCGGCTCGACAACGCGAGGCCATCGGCTTCGCGCACCGTCGGCACGACGTCGATCGCGATCGGCACGTCGAGGTCGCGCACCATGCGTTCGACGAGGAACACCTGCTGCGCGTCCTTCTGCCCGAAGCAGGCGACGTCGGCACGGCTGATGTGGAACAGCTTCGCGACGACCGTGAGCATGCCGTCGAAGTGCCCGGGGCGCGAAGCGCCCTCGTAGAGCGATCCGACGCCGCCCGCGACGACGCGCGTCGAGCTCGGGCCGTCGGGGTACATCTCGGAGACGCTCGGCGCGAACACCGCGGTCACGCCGAGCCCGTCGAGCGCGGCGAGGTCGGCGTCGAGCGTGCGCGGGTACCGGTCGAGGTCCTCGCCGGGGCCGAACTGCAGCGGGTTCACGAAGATCGAGACGATGACGACGTCGGCGAGCTCGCGGGCCCGGCGCACGAGCGCCAGGTGGCCGTCGTGCAGCGCACCCATCGTCGGCACGAGCGCGACCGTGGCTCCCGCCGCGCGGCGCTCGGCGACGAGGGATCGGAGCTCGGCCACCGTGTCGACGACGCGGGTGTCGACGATGCGGGTGCCGTCGACGCGGGTGCCGTCGACGCGGGTGCCCGAAACGGCTTGGATCACACGGCACCTCCTGGCGGCCTGATGTTCCCGGCCTCGTCGATCGTACCCGTCCCGTCGGGGCCCGGCCCCGTGTCGTGCCGCGAGAGGGCGTTCTCGACCGCGCTGCGCACGAGCGGCGCGAGCACGGCTCCGGGTCGTGCGACGCCGATGCCGTCGAGCTGGCCACTCGCCTGGTCGACGATCGCGGTCGAGAACGAGACGGCCGTGTCGATGGCCTCGGCGTACGCGGCGCGGTGCTCCTCGGCGACGACGAACGGCTCGCCGCCCATCTCGACGACGAGGGCCTGCGCGATGGGCAGCACCGGAGACGGCGCGGTGACGGCGAACCAGGTGCCGGCGAGGCGGGCGATGTCGAGCGACGTGCCCGTGAAGTCCATCACCGGATGCACGGCGAGCGGGATGCCTCCCGCGCGCCGCGCGGGATCGAGCACGCCGGTGCCGTAGCGCGCGGCCGTGTGCAGCACGAGCTGCCCCGGCTGCCACACCCCCGCGCTCGCGAGCCCCGCCACGAGCGGCTCGAGCTCGTCGGCCGGCACGGCGAGCAGCACGAGTTCGCTCCGCTCGACGATCTCGGGCACCGCCAGTACGGGCACGCCGGGCAGCATCGCGTCGGCCCGGCTCCGGCTGCGCTCGGAGACGGCGGCGACGCCGGTGAGTGCGTGGCCGGCTCCGCCGAGGGCTGCGGCGAGCACGGCGCCGACCCGACCCGCGCCGACGACGCCGACGCCGAGCCGGCCCGCCCGGGGCTCAGCCATGCTCGAGCTCCGCGCCCCACTGGTCGCTGCGGTCGGCGTTCGCCCGCACCACGACCTCGACCGCGACCCGCTCGTACGCCGCCTCGGCCTCCGCCGCGTCGAAGGCGGGCAGGGTGGCCGTGATCGGCCCGGTGACCGTGTGCAGTCGCAGGGTGGCAAGGCGCAGCATCCGGCGGATCGGCCCGCGGTGGATCGCGACCGACTGGAGGCGCGCGAGCGGCACGATCACGAGTCCGCGCAGCAGCACGCCATGTCGGATGCCGGCGAGCCCGGCCTGCTCGGTCCAGCCGATACGGCGCCACGAGAACGGGTGGAGCCACGCCGATCGGCGCGGCGCCGGCCGGAAGCCGCCGGCCTCGCCGCGGCCCGTGAGCCCGGCGTCGAACGCATCGCCGAGGGCCTCGGCGCTGCCGGGCAGCAGCAGGTCGAGCACGCGGCGCACGTCGTCGGCCGTGCCGACCGGGAGCACGAGCGTGCGGTTGGCAGCCTCGCCGCTCGCGGTCAGGGACTGCCCGGCGAGGTTCACGCGGACGCTCCACCAGCCGAACGGCCTCCAGAACAGCCACTGCTGCGCCTCGACGGCGTGCACGCGGCCCGGCGGGATGGTCTGGTTGCCGGTCGACAGGAGGCCGTGCCCGATGCGCACGCCGTCGGGCGTGCCGGCGATCGAGTAGCGCAGCGACCTGGTGATGCGCGTCCAGACGTAGCTGACGACACCGATCAGGGCGGGCACGAAGCTGAACAGCACCCACCACTGGTGGGTCGCGATGCCGACGCCGAGGACGGCGACGAGCACGATGACCCAGATGGTGGTGCCGCCGAGCAGCGTCGACCCGATCACGCGGCCGAGCGGCAGGTGCACCACGGACTCCGGCGGCGCCAGGTCGGGGTCGAGCTCGGGCGCGAGGAAGTCGTCGACGCGTCGCCCCACGACACCCGAGACGCGGGCGCGGACTCCGGCGGGGGCATCCGCTCCGACCCGGACGTCCGCTTCGGCGGGGGCATCCGCACCGGCCGGGGCATCCGCTTCGGCGAGCGCCGCCCCTGCGACGGCAGCCGCGTCCGTCGCGTCGCCGGGCGCACGGGTGGCCGCCTTCGTCGCGCGTGCGCCGGAGGCGAGCCGCAGGATGTCGGCGCGCAGCCCGTCGGCGAGCGCGGAGGCGAGGTACGACAGCTGCACGTCGGCCGACTGCCCGGCCACCGACACCTCGAGCTTCGCCGCGCCGAAGAGTCGCGCGAAGAACGGGCGCTGGATATTGATGCCCTGGATCCGGTCGAGCCGGGCGCTGCGGTGCGAGCGGAACAGGATGCCGCTGCGCACCTCGACCGCGTCGGCCGTGATGCGGAAGCTGTGCATGCGCCACGACAGCCAGAACCCGCCGACGATGCCGATCAGCACCAGCGCGACCGCGAGCAGCGCCCAGCCGACGAGTCCGTTGAGCACGATCCCGCCGATCGGGTCGTTCGCCCAGTCGCCGCTCCACTCGTCGTAGGCGCCGCCGAACTCGTCCTCGAAGTCGGGGGCGAAGATCGGCACGAACATCTCGACGAGCCGCTCGCGGAGGTTCGCGATGATGAAGCCCAGGATCGCGATGAGGGCCAGGCCGCCGCGCAGCAGCGGGCTCGCCGGATGCAGGCGGTGCCATTCGCCGTCGGCGAGGCCCGTGCGCGTCGGCTGGGCCGACGGCTCGGGCGACGACGCCGGGGGCGTGATCGGCTCGCCCGGTGCGTCGGTGCCGCCGTGACGCTCGGCCGGCGCCTCGGGCGACGACTCGGCCGACGGCTCGGTCGCGTCGGTCACAGCCCCGCCCGACGCGTCTCGGCGAGCGCGACCAGCTCGTCGCGGAGCCGGTCGGCCTCCTCGGCCGGGATGCCCGGCACGGTGACGGCCGTGGCCGCCGCCGCCGTGACGAACTTCAGGTCGGCGAGCCCGAGGGCGCGTGCGATCGGGCCGCGCGTGATGTCAACGAGCTGCATGCGCCCGTACGGCACGGCGACCTGCCGCTGGAACATGATGCCGCGCCGGAACACGAGGTCGTCCTCGCGGAGTCGGTAGGCGATCGACCGCACGCGGCGCGGCTCGAACGCGAGCGACACGAGGAACACCACGCCGATCGCGATCGCGGCCCACAACGCCCACGCCCAGCCGAGGACCGCGAACATGAACACCCCGACGCCGACGAGCACGACCCCGCTGATCAGCGTGCCGACCACCTCGACCACGAGGTACTTCGGCGAGACGCGCCGCCAGTCGGCGTCGACGTGGGAGCCGATGGGACCGTCGGGCACGACGGCGGGTTCGGATGCCCCGCCGGCTTCGGATGGCCCGCCGGCTTCGGATGCCCCGCCGGCTTCGGATGCCTCGGCGGCCGGCTCGACCGGCACCTCGGGTTCAGGCATGGGCGTGCTCCTCGTCGTCATCGTCGGGTGGAAGGGTGCAGCACCACTCGGCGACCAGTCCCCCGGCCAGCATCACGGCGGCGCCCAGCGCGGTGGCGAGCGCGAGCCACAGCGTACCGGGGTTCGGCACCACGGCGCGGGTCGCGAGGAAGAGCACGATGCCCAGGCCGAGACCGACGACCACGGCGCCGGTCAGGCTCGACGCCTTCGCGAGCACCGCGACGCGCATCGCGCGGAACGGATCGACCCGTCGCGTCGACGCCCCCGTGACCGAGCGCCGGATCGGCCAGGCGAGGCTCAGCACGATCGCCGCGACGCCGACGAGGGTGATCGGCAACGACAGCGGCGGCACGACGGCGTTCGCGCCGGAGGTGACGAGCAGCAGCTCGCCGAGGTATCCGATCACGGCGCCGGCGATCACGCAGGCGATCAGGGAGGTCGGGTGGGTGCGCTTCATCGCCTGGTCACCTCGTCGGTCGCGGCGGCGAGCAGGTCGCGGACCGACCCTCGGCCGGTGATCGAGGCGTCGGGGTCGACGTCGAGCCACGGCGCGAGCACGAAGGCGCGCTGCCACGCACGCGGATGCGGCAGCGTCAGTCGCTCGTCGTCGACCACGAGCCCGTCGACGTCGAGGAGGTCGAGGTCGAGGGTGCGATCGCCCCAGTGCTCGGTGCGCACGCGGCCGTGGTCGGCCTCGATACGCAGCAGCAGGTCGAGCAGGGCGTGCGGCTCGAGCGTCGTGTCGACCGCGACGACGCCGTTGAGGTACCCGGGCGCCTCGTGGTCGACGCCGGTGTCCTTGATCGCGACGGATTCGTAGACGGGAGAGACCCGCACGAGCTCGACCCCGTCGGCGTCGGCCAGTGCGCGGATCGCCGACGCGATGGTCGCCTCGCGGTCGCCGAGGTTCGCCCCGAAGGCGATGATCGCACGGCTCACGCGCGACCCCGCACCACGGTGACCGCGACGTCGTCGAACGCGACGGCGATCGGGGCATCCGGCTTGTGGACCGTGACCTCGACCTCGTCGACCGCCCCGAATCCGAGGGCGACGGATGCCACCCGCTCGGCGACGGTCTCGATCAGGTCGACCGGGTCGCGCTCGACGGCGGCCACGACGGCCTCGGCCAGCACGCCGTAGTGCACGGTGCGCTCGAGGTCGTCGCCGGCGGCGGCCGCGGCGAGGTCGACGAAGGCGACGACGTCGACGACGAAGACCTGCCCCTGCTCGCGTTCGAAGTCGAAGACGCCGTGGTTCGCCTGCACGCGCAGGCCGGTCAGGGTGATGCGATCTCGCCGGTCAGCCACGGCTTCCACTCTGCCACGCCCCGAGGACGTCGAGGGCGCGCCGGGTGGCGGTGACGTCGTGCACCCGCACGGCCCACGCCCCGGCCTGCGCGGCGAGCACGCTGATGACCGCGGTCGGCAGGTCGCGCTCCTCGACCGGGGCGCCCTCGGGCAGCATCGCGCCGAGGAACCGCTTGCGCGACGCGCCGACGAGCACCGGGAACCCGAGGGACTGGAGCTCGTCGAGCCGGCCGAGCAGCTCCCAGTTCTGCGGGGCGCGCTTGGAGAATCCGAGCCCGGGGTCGAGGATCAGCCGCTCGCGCGCGACGCCCGCCTCGACCAGCGCCTCGACCCTGGCGAAGAGCTCGTCGCGCACCTCTCGCGCGACGTCGTCGTAGTCGGCGTGGCTGTCGACGACACCAAGGTGGCCGCGCCAGTGCATCGCGACGTAGTACGCGCCGCTGGATGCCGCGATCCGGGCCATGGCTGTGTCGGCGAGTCCCGCCGACACGTCGTTGATGACGTCGGCGCCCGCCTCCACCGCGGCGGCCGCGGTGGCCGCGTGCATCGTGTCGACGCTCACCCGGATGCCTCGGCCCGCGAGTTCGCTGATGACCGGCACCACGCGACGGATCTCCTCGTCCGGCTCGACCAGCGCGGCGCCCGGCCGGGTGGACTCCCCGCCGACGTCGACCAGGTCCGCGCCCTGCGCGACCAGCTCGAGCCCGTGGGCGATCGCGGCGTCGGGGTCGAACCACCGGCCGCCGTCGCTGAAGGAGTCGGGCGTCACGTTGAGCACGCCCATGATGAGCGGAAGCGTGGGCTCAGGCATCCGTCGGGGTCCTGCTCGACGACGCGTCTGCATCAATGACGCCCGCCCCGATGAGCGCGATGATCTCGGCGCGCGCGGCGGGTTTCGCGAGCTCGCCGCGACCGGCGATCGTGATGGTCGAGCTGCGCTGCTGGAGCGCGCCTCGGGTCGTCACGCACCGGTGCTGCGCGTCGAGCACGACGAGCACGCCGCGCGGGTCGAGGCCGGCGACGAGGGTGTCGGCGATCTCCTCGGTGAGGCGTTCCTGCAGCTGCGGGCGCCGCGCCAGGGTGTCGACGACGGCCGGGATGCGGCCGAGGCCGACCACGCGCTCGCCCGGGAGGTACGCGACATGGGCGGTGCCGACGAACGGCAGCAGGTGGTGCTCGCACACCGACCGGAACGCGAGGTCGCGCAGCACGACGGCATCGCCGGTGGCGGCAGCCGGAGCGGCTTCGGTGTCGGCACCGGTCGCCGCCGCGTGGATCGCGGAGTCGACCGCGACCGAGTCCGCGAGGTGGCTCAGCGGGTCGACGGCGAGGCCGCCGAAGAAGTCGGCGTAAGCCTCGGCGACCCGCTGCGGGGTGCGCTCGAGGCCCGCCCTCGTCGGATCCTCGCCGATCGCGAGGAGGATCTCCGTGACCGCCCGTTCGATGCGGGCGGCGTCGACCTCGGCCATGCGGCCCTCCGTGGTGGTTACGCGGTCGCGGGTCGGGGGTTGGAGCGCGGCTTGCGCGTCGCGACCGGCTCCTCGATGGGCGTGTCCTGCGAGTCCACGCCGCCGTCGACCATGCCCTCGTCGATGGGCAGCTTGTCCTCGGGGAACGTGATCGGCGGGATGTCGGACACCGGGCGCTTGTCGCTCGACAGCCACAGCGGACGCGGCGGCAGCTTCCTGACGTCCTTGAAGATCTCGGCGATCTGGTTGTGGTCGAGCGTCTCGTGCTCGAGCAGCTCGGCGGCCAGCTTGTCGAGGATGTCGCGGTTGTCGTTCAGCACCTGCCACGCCTCGTCGTGCGCCTGCTCGATGAGCGCGCGCACCTCGACGTCGACCGTCTCGGCGATCTCCTCGGAGTAGTCGCGCTGGTGGCCCATGTCGCGACCGAGGAAGACCTCGCCCTGCGACTGGCCGAGCTTGACCGCGCCGACGTTCGCCGACATGCCGTACTCGGTGACCATCTTGCGGGCCGTCGAGGTGGCCTTCTCGATGTCGTTCGAGGCGCCCGTCGACGGGTCGTGGAACACGATCTCCTCGGCGACCCGGCCGCCCATCGCGTAGGTGAGCTGGTCGAGCAGCTCGTTGCGGGTGACCGAGTACTTGTCCTCCAGCGGCATGACCATCGTGTAGCCGAGGGCGCGACCGCGCGGCAGGATCGTGATCTTCGTCACCGGGTCGGTGTGGTTCATCGCCGCCGCGGCGAGGGCGTGGCCGCCCTCGTGGTACGCGGTGATGAGCTTCTCCTTGTCCTTCATGACGCGCGACCGGCGCTGCGGGCCGGCGATGACGCGGTCGACCGCCTCGTCGAGGGCGCGGTTGTCGATGAGCTGCGCGTTCGAGCGGGCGGTGAGCAGCGCGGCCTCGTTCAGGACGTTCGCGAGGTCGGCGCCGGTGAAGCCCGGCGTCTTGCGCGCGAGCACCTCGAGGTCGACGCCGTTCGCGAGCGGCTTGCCCTTGGAGTGCACCTCGAGGATCTTGTGTCGGCCCTTGAGGTCGGGCGCGTCGACGCCGATCTGGCGGTCGAAGCGGCCCGGGCGCAGGAGCGCGGGGTCGAGGATGTCGGGGCGGTTGGTCGCCGCGATGAGGATGACGTTCGTCTTGGGGTCGAATCCGTCCATCTCGACGAGGAGCTGGTTCAGCGTCTGCTCGCGCTCGTCGTGCCCGCCGCCGAGGCCGGCGCCGCGGTGACGGCCGACCGCGTCGATCTCGTCGACGAAGATGATGGCCGGCGAGTTCTGCTTGGCCTGCTCGAACAGGTCGCGCACGCGGCTCGCACCGACGCCGACGAACATCTCGACGAAGTCGGAGCCCGAGATGGAGTAGAACGGCACGCCCGCCTCACCCGCGACGGCGCGAGCGAGCAGGGTCTTGCCCGTACCGGGAGGGCCGTACAGCAGCACGCCCTTCGGGATGCGGGCGCCGACGGCCTGGAACTTCGCCGGCTCCTTGAGGAACTCCTTGATCTCGTGGAGCTCCTCGATCGCCTCGTCGCTGCCGGCGACGTCGTCGAACGTGACGGTCGGGCTCTCCTTCGAGACGAGCTTCGCGCGCGACTTGCCGAACTGCATGACCTTGTTGCCGCCGCCCTGCATGCCCGAGAGCATGATCCAGAAGAAGAGGCCGATCAGCACGAGCGGCAGCAGGATGCCGAGCATCGAGAGGAACCAGTTCGGCTGCGGCACCTCGTCGTTGAAGCCGTCGGACGGGTTCGCCGCGTCGACGGCCTCGACCACGTCGGTTCCGCGAGGCGTCACGTAGTAGAACTGCACCTGCGTGCCGTACTCGTCGTCGGCCTCGGTGAGCGTGAGGTCGACGCGGTTCTCGCCGTCGACGATCTTCACGGCGGCGACCTTGCCGTCGTTGAGGAAGTCGAGGCCCTCCTGCGTCGAGACCTGGCGGAAGCCGGACGCGGTGATCAGGCTCGACCCGATCCAGACCGCGACGATCGCGAGCAGGATGTAGATGATCGGCCCGCGCAGGATCTTCTTCATGTTCATGGTCTTGCAAGGCTACCCTCGCGTCCCCGAGCGTCGCCTGTCTGTTCGCTGTGGGCGCGCAGCGAGCGCGCCCCGGTGGTCGAACAGGGAGCGCAACGAGCGCACCCCGGTGGTCGAGGAGGGCGCGCAGCGACCGTATCGAGACCCAGCCATGACCTCGGAGGTCATCGCCTCCATGACCTCCCCGTTCGTACGCTCGTGCCGTTCCCGCTGCCGACCGGCGGCACGCACACCGTTCGAGAGGACCCAGACCATGACCGTCTCCGCTTCGATCACCGCCCCGGCGACGTCCGGCCCCCGCACGCTCCGCTCGCCCGAGGGGCTGCTGCGGGCGAGCGTCGGCCTCGACGCGGTGGGCGGCATCGCACTCGGCACCGCCTTCATCGTGCTCGGCAACGGCTTCGCCGCCGAACTCACCATTCCCGCGGGGCTCCTGCTCGCGGCGGGCTGGTTCCTCGTGCCGTTCGGCCTGGCGCTGGGCCTGCTCGCGACCGAGGCCGTGCTCCGCACCCGGCTCGTCATCGCGCTCGTGGTGTTCAACGTGCTCTGGGTCGCGGCGAGCGTCGCCCTGCTCACCGCGTCCTGGGCCCCGACGGCACCGCTCGGCGTCGCCCTCGTGGTCGCCCAGGGGGTGCTGATCGCCGGGGTCACGGCGTTCGAGGTCGCCGCCCTGGCCGCGCTGCACCGTCGCTCGGGCGCTGCGGCTCGACCGGCTCGACCTCGACCGGCTCGGTGAGCACGGCCGTGGCAGGATCGGGTTCGGGGAGGGCCGGATGCACACGATCGAGACCGCGACCGACGTCGGCGGCCTGCTGCGGGAGTGGCGTGAGCACCGTCGGTACAGCCAGTTGGCCCTCTCGTCGGAGACGGGCATCTCGACGAGGCATCTGAGCTTCGTGGAGACGGGCAAGTCGAATCCGGGCAGGGACCTGCTGCTCCGGCTCGCCGAGCATCTCGACCTGCCGCTGCGGGAGCGAAACCGGCTGTTGCTCGCGGGCGGCTTCGCCCCCGCGTTCCCGGCCGACGACCTCGACGGCGATCGGAGTCAGGGTGTTCGTGCGCAGCTGCGCCGGTTGCTCGACGTGCACGCGCCGTATCCGGCGCTCGTGGTGGATGCCGCGTGGAACGTCGTGGACGCGAACGCGCACGTCGGCATCCTGCTGCAGGGGGTCGACCGGGCGCTGCTGGCGCCGCCGATGAACGCGCTGCGGGTCACCCTCGACCCGCGCGGCATGGCACCGCACATCGAGAACCTGGAGCAGTGGCGCGAGCACCTGCTCGGCCGTGCCCGTCGGCAGGCGAGCCTGACGCGCGACGGTCGCCTGCTCGAGGTGCTGCACGAGTACGACGTCCACGAGCACGACGAGCCGGGCGGGCACGAACCGGGCACCGCCCCGCACGACGGCGAGATCGCGCTGCCGCTCCGACTGCGGGTCGGCGGCGAGACGCTCAGCTTCCTGTCGACGATCTCGACGTTCGGCACACCGCTCGACGTCACGCTCTCGGAGCTCGCGGTCGAGGCGTTCCTTCCCGCGGACGACGCCACGAGACGCGCCCTCGAACGGTTCGAGCCGGTACTGCAGCCCGACGACGTGCTCGGCGGCTGACTCCGCGGGTCTCGATACGCTCCGCTACCCGACCACCGACGGCGAGCTGCCCCGGCGGTCGAGTAGGGAGCGCAGCGACCGTATCGAGACCCGCGGGGTTACGAGTAGACGTGCGGCGCGAGGATCGCGACGTCGCGCAGGTTGCGGTACCGCTCGGCGTAGTCGAGCCCGTAGCCGACGACGAACTGGTTCGGGATGTCGAACCCGACGTACTTCACGTCGACCTCGACCTTGGCGGCGTCGGGCTTGCGGAACAGGGCGCAGATCTCGACCGACGCCGCGCCGCGCGATTCGAGGTTCTCGCGCAGCCAACTGAGGGTGAGGCCCGAGTCGATGATGTCCTCGACGATGAGCACGTGCCGGCCGGTGAGGTCGGAGTCGAGGTCCTTCAGGATCCGCACGACGCCCGACGACTTCGTGCCGGTGCCGTAGCTCGAGACGGCCATCCAGTCCATGTTGAGGTGCACCTTGAGCGAGCGGGCGAGGTCGGCCATGACCATGACCGCGCCCTTCAGCACGCCGACGAGCAGGATGTCACGGCCGTCGTAGTCGGCCTCGATCCGCCGGGCGAGCTCGTCGAGCTTCGCTTGGATCTCCGCTTCCGTGACGAGGACTTCGGTCAGATCGGCTTCGATCTCGCTCGCGTACATTCCTGCTCCTGTCGTGCTCGTCCAGCGGATGCCACGAGCCTACGCGGAAGCCCCGGTGGTCGAGTAGCGAAGCGCCCGGTGGTCGAGTAGCGAAGCGTATCGAGACCCGCCCCACTCCGCGTGTCGATACGGCGCTGTGCGCCTACTCGACGACCGGCGCTCAGTGGTCGTGCGGCAGGATCTCGGTCGCGCCCGTCGCCGAGAAGACGACGTGACGCCCGGTGCGGGTGGCGCGCCCGCCGCCGGGCAGGTCGACCGGTCCCTGCCCATGCCAGTCGGTGACGAGCCGGGCGACCTCGAGGGTCTGCACCCGGCTCAGCGAGACGCCGAACTCGCTCGCGACGACGTGCCGGATGATGCGCTGCCGCAGCGCCGCGGGGTTCGCGGCGAGCCACGGCGCCGACACCGCGATGCCGGCCTCGGCGGGCTCGCAGACCTCCTCGATGAACTCCTCGATCTGCGCGTCGAAGGCCGCCTCGTCTTCGCGAAGCTGTTCGGCGGTGCGGGCGAGCGCCTCGGCGATGCCCGGGCCGAGTTCGCGCTCGAGCACGGGCAGCACCATCTCGCGGACGCGCACGCGCGCGTAGGAGGCATCCGTGTTGTGCGGGTCGTCCCACGGTTCGAGTCCGGCATCGAGGCAGGCCTGTCGTGTCGTCTCGCGACGGATGCCGAGCAGCGGCCGCGCGTACCGACCGGTGCGGGCAGCCATGCCCGACAGGCTCGCGCCGCCCGAGCCGCGGGCGAGGCCGAGCAGCACGGTTTCGGCCTGGTCGTCGAGGGTGTGACCGAGCAGCACGATCTCGGCGCGGGTCTCGAGCGCGGCCGCGTCGAGCGCCGCGTACCTGGCTCGGCGAGCGGATGCCTCGGGCCCGCCCTCGCCGTCCACCTGGACCCGGCGCACGAGCACGGGATCGAGGCCGAGCGCGCGGGCCTCGTCGGCCGCACGCGCGGCGACCACCGCGGAGGCATCCTGCAGTCCGTGGTCGACGATCACCGCACCGGCCTCGAGCCCTGAGCGCGGCGCCTCGAACGCGGTCGCCGCGGCGAGCGCGAGCGAGTCGGCGCCGCCCGACAGGGCGACCAGCACGCGTCCCGACTCGGGCAGCACGGCACGCACCGCACGTCGCACGTCGGCGATCGGCGGGGTCAGGCGGGGGCGGCGAGAGGCATCCGTCTGGTCTTCGGAGGGCATCAAGTAACCTTATTGCGCCGTTCGCGCGCCCGACCGGGGCGGCCGGCGAGACTTCCACCGACAGGAGTGCACATGGGCGAGTACAACGCCGTCATCGAGATCCCCAAGGGGAGCCGCAACAAGTACGAGGTCGACCACGAGACGGGTCGCATCTTCCTCGACCGCGTGCTCTACACGAGCTTCGTGTACCCGACCGACTACGGCTTCTTCGAGAACACCTTGGGCGACGACGGCGACCCGCTGGACGTGCTCGTGCTGCTCGAGTACCCCGTCTTCCCCGGCGTCGGCCTCAAGGTGCGCCCGGTCGGCGTGTTCCACATGACCGACGACGGCGGCGGCGACGCCAAGGTGATCGCGGTGCTCGCGGGCGACCCGCGCTGGAACCACATCCAGGACGTCGACGACATCCCCGAGTACACGCGCAAGGAGATCGAGCACTTCTTCGAGCACTACAAGGACCTCGAGCCCGGCAAGTGGGTCAAGACCGAGGGCTGGGCGAACGCGGCCGAGGCCGAGGCGCTGATCCAGAAGGCGATCGAGGCCTACCCCGGTCACTGATCGACGCACGATTCATCGAACGAGCGGATGCCTCAGGCATCCGCTCGTTCGCGTTTCGGGGCGCTGCACCCGGTGGTCGAGTAGCGAAGCGCCGAACCCGGTGGTCGAGTAGCGAAGCGTATCGAGACCCGGCCGTCCCCGCGTCTCGATACGGCGCTGCGCGCCTACTCGACGACCGGTGGTCGAGTAGCGAAGCGTATCGAGACCGCGTGCTCAGCCGGCGGGGCGGGCCGCGGCGGCCGGCGATCCCCAGATGAAGTACTCGCGGACGGGCACGCCCTCGCGGGGCGCCTCGAGGATGCGTCCGCCGCCGAGGTAGATCGCGACGTGGTAGTAGTCGCCCCCGCCGCCCCAGAACAGCAGGTCGCCGCGTTGGATCTGCGACAGCGGCACCGCCTTGCCCTGCGCGGCGAGCGTGCGGTACTGGTTCGTGGCCGAGTGCGTGCCGACGTAGATGCCGGCGTTCGCGTACGACACCTTCGTGAGGCCTGAGCAGTCCCAGACGTCGGGGCCGGCACCGCCGAGCACGTAGCGTTCGCCGAGCTGCTGGCTCGCGAACCAGATCGCGGTCTCGACGGCGCTGGAGTTCGGCGGGCCGACGACCGGGCCGCCGCCTCCACCGCCGGAGCCGCCGCCCGAGCTCCCGCCTCCGCCGCCGTTGCCTGGTGGCGGCCGGTTCGCCGCTTCCGCTGCGGCTGCGGCTGCCGCCGCCTCGGCCGCTGCCGCTGCAGCGGCGGCCGCCTCCTGGCGTTCGATCTCGATGCCCTCCGCGCGCTGGCGTTCGAGGTCGGCCGTCGTGCCCTGCAGGCTCGCGAGCTGCGCATAGAGCTCGCCCGACCTCGTCTCGGCCTCGGCGACCGCGGCGCTCGCGGCGTCGGCGGCCTCGCGGGCCTCGTCGGCCTGCTGCTCGGCGCGCTTCGCGAGGCGTTCCCGTTCGGCGGTCGCCGTCTGCGCCTGCTCGCGTAGGGACTGCGCGCTGTTGCGGTCGGCCAACGCCTGCTCGTACACCGTCTGCGAACGCTGCCCGAGCTGCGACGCGAGGCCGAGCTGGTCGAGCAGGCCGTCGGCGTCGCCCGAGAACGCGAGCTCGGCCGAGAGGTCTTGACCGGCGGTCTTCGCGAGGTGCGCGGCGAGGAGCCCGGCCCGCATGCGCGATATCTCGGCGACCGCCTCAGCCTCGTCGGCCTCGGCGCCGAGTTCGCGCTCGCGCTCGGCGGCGGCATCCCGTTTCACGATGGTGGTGCGGTACGCCTCGTCGGCGATCATCGACGCCTCGATCGCGGCATCCGCTGCGCTGCGCAGGCCCGCGAGCAACTCGTTCAGCCGGTCGATCTCGGCCTGCTTGGTGTGCTCGTTCGCCTTGGCCTGCTCGATCTCCTCCCAGGTGGGATAGTCGGGCGCGGCGAACGCCGGGCCGCCCGCAGCGGCCGCGGTGACCGTGACGGCGCCGATGGCGACCGCCGAGAACACGGTCGCGGGCTTCACCCGCGACACCGGTCTCGTGCGGTGCTCAGCCAAGGCCCACGCCCCGCTCCGCCATGAACGGGCCGGGGTTGATGCGGGTACCGCCGTGCCAGACCTCGAAGTGCAGGTGGCATCCGGTCGACGCGCCCGTCGTGCCGCTTCGCGCGATCAGCTGACCCGCCTCGACCCACGCGCCCGTGCCGACGAGCAGCCCGCCGTCGCGGATGTGCGCGTAGCCCGTCGAGATGTCGCCGCCGTGGTTGACCTTGATGTAGTTGCCGTAGCTGCCGCTCCAGCCCGAGATCACGACGACGCCGCTGTTGGCCGCATAGATCGGGGCGTCGCATCCGGTGCCGAGGTCGTAGGCGTAGTGGAAGGAACCGGAGCAGTATCCGCCGCCGCACAGCGAACTGCGAGCGCCGTAGCCGCTCGTGATGCGACCGTACGCGGGCTTCGCCCAGCCGGAGCTGGCGACCGTGCCGGCCGCCGCACCGTTACCGGCGCGCAGGGCAGCCTCGAGTGCCTCGCGGCGCTTGCGCTCCTCCTCCTTGCGGATGCGCTCGCCCTCCTCGTACGCGGCGGTGGTCTTGGCCTCGACGTCGCGGAGGAATGCGAGCTGCGCCTCGAGCTCGACCTTCTTCGCCTCGGACTCGGCGAGCGCCGCCTCGGCCGCGGCCTGCGCCTCCTGCGCGGCGACCAGCGCCTCCTCGGCCGCGATGCGGAGCTTCTCGCGCTCGCCCTGCGCCACCTTCGCCTGCTCGCCGAGCGAGGCCGCGGTGTTCGCCTGCTCCTGCGCCTTCTCGTAGATCGCGGAGGTGCGCTCGACCATCTTGTCCATGCTGCCGAGCTTCGCGAGCAGCGCGTCGGTCGACTGCGCGTCGCCAGCATCGAACATGAGCGACATCGAGACGTCGCTCGACCCCGTGCGGAACAGCTGCGCCGCGACCTGGCCGGCGTTGGTCTTCGCGGTCGCCGCCTCGGCGGCGGAGGCATCCGCTTGCCGCTGGATCTCGTCGGCACGCCGCACCGCATCGTCGTAGCGGTCCTGCGCCTCGAGCATCTCGACCATGCGGCGCTCGGCCTCGGCGCGCGTCGCCTCGACGTTCGCCTCGAGCTGCGCGATGAGCCCGACGATCTGGGTGACCGCGGCGGCTCCCGCGGCGGTGTTCGCCTTCGCCGCCTGCAGTTCGTCCCAGGTGGGATACGTCGCCGCCGTCGCGGCGCCGGGCTGGGCGATCGAGAGACTCAGCGCGAACGTGGCCGACAGGAGGGCGGCGATCGCCCGGTTGCGGCGGGCGCCGCGGAGGATGCGCGGGCCGCCTCGGCGGGCGCCGCGTTCGTCGGCGCCGGCGCGACGGATGCTGCGCAGGATGCTTCCGCGGGGCGCGACCGAGCGCTCGCTGAGGCGTCGGCGGCTCGTGTCCGGCCGGCGTGCAGTGGTTCGGTCCATGGTTCCCCGTCCACGCAGGGAGGTCCCCGCGCCGTCGCTCGCGTGCAGGCGGTCCTTGTCACCCTAGGCACGCGATCGCGCACGATCGGGGATTCCGCCTCCGCGTGGCGGAACCTCGGTGGCTGCGGCTCGAGGCGGGCTCGGGGGTGGCTCGGCGCGCCCTCGACGCGCCCGGGACGATGGCGCGGCGGCCTCGTTTTGGATTCTCGCCCGGAAGCACGTATGCTCTTCTCTCGGTGGTTGTGCCAGTCACAAACCCCCGGCCCCATCGTTTAGCGGCCTAGGACACCGCCCTTTCACGGCGGCAGCACGGGTTCGAATCCCGTTGGGGTCACGCTCGAACGAGTGGGTATAATTCAATAATCATGGCCCTGTAGCGCAGTTGGTTAGCGTGCCGCCCTGTCACGGCGGAGGTCGCGGGTTCAAGTCCCGTCAGGGTCGCTCAAGGCGACAAGCCCTTTCGAGAGAAGGGGCTTTCTCCTTATATCGCGGTAGTTGTTCCGGACGCAGTCCACGAACGGATGCCCCGAGGCTCTGTAGCTCAGTTGGTAGAGCGTTCGACTGAAAATCGAAAGGTCACCGGATCGATGCCGGTCGGAGCCACAGTCAAAACCCCCGGTTTACCGGGGGTTTTTTCGTGTCAGCGGGTCATTCCGCGAGACCGCCGGTGAGGCTGTGCCATTAATGTGCCATTAATGGTTCGCCTGGTTCGGCGTTGTGCCATTCCTGGTTCTGGATGGGCTGGCTTGGCTTCGTGCTGAGTGCCGGTCTTGGCTCTGCTCGCATCGGTGCTTTCGTCGGCTCGCTTGAGCGCATCGTTGAGTGCTGCGCCGGCTCGGAGCGCGACGCCCTCGCGAGCACGCGAGTAGCGCTCGGTGACCTGCAGGCTCGAGTGGCCGAGGGTCGCCTGCACGTCGGGCGCGGTGGCGCCGGCGTCGAACAGGATCGTCGCGAACGTGTGCCGCAGATCGTGGATGCGCAGGTCGGGCCGGCCGATCGCCTCGCGCAGTTCTTCCCAGTTCACCGCGCGGCGCGCGTTGTGATTCGTGAGGCGACCGCCGTCGGGTCCGTCGAAGAGCAGGTCGCTCCCCCGCTTGCCGCGCGCCGCAGCCTCGGCGTACGGACGCAGCGCGTCGATCAGCGGGACATCCCGTGACTTGTGACTCTTGGGCGATTGCTCGATGAGCTCGCCGCGCATGCCCGGACTCAGCGAGCGGCTGACGCGGATGACGGCGCGCCCGAAGTCGACGTCGCCGACGCGCAGCGCGGTCGCTTCGCCCGCGCGCATCCCCGTGTAGACGAGGGCGGCGAAGTACCGGCGGTAGACGCCGTCGGGAATGAGGCCGAGCAGCGTGGCGATCTGCTCGAGCGTGAGCGCCCGCGACACCGGCGAAATCGACTCGCGCATGCTCGGCCGCTTCACCTCGCGGGCCGGGTTGTAGTCGATGAACCGCGACCGACGCGCGCCGTCGAGGAGGCGTGAGAGCACCGCGAGCGCATCGTTCTTGGCGGATGCCCCACCCGACCACGCGACCATCGCCGACTCGATCATCGGCGAGGTGATCTCATCGAGCCGGTGCCGGCCGAGGCTCGGCTTCACGCGGAGCCGCCAGGCGACGCCGTAGCTGCGGGCCGTCGCCGGGCGAATGGAGGACTCGATCGCCGGCCAGTACTTGTCGTACCACTGGTCGAGCGTCATCGAGCCGTTCGGGTTACGACCGGCGACCATCTTGGCGAGTTCGCGCTTGGCCTCGGCGAGGGTGAGGAACGTGCGGGAGCGTTCGGCGGCACCGCCATCGACGCTCGGACCGACGACGCGGATCTGGTAGCGCTGGCGGTCGGCGCGCCAGCGGATGCCCTCGGGCAGCGGCCGTCCCGTGCGCGGATCAACCCGCGACGGGGTGTCCTTGGTCGGCCGCCCGGCCATCAGTGTTCCGTTCCACCCCGCGCGAGCAGCTCGTCGATCGTGTCGGCGCTCCAGAGCAGGTGCTTGCCCATGCGCGCGTCGGGCTCGGGGATGAGCCCGTCATGCCGCAGCTTGTCGAAGCTCGAGACGGGGATGCGACACCGCTCAGCGGCCTCGACTCGGCTCAGATACTCGACCCTCCACGCGGTGTCGGCCATGACGCTCCCCCTCGACTCATCGGCCGCCGGCTGGCATCTCGTGCATGCCGACCCACGCGCGGCTATTTGCAAGTACCTGAGATTATCACCGCACATGGGTTTCGGCAAGTATCTGAGTTGTGTGGCTAGACTCGTGCCATGGACCTACCCGAGTCCCCCTGGTGGGCGGACCAGTCTCGAGACGGACTCCTCGTCGCAGACGACCTCCCCGAAGAGTGGTACCTGCATCTCCACTTCCCGGGCGACCGAGGTGACGACCCGTCGCTCGAGATCGACGAACTGCTCGGCTACGACCGGTGGATGACCGCGCCGAATGAGCAGTACCGCGTTTCCGTGTCCGACCAGAACGAGACCATCGACGGCCGCTGGCGATGGATCGAACACATTCCGACGCACACACGCGTGATGATCCGCCTGCAGCGCCAGACGTTCGCCGTACCGGAGGAAGTGCGCATCACGGGTGTCATCTACCTTCCTTGGCGGGTCGGCCAACCAATCACCAGCCAACTCCTCCGCGAGTTGCCGACCGCCCGCATCGAGGCCGCGATCAACAAGCGGCTGTTCGCGATGAAGCGCACCGAGACGAGATCCGGCGGCAAAATCGTGCTGCCGTCAGGCCACAGGATCAGCGAGCGCGACCTGCTCAACCCGATCGGCGACCCGAAGAAGACGCCCGACTTCTACGAGCTGGTCGCCCTGCAGCATGGCCAGCTCACCCGGGAGGGCGACAAAAACCCGAGCGCGACGATGGCGGAGATCAATGGGGTTGCCCTCTCCACCGCGCAGGGCTGGATCACGAAGGCCCGCGAGCGCGGGCTGCTGCCGCCCGGCCGGCGAGGGCGGGCTGGCTAGCACCGCTTCAACGAGAAGGTTGACCTCTGGTCGCAAGACATGACAATCGCGACGATGGGCCGGCTACTCGCCTTCCAGCACTGCTGCGACCCAATCACCCAGTGAGTTCGCCCCGAGTCCCTCGACTAGCACGCCGGTGTCGTCTACGAGGACGGTGGTCCAAGGAGAGCTTGACCGCAAGAACTGGGCGACGCGGTTCAGCTCGTCGTCCGACAGCTCGTCATGTCGCGTCAAGTACACGACAACGTCTCCAGACTCGAGAATTTCTTGCCGCTCGATGCCTCCGGTCAGGTATTGAACGAGGTACCCAAGTCCGGCCTGTTCGTACGCACGGGATCGGAGCTCGGCGACGTTGTGCGACGCATCGATAACCGCGCTGTCGAGCATGTCATCGCGCAAGTCTTCACCGCGCAGAATCGACTCGACGTCGGCGTGCTTAAGCCCATACGACTCGCGTAGATATTGCCGCAGTGCTTGCTGAAGGCCGTGTTTGTGGAGCTCTCGTTGCTGGGGATCCGCTGGCGACTCGCCCGCCCACAACCATGCAATTTCTTTGATGTCAGCAAGGCAATGAACGAAGATCGCCCGCCGCTTCCGCTCGCGTTGTTCCGTGGACCAGCAGTCCACCCAATGGTCAATTTCTGCCTGCACGCCACCCGAATACGAACCGCCGCGTTCCGAGCGGTCTTCTGTGTTACCCATCCCAAACAAGGGTCGATACACGAGGAACGCGTCCGTGTTGCTTACGAGGAAATGGTCTCGGAATGGCACCTCACCGATGATCATCTTTTCGAGGGCACGGGCGTAGGGTCCAAGCTCGAGGATTGCCGGCTCTTCCGGTTCGAGGGGCAAGTCTGCCGGCCGGTCATTCTCCAGAATCGCCCCAGTTGGCGACAGATTCGGCCATCGCACTCCCAATTGGTAAGGGCGCGCCAGCGGCTTTGCCGAGTCCGGCGCGGGAGCGATCCTGAACTCATCAATCGACGTGGGCATGATCAAATCGATGCCCTCTCCCGCGAGTCGATCACCAAGCCGATTGCTCGACAGAACCACGTCGGGCCACGGCTGGGTGCTGCCGCTCAAGACGGCGCGGCGGGGCCGAGAGATGGGGTGCGAAAGATACGAGGTTGTCGTCCCCAGCGGGTCCGACAGAAGTTGGCGAAGTGAGCGGAATGGGTGCTTCACCCCGAGAACTGTGAGGGGACAGCCGTGGGCGCGAGCAAGCAATTCAGCCTGCACCATGTCGAAGCGTCTCCACATGGCGATTTCCGTGAGAGTCGCATTCACATTCTCGGCGCGAAGCTGCCACCAGACAATGCGGTCAGCTGGATCGAGCTGGTCGGCAGGGCCGCGGTATGCATCTAGCTTCTGTGACAGCAGGTGTCTGTCCAGACGTCGCTGAAGGTCGTAGATGTCTCCTTTGGAGCCAAGGCGCCGGTGAATGTCATAGATATCGTCGATCAGGAGAACCACATGGTCATATCTAAGATCGTCGACGCGAGTGATCGGTCGGCCGAGCGTTGAGTAGAGCTCGCTTCGCCGAGCCGAATAGAACGACGGGTGAAATGCGACCACCGTCGCTCCGTCGCCACTGGTGGCTGCCTCCACGAACTTGTCGTATGCCGAGTTCCAGTACTGCAGCATCACTTCTCGCGGGAAACCCTCAATGGGGTTCCGAATAGTCCTGGCTTCCCGATCAACCGACCTGAGGCGCGGGTTGGACCAGATCGCGTCATCTCCGACTATGGCGGCGTCAACATCGAGGACCGTTACATCCGAGAGCTCCCGGGCCAACTGTGCGCGCACGTCACGGAGCCCAACACCCGGTGACGCAAGCAGGGCAACTTTATGCAAGTCGAAAGCTCAGCGCTCGCCTTGGGCGACTGCTGCGATCTCGCCAAGATGATCGATGATGTCGGCCTCTCCGTGATACTGCTGGCCGTCCACTTCAAGGGTGGTCTCTGGAGAATCCTCGGAGGTACGAGGAAAGTACACGATCTCTCGCTCACCGAGCGCACCGATCACCCTGGTGGGGTCCTCCGCTCGACTAACTGTTAGAAGTACTGCAGATCCCATGACTCTCCCAATCTCGTGGTGGTCACGCCGTGGGTCTTACGCCGCTACGCCGGTACTGCACTGTCCGGCGCCGAACGGCCGTTCCCCCGTAGGCCCGATTGCGTGCAATCTACACGGCGGCTCCGACATGGTCGATCACTCTCGACGGCGGGGGGTCGTTTCTCAGAACTCAAGTCAACCCTGCCGACGCCATCTACCTTCCTTGGCGGGCCGGCCACCGGCCACGAGCCAACTCCTCCGCGAGCTGCCGACCGCCCGCATCGAGGCCGCGATCATCGAGCGTCGCTTCGCGATGAAGCGCAAGGAGACGATCACCGGCGGCAAGATCGTGCTGCCGTCCGGCCACAAGATCAGCGCGCGACCTGTTCAACCCGCTCGGCGGCTCGAAGAAGACGCCCGACTTCTACGAGCTGGTCACCCTGCAGCAAGGCCACCTCTCCCGGGAGGGCGACAAGAACCCGAGCGCGACGATTGCGGAGATCAACGGGGTTGCCCTATCGACAGCCCAAGGCTGGATCACGACGGCCCGCGATCGCGGGCTCCTGCCGCTCCGTCGCTGCGGGCGAGCGGGGTAGATCTGCACGGAGTCGGAAGCCCGCCGCGTCGTGGATGGCTCCAATCCGAGCTACAGCTCGTGGGAACCACCGATTCGCTTGGGCGTTGTGATTCGCATTGCACTCGATCGTGACCCTAGGATTCGAACGTGTCCGCCTTTCCCGCCGCTGTCGTGGCCGCTGGGCAAGTTGTACGTGGGATGCCGACACGTCAGACGGATCTGATGGAACTGTTTCAGGCGTCTGTCGTACAGGCCATCGCGGCTGCAGCCGGTTGCAACGTCAGTGCCCCGCAGGTCGACAACGGCATCGACCTCGACCTGACACATGAGCTCCCTCATGAGGAAGACATCCCTCTCCGCGTGCAGCTCAAGGCCGTGACGAGCGGCTGGAACGCCGACAGGTCCCGCATCCGCGCAAAGGTCTCATTGAAGCGGTACGACAAGATGCGGCGCGTGAACCCCTTACTGCCACAGATTCTCGTAGTCATGGACCTTCCAAGCGAGCAGGAGGACTGGATCCGCATGGAGGATCCGCACACGATTGCGCAGCACCTCTGCTACTGGGTCAACCTGGCAGGGGAACCTGAGTTCACTGGTAGCGGTGACGTCGTGACCGTGTCAGCCCCCGCGACTAACGTCTTCGATGATCTGTCGCTCTGCCAGATCATGGCGCGTATCCGAGGCGGAGGCACACCGTGACTATCTCCGTTAGCGACAGCCTTACGCTCCGGCGTGCGCTGCGTCGGCTCGGATGGGCCCAGACGGGATCGTTCCGCGGTGCGCTGGAGTACTGGGCGCCGAAGAATCCAGACGGCGCCGCTCCACCGTCTATCGGACTCGACCGACTGATTGTTCCGATCGTCGACACAGCTGCAGACGCGCAGGACTTGCTAGACGATGCCTCGAACGCTCTACTCCAACGCTACGGTCGTGAGTACGCTCAGACCCTCGAAATGATCAAACTCATGGTCGCCCGACACCTTGATGAAGTCGAGGTGCGCCGCGAGACCCCGAACAACGCTGGCTTGATTCGGTGGCAGCTTGGAGACGAAGCGATCGAGAGCACGCGAGGCATATTGTCGGCGTCAGCTCGGGCAGCGATATCCAAGAAGAAGCGGTTCGCCAGCGCGGAGAATGTGGTCTCGGAAGAGTTCCTCTCGCAGTGCTACATGGGCCAGACGAAGGTCGGCAGCTACGTCATCACCGCGCTTACGCCAGCCGAGGCCAGTATCGTTACGAGCCGCGCAAAGCCCGACCCGAAGCGCCCTTCGCCCCGCGTTGCAGGCCGACTCATCACCGATACCCTTGTCGGTTCTCTCGAAGCAGTCAAGGACGCTATCGCCGAGGCGCACAGATCCCGGGAAGACCAAGTCAACGATGCCTTCGAGCTCGCTGTCATGTCTGGCGTCTCCTATGAACTACTCGCAGCACTCGAGCCGCTGACTCGGGAAACCGAGTCGAGTATCCAAGTCGCATACTTCCGGACGGGCCGCGACGACCTTGACGAGGAACCCGTTCAGCAGCCGACGCACGAGATTACGTTCACCCCGGAGGACAGCAAGATCATCGCACAGGCGCGCGCCTACTTTGCGAAGACACCAGACCCCAGGCCAATGCGCCTCACAGGCGAAGTTACGGATCTAAAGAACTCGTCAGCCGCGGCTGAACATCGCATTAAGCTCGCGACCCGCGTCAACGGTAGGCCGCGCACCGTCACGGTCAACCTCACGGCCGACCAATACGCACATGCAGTCGACGCGCACGGTCAGGAACGCATGTTCACGGTGTTCGGTGAGCTTGAGACACGGCAACGCGGGGCATACGTCGAAACTCCCGAGACAGTCCGCGTTGAGAATACGTTGGTGTCCGATGAGGTACGGTCAAGCGGAAGCCCACGGTCCGACGTTCCGCCTCCCCCGCTTTTCGAATAGATCGCCGACGCTGGCCAACGCGCCGAAGGGGTCACCCAGCCGAAGTTTTGACGGGCCTGGAACGTAGTTCAACGTGCCGATGGGTTCCTGCCGTTCTGCGGCTTTGGGCTGCGACTCCAAGTTGCGGCCCTCGCCGCCCACACCGCGTGACTTTGATCGGTTGCTGCCGCAACGCCGCCCGACGATCCAGAGTCCTGGATGCCAGGGTGTTTACGCTCACGCAACGCCTACAGTTACTTGTCGTTGGCTGGCTCGATCAAACGTTGAGCGCTCGATCGCACATCTCTCAATTGGCTCTCCCAAAGTTCTACCGAGCAGGACCATGCGGGAGTCTCGGGCATGAGAGAGACGGGGTGTACCCGGGCGAAGACCAATCTTCTGCGACACTGTCCCCGTGACCAACGCCGCCACCGGAGTTCCCCGCGAGCCTGACTCTGGCGCCAGACTGTCGACCCTTTTTGCCGGCGTGGAGCCGCCATTCATTGACTTCGACAGGCAACTGTCCGCGACCGCCTTGCAATGGCAGGCGCACGGCAACGATGCTGATTTCGCCGAGATGTCGGCGGTCGTGAGCCGCGTCGAACCCGGTCGGATGTACGTCATCATCGGGCGGATCGCCTCCGCTGGTGAGCAGCTAGCACTGGCCGGCCTCGCCTATCGAGACGCCCGAGCGTGGCTGACGAATGGCGCCGCGGGAGACACAGCACGCGTCCCCGCTCGCGCTCTCGCCGAAGTGGTGAGCTACTTCGCCCTCAGTGCAGCACACGGGCTTGCAAACGTGACGGCTCGGCTACTCGCGCTTGAGCTTAGAAGTCGGGCGATCCTCACTTCCCGGGAAAAGCAGAGTGGCGGTTTCGCGCCATTCGACCCGAGGGATGCTGGATGGCTACCGATCAACGCGCGGACCGTCGATTCGCTGGAGGCGGCGGCGGTTCACCATCAACCTTCCGTCACGCAACTTATCGCGCAGGTGCGGGACCTCATCGACGATCCAGACTGGGCGCGACTCGTTGAGCGGCGGCATACCGACTTCCACCGCTGGCGCCCTCAATCGATTGAGGGTGGCGTTGCCCCGAACTCTCCGTGGCTTGAGTTTGACGACTATCAGGTGCTTGCTGTGCGCGACGGGGGCAGGCTCGTCCCTGATGACCACGCGAGACTGATCGCTGAAGCAGGACACGGGCTCGAGCGCCTCGAGGCGGCGATGCGGTCATGGATCGACCTGTTCGCTGGCGCCCGCCACGATGTACTCACATACGTTCTGGCGAAGTCAATGGACAACGTCGAGATCGACGTACGCGACGAATAGTCCGATCACAGCCCTTTCATCGATTGCCAAAGGTCACCGTCCAACGCGATCGGCCCACTGACCATCTGAATGGACGTATGCTACCGTAGGTAGTTGCAAGAACCTGAGCTAGCTCGGAGGAAGGCGATGCGAGGTGGAGTGATCCTGTACCGAGGTTCCGGGGCCGACGCGCGCCGGTACCTCGAGTCCGATCGCTCCCGCGCCGACGACTACTACCTCGAGGGCGGCACGGCGCTGGCCGAGTTCTCCGTCGTCGACGGCAGCGGCGACCTGATCGGCGAGGGTGCGCTCACCCCCGACCAGTACGCCCAATGGGTCGACTGGATCAACCCGCTTACCGGCGAGTCGATGGGCACGCCCCGTCACGCCGGCGACGCTCGCCACGGATCGCCGCGATTCGCCGAGATGGTCGTGAACGCACCGAAATCGCTGTCGATCGCCGCGGCGCTGCACCCCGAGGTATCCGATGCCCTCGATGCGGCGCAGCGCGACGCGGTCGCCGAGATCCGGGTCTGGCTCGGCCAGCACTCGGTCACGCGCGTCGGCCCGCGGGGTGCACAGCGGGTGGTGCCGGTCGAGCAACTCGAGACGGTCGCGGTCTCGCACAAGACCTCGCGGGCCGGCGACCCTCACCGGCACATCCACTTCCAGATCGGTACGAGGGTCTGGGCGGATGCCGCGTGGCGAGGTCTCGACACGGCGGCCCTGTTCCGACAGCAAGGCGCCATCCGCGCACTCGGCACGGCTGTGATCGCGGCGCACCCGCGGCTCGCGGCCGCGCTCGACGCGCACGGCCTCACGCTCGATCCGGTGACGGCAGAGGTGACCGAACTGCAGCCGTTCAACGCGGCGATGAGCAAGCGTGCCGTGCAGGTTGCGCGCAATCTCGTGCAGTTCGAGAAGGAGTGGCGTGCGGAGCATCCGGGTCAGGAGCCCGGGCCTGCCGCGATGTCGCGACTGACCGCGATGGCGTGGGATCACGAGCGGCCGCACAAGAAGCCGACCCGGCTCGGCAGCGAGGATGCGTGGCGACGCGAGCTCGAGGCATCCGGCTATCGACCTGATCTCGAACGCGTGCGGACGCAGCGGGCCATCGCGCTCGATGAGCTGAGCGTGCAGGATGTCGCGTCCCGCGCGCTCGATCGCTGCGCGGCCGCCGCGTCGACGTGGACGGTGCACGACATCCAGGAGCACGTGTCACACCTCGTGACCGAGGCCGGGGTGCGTGCCGACCCGACGCCGCTTCGCGAGTTCGTCACGCTCGCCACTGAGCTCGCCGAGGAGAACTGCCTGTCGGTGCTGCCGCCCGATGGGCCGCATCCCGAGCACGTCGCGCACCTCACGAGCGTGCACGTCATCGCCGTCGAGTCTCGGCTTCGCGATCTGCTCACGGCCCGGGCCGAACGCCCGCAGGTGCGCACGCCGGACCTGTCGCGCATTGCACAGCGACTCCGACTCGACCCGGCACAGGCGCGCGCGGCTGCGGCCGTGGCATCCGCTCAATCGCTCGTCGTCGTGGAGGGCGCGGCCGGCGCAGGCAAGACGACGATGCTCGCCGCTGCGATCAAGGCGGCGGCGATGCAGGGTCGCAAGACTCGCGTGGTCACGCCGACGAAGAAGGCGGCCGACGTAGCGCACCAGGAGCTCGGGGTTGCGGCCGACAGCGTCGCCAAGCTCGCGCACGAGCACGGGTGGCGGTGGAATCGCGACGGCGTGTGGACGCGGCTCGCCATCGGCGACCACGACCCAGACACGAATGCCACGTACGCCGGCCCTGCGGCATCCGCTCTACTGCGCCGCGGCGAGCGAATCATCGTCGACGAGGCGGGCATGCTCGACCAAGACACCGCACTCGCGCTGTTGACCGTTGCCGATGAGGCGGGTGCCAGCGTTGCTCTGGTCGGCGACCGTGCGCAGCTCGCCGCCGTCGGCCGCGGCGGTGTGCTCGACATGGCCGCGCAGCTGCTCCCGCGCGTGCATCGCATGACAACCGTGCACCGATTCGTCGACCCGGAGTACGCCGCGCTCACCGTGCAGATGCGGCGCGGGGATCACCCGGAGGCAGTCTTCGATCGGCTGTGCGCGCTCGGTCTCGTTGCTATCCACGAGAGCCCGGATGCGCAGCTCGAAGCGCTCGCGCACAAATGGCGCGAGGGTTGCGCGATGACCGTTGCGACGAACGACGAGGCGCGCGAGATGAACGCGCGGATCCGCGAGGAGCGCGTACGGAACGGCGTTGTCGAAGACAGCCGGACGGCGATCGGGAGCGATGGGCTGAGCATTGGGCGTGGTGATGTGATTCAGACTCGTCGGAACGACTCGGGCTTGCGGGTGGCGAATCGCCAAACGTGGGTCGTTCGGAGCGTAGTCGAGGACGGTTCACTGTGGGCAACGGTGATTGCCAGCGGGCGGAAGCGGCCCATGGTGCATCTGCCCGTCGAGTACGTCGCCGAGCACACGCACCTTGCGTACGCCTCGACTGCCCACGGGGTTCAGGGCGTGACGGTGCCTGAGTCGCACACAGTGGTCGGCGATGCAATGGGGGCGGCAAGCGTCTATGTGGGGATGACCCGTGGGCGAGGCTTCAACCGTCTGCATCTGGTGGCGGCGGATGCTGATGATGCGCGGGCGCAGTTTGTTCTCGCGATGGAACGCGACCGCGCCGATCGCGGTCTCGCGAATGCGGCGGCGACGGCGCGCGAGGCCGTGCGCGGGCTCGCCACCGGTTCTGAGGAGCGACACCACCGGAAGCGCTGGGTGGGCCCACGATTCGGGCGAGACGCTGGGCCGAACGCGGCGTCAGAAACTGGACTGAGGCGATGAACAGGTGAACAGGCCCTGACCGACCAGGATCGTCGACGGACTGCATGGGCGTTGTCGGGACGGCAGTCGCCCGCGCGCGGACCTAGGGCGTGCCTCACGCCGGGCCCGTTGGGTTAGATGTGCTGAGTGAGGGTTAGATGTGCTGAGTGAGGGTTCGGTGGCGCTCCTTGTCAGCGCGGACCGTAGGTACTTACCGGCCCAGAAGCCTGCCGCGTAGCCGTCGCCAGAACTTGCGGCGCTTACGCGCGTCGAAGTACTTGTCCAGGTCATGGCCGTCTTTACGTCGGCCGTCCTCCACACGCACCTGATCCCATGCAGCTGCCCACTGAACGGCGTTTTGAGTGATGAAGTAGTGAGACCGGCACGGAAACTCCCAGTTGCCCACGGATGGCCGCACCGTAATGCCGACTTCGTCAAACTTGACGCGCCACTCGGCGGGGCTCAGGGGGAGAAATACTTTCGTCCTGCACCCGCACGCACACAGGTGCGCGGTCGTGCCGTAAACCTCGCTGATGTAGAAAGTGTGCGGCTCGAGCGTGCGGGGAATGTACTTCAGGACCACAGGCGCGAAGATCTCAGTGCGCATGGACACGGGCCTCGTTCATAAGCCGATTGCCGTCGAGAGTGTACGTGCTGCTGACCTCATCGCCGTAGTCGCGGTAGAAGCCGAGAGCCTTCTTCCAGGCGATGACGGCGTGGGCAGCGCCGAGCATGTTGAGTTCGACGACCTGGATGTTTTGCTCGTAGATGTCGTCACCTTCAGCGAACGAGAGGTTCGCGTCCACCCACTCCATGGTGTCGAAGGCTGGGTTGATGCGCGTGGTGCGGATGAGGCCGCCGAGTGAGCTTCCGACCTGGTCGACGCCCATACCCGTGTCCACGAAGGAGACGCCGAAGGCCATGAGATGATCGATGATCACTCGCTTGTGGGGCCCGGAGTCGATGGCGATGAAGACGAAATCGAACTCCTGAAGCAGCGTGACGTTGTCTGGCGTGATGTTCTCAGGGTGCGGGATCACGCGCTTATGGAGGGCGCTGGTCGTGCGGTGGTGGTGGCTGACTTTGGAAGGGGCTTCCAGGAGCTGCTCCAGTGGTGTGGCACCGGGTGCGCGGAACGCGTTATGCGGGTGAAAGCGGTCACCGTCAAACAGGTGGATCTCGGCGACGTGAGTCTTGATGACCGCGTCGAGGATGTAGGAGCCCGTGCCGCCAAGGCCGATGATGGCGATCCGTTGGTTCCGCGTCTTGTCGGTGGCCGCGCCGATCCGTGCCCGGCTGGTAGCGGAGTCGAAGTACCGATGAACAGACTCGTCACCTTCGCTGGCCATCGGCGCGAACGTCTCCACCCGGACGTTCGGGTCCAGCCGGTGAACTTCGGTGAGGAGAATGGTCGCGTAAGTCGTCAGCTTCTCGTAGTAGTCGGCGTACCCGGCGGGCGGCTTGTGGGAGAACCCGCAGCTTGCGACCAGGTCTGACCCCAGTTCGACCGCGCTCTGTTGGTGCATCAGAGCTGCGAGCGGTTGACCGCTGCCGTCGCACGGCAGGTCCCCCGGGGCGTTGGTGGCGCCGACGAAGAAAACGGTGTGGTCGCCGACGGGGTTCGCCGTCCTGTCGCCGGCGGACTCGAGAGTTGTGATCAGGCGGCCCCGTGCGACCTGACCGACCGTGTTCACATAGGGCACGCTGATCGTCAGCATGTTCGAGACGAACTGAATCTCGAAGCCACCGTCGACGAGACGCCGCAGGTCGTCACTACGACTTAATAGTTGCCTTGACATTGAAGACGCTGCCCTTCTTCTTCACCTCGACCGTGCCGCCGGCGGTGAGAGTGCCTTCCTTCGGCTTGCGCGCGTTATAAAACGTCACCGTGAAGCGGGTGTCTGGTGCTGGCGGTTCGGGGTACGCGAGCGACATCACCTCCGCGTAGCTGACGATGTCGTCCGGCACGCCGTAGGGGGTGCCGTTGACGATGATCTCGGGACTCTTGGGACCGTTTGAGTGGTCGCTGTGGTTCTGCATGTGCTGCTTCCTCTGTAGGGGAGCGGCCGCGGGCTCGCGGCCGCTCCGGTCAGTTCTTCTCGTTGCGTACGCCCTTGTGCTGTTTGGGGCTGCCGTTCATGATGCGACCCGTTGCGGTGTCCCGCTTGAACCAGCTTCCGTTGTGCTGGAACTCGCTCCGGCCACGTACGGCGCCGGTGCGATGACCGCGTCCAGTGTTCTTCGCCATGCCTCTCACCTCCTCTCCGGAGGCGGCTTCAGGGGTACCTCCACTGTGTAGTCGAGGCAGCGCCGTCAGGTGTAAGCGACTCAGCGGCAGTCGATGCAGATGCCGTCTGTGAGGAGGGCGGGGCTGTACTGCAGGCCGCACTCGTTGCATGGTTGGTCGGATGCGGCGGCCCGTTCGCACTTGCAGAGCCCGCAGTTGGGGCAGTACGGGTTCCGACATGTGGGGCAGGGATATCCCCGCACCTGGAAGTCGGTGCCGCAGCAATAGCCCCGCAGTTGCGGTCGAGTGTCGAAGGCACGGTCGAGGAGCGGCGCGCCCGTCCCGGGTGTCCAGAGGTCGGTGTCCGCGAAGACGCACACGATCTTCGTGCGAGCGACGACAACGTCGACGTAGAAGTCCTCCTCGCTCCACCGCCCACGCCACCTGATGCGTTCCGTGCGGGTCGTCCCCTCCGGCAACCCGAGGAGGTGGTGTCCTTCGGGAAGGCGTTGGCCACGCCAGGGGATCGTTTCCGGCCATCCGCGGTCCGGGTCGGGGCGGACGCTGGCATCGGTGACCTCGCCGGTGAACCGGTCAATGAGAGCGATTGCGCCCATCCCGCGCAATCGTTCAGCGACGGCGATCATGCATACGGGGTGGCTGGCCTGGGTGGTGTCATAGAGGTCGAGGATGTGGTGCGCGCGGACCGGGCCGGGCCCGACAAGTTCCGCGGCGATCTGCGCCGGGAGCAGCAACTCTCTTGCAAACCGGTCGCAGATCGTCTCGAGCACTCTGCCGTCGCTGTCGTTGTCAGCCAGCCAGTCCAGCACCGGGTCGAGCCGAGCGACCACCCAGTGTCCGAGTTCGTGGGCGAGAGTGAAGTTTTCTCGCCGGTTCCCTGTAGGACGGTACAGAACAACGCCGTCGTCCAAGAAGGACATTCCGTCGCAAAATCCGCCGTCCTCGCGCGACTGGCTCAGGTCCGCGGCAGGTCTGACCACGAGGTCAAGCTGAGATGTGAGGGTTGCGAGGGGGTCGCTAGGAAAACCAGCACGGACGTCTGCGGGCACTGCCTCTACGGACAGACGAACGCAGTCGTCAATGTTCACGTTCTTCGACTGTTCGAACGAGGGCGTCCAGCGCACTGAGGACCTGGTCGGTATCAGGCACTTGTCCACGGTAGACCGTCGCTGCCATTCGGCTATCGAGCTCCGCCCGCGCGACCGCGAAAGCGATGTGCCTGACCCGAGCCCAACGCTCAACGATGTCCTTGAATGCCGGCGCCTGCCGAATCGCTTCGAAGCGATCTGTCGCGGCACCCAGCGGTTGGATGAGCACGTCTACTGCGACCGCCAACTCATCGGCGATTGCCTGCACGAGTGCTGGGGGAACGTCAGCGGCCGAACTTTGCCATCGGACGACATCCGCTGTGGAATGGTCCCAGCCGCGCAACTTCAGCCGCTGCGCAAGCGCGCTCGGGGCGATCCTTGCGCGTTGCCGGGCCCGCGCGAATGACCGCGGGTCCAAGGAGCACTCCTTGTCAGGGACAAGCCCAAGCAAGGCAGCTACTGGATCCTCATCCAGTGGCGGTGCCCCCTGTGTTGCGAGCCACGCCGCGTCGGCGGTGAACATCAAGGCATCAAGGCGTGCCTTCTCCTCGGCGTTCGCACCCGATTCGCTTACCAGGGTGCGTCGTTCGTTCGGGTGAGCGACCAGTTCGGCGAGGAGCCGGTCGAACTCGTCGTCATTCATCTGGCCACTCCCTTCCGTTCAAGCTCTTCGCGAAGCTTCTGCAACGCCGCCTTCAAAATCTGGTTCACTCGAGGGCGGCTCACGCCGAGCTCGTCTCCCACTTCACCCTGTGGTCTCTGGTTCTGAATGACCTCTCGGATGACCTGACGTTCGCGTTCGTCGAGCACGGCCATGCTGTCCCACACATGTGCTCCAGCGCGAGCCCCGTCTAGCTTTTCATCAGTGTCTGTGATGGCGTCATCGCCGAGCTCCGCGTGGTCGTCGTGGTCCATGTCGAGCGTGCGACCAAAGTGCCGGACCTCGGCTGCGCGAATGCGGTCGTATGCCTTGTTCTTCACGACTCGCACGAGGAACGCCTCCCAGTTGCGGATCTCCTCCGTGGGCGGGTTGCTCGCGACGGACAGCATCGCTTCGCTCACAACGTCGTCCTTTTCACCCTGCAGGCCAACTTCACGCAGAATCGACGCGGCCACGCGGTGAAGCGTGTCCTTGTGCTGCTGATACAGCGGCCCAATATCCACGAGTGCTTCTACTTCCCGCTCGACCCAGCCGAATCAGCCATCGAATGTTCTCTCCACGGTGTAGTCGAGACAGGTGCCCGAGATGTAAGTAGCACCCGGGCCAATTCTTTCGGAACTCGCTCTTCTGCACGCGCGACACGCAGATGGCACCGTGTCCGCACTAGGCGACTGTCCGCCACTAGGTGTGATGTCCAGGCAGGTTGTTGAGCCTGCTTGCGGTCTGTGGCGGTGATCTAGAACGGCCAGACGAACTCAGCTGTCATACGACCCAAGCGACGCGTCCCCCGCCGCTGGCGGGATCACGTAAAGAACGCCCACGAGCTCAGCGCGGTCGTCGGAAAGGAACATGAGCGCAAACTGGTTGGGACCCTGCACAAGGCACCCAACTACATTCCGAGCGCCCATTTCTCGAAGCCCTCCAACGAGTTCTCCAAGCCCGAACACTTCGGCGCCACGTTCCATTGCCAGCGAGTATTTCAACTCGATCGTCGTTGCAGTTGTGGACGCAGTCTGCCTCGCAGTCGAAACATCTGATGCAGGATCCAACGTCGAAAGGAGAGTCCCCGCTCGAACCGTTACATCATTGGCCGGCGCCCAACTTATCAGGTCGATCAGACTCGCCACACTCGTACGACCGATCATCTGCTAAAGCTATCGCGACGAGGAAACGCATCCGACCACGGCAGATCTTGTGCCATTAATGTGCCATTAAATGCGCGAAAACCATCTGAAACCAACTGTGACCGTTTCGAAGAATCCCTGATCAGCGCGATATCGCAACCAAGAGAATTGAGTGAAAGCCGCCCAGGCTCACTGAAAATCGAAAGGTCACCGGATCGCTGCCGATCGATGCCACAACCAGAACGCCGCCCCGTTGCCATCGATGCGGTCCGTCGAGCACCGGATCAGCCTGCTCGATCCGATGGGAGTGTCGTCGCTGATTCGCCCGGCTCCCGCGTGAGACAGGGGTCGATCTGTCCCCCGTGGGTCTCGCCCACCGAACGACCCCATCTGTCGATGACCTAGGATCCGTCTCATGCAGCGAGCTCGCGGAGTACCTGTGCCTGGCGTGATCGGTCTCGCGCTGCTCGCGGGCGCCGTGACCGCCGTGGCAACAACGCTTGCCCAACTCCTCGTCGATTCCTACAACCCCGTCCTGTCGTTGGCCTGGTTACCGAGCGTGCTGGCGGTGGCGGTTCCGACCTGCCTGCTCGTGAGCATGGCATCGGTGGCCGCCGGCCTCGGCGTCCGAGCCGCAGTAGTCAGATTGACTCGCGCTCCCGCGCTGGCCGCCATGCTTGCCGGGTCGATGGCAGCTGCGACGGCCGCAGTCGCCGCAGTCGTGCTGTCCGAATCACTCAGCGTGGCGGTGCGTGGCGTCGGGTTGGGCGCCGCAGTCTTGGGTGGAATCGCGCTCGGCCTCTGGTCGCTCAAGTGCGCTGCACCATCAGGGTTCACCCGAAGGGTGCCGTAGAACTCCGCTCGATCCGTTGGCCCTACACTCAGCTCATGATTCAGTCCGGCCGAGCGTCATTCATCGTCTCGTCCTCGGAGACGGATCCAGCCGCGATTTCGAGTTTCCTCGAACTTGATCCGACCAGCATCACGAACGCCGGCACAGCGCGCAGGTCCGGCCGCGTGGCTGGCCACCACACCTGGATCGTCGACACTGGCGATATCGACAACACGAGCGACGACCAGACAGGTACGCATGCCGTTCGAACGCTCCTCCAGCTGATCCGGCCGGCGCTCGGCAAGATCGCGAGCCTCCCGCCGGACTGCGCGTCCCGCATCCAATGGTCGACGTACTCGGATTCAGTCCAAGGCGGATTCGTGATGCCCGCCGAGCTCGCGCGAGCGATCGGCGAATTCGGTGTCGATGTGTACGGCACGGTGTACCTCGAAGACGTTCACGCGGACGCGTCGTTTCTCTGATCGAGCAGCGACCCTCGGCCGCCGCGAGCCCCGCTCGCCGAGCGTCGAATGGCCAAGGTCGGCGAGCTCGCACGAGCAGCGGCGCAACGGCACACCCGGGGCCGCCGTCCCCCTCTCGCATCGTCCTGCGGCCGTTCTTCCCTCAGTGCAACGCCGTCATCGATAGGGAGAGCACGAGCAGGACTTCTCCACAGGTCCCGGTGATCTCGATCGCGCCGCGCCGCCTGTGGGATGTTGGTGCGGGCTGCGCCTCGCGCAGCTTCATTGCAACGTCCATCTCACATGGGGGAACGATGAACCGTCTCAAGAAGTCAATCGTCACCGGCGCGGTCACCCTCGCCCTCGTCGGCGGGTCCTTGATGAGCGCGTCGCCGGCGTCGGCGACGACCTACCTGAACTGGATTCAGCTCCCGACGCAGAGCCGCTGCAACATCGCCCTGACGTCAGGAGTCAGGAACGCCGTCGCGAAGGGCTACACGAATATCAGCTCGAGCGGGTGCTACTACCTGCAGACCCGCAAGGTGTGGGAGGCCTGGTACCGGTACACCACCCCGTAACGGCCCAGTAGGCACGATCGAGGGGGTGGCGCGGTTGCCATCCCCTCGATCTGCGTGATCGCTGCCCGCCTGCTCGGCCCCGGTTGCTGCGCCTCAGGTGCTGAACGGCGGAGGGTCGGCGACGTCGCGGTCGGTGTCCCACGCGAACGGGATCGCCTCGCGGAGGTACCACTCCCAGAACGCCCGCCGCACGCGATCGTCGCCGGTCGTCTCCCACACGGCACCGCCGCTGTGGGCGAGCGAGGCGTAGAAGGAGGCATCCCAGTCAGCCGGCGCGGCGATGTGTTCGTCGATGCCGAGGGTGTCGAAGTCGCTGTCGTAGAGCACGGTGTTCACGGCGGCGTGCGTGGCGAAGGTCGCGTAGATCGCGGGGACGAACGGCGCATCCAGGCCCATGAGCGATTCGGCGACCGCGTGCAGCGCCTCGTTCTCGGCTTCGAGCATTTCCGCGTCATACGCACCCTGCAGCACGAGCTCAGCATGCTCGAGCGCCTTCGCGGCTGCGGCCGCGGCATCCGGATGGCGGTCGATGTGCCGCGCGCATGACGCTGCGCACGCGACGGCGAGCTTGGCTCGCGTGTAGTGGCCCGCGTTGGCGTGGATGCTACTCAGCAGTTCGTCCATCCCGCGGTGCAGCACCAAGCGACTCGAGGCGGGCAGTTCGCCGCGCGGATCGATCGAGCGCTCGGCGTCGTCGAGCAGGGGCTGGAGGTCTTGCGACGACACGCTCACGCTGGGTCCTCTGGGGGCGCGGGCGGGCACTGCGGCGACCACAACGGTCGCGCCCGTTGAGGCATGGATGGCATACCGAAACGGGCCCCGGCATCGCTGCCCGGGCCCGCTTCGACGCAGTGGAGCGCCGGCCGGCGGGTCACCCCGCCGACCGACGCGATCGCATCGAAATTACGCGACGCGGATGTTCGAGGCCTGGAGGCCCTTCGGGCCCTGCTCGACGTCGAACTCGACGCGCTGGTTCTCTTCGAGCGTGCGGAAGCCCGACGTCTGGATCGCGCTGAAGTGCGCGAACACGTCGTTGGTGCCGTCATCCGGCGTGATGAAGCCGAAGCCCTTTTCGGCGTTGAACCACTTGACGGTTCCGGTGGTCATATCTGTTCCTTCGTGTGTTCTTCGGTCCGCGATATGCGGAACCGTCGTGCCCACCCGGTGGGGGTGTGCGCGGGTGCCCCTCGACGCCGTGTGCCTCGAGGAGGGCTGATGACCGCAATGCGATTCGCGCGACCGTACGGTGCGCTGGTCGTTCCGGCGGGGCCGGTGCGGTGAGCTTGGGGGATGATTCCATCCGGACTGTATTCGACTTCCCAGCCGGGTGTGACGCGGGCGACCGCCCGCTGGGGATGTCGAAAGCATACCCCGGGGCATCCGTTTCGCGACAGGATCGGTGTAATGACGCCGAATCGAGATGGAACCGTTCGAAACCGGTTCAGGCGGTTCGGGGCTCGAACGGCTCCTCGCCGAACTCCCGCACGTAGGCCGCGACGAACCGCGACGGCTGCGCGAACCCCCACCGGCGCGCCACGAGCCGAACCGAGTCCCCGGGGCGCGAGTCGAGCAGGTCGCGCCGTGCGCCGTCGAGCCGCGCCCGCTGCAGCACGACCCGCGGCGGTTCGCCCAACTGCCGGACGAACGCATGGTGCAGCCCCCGCGTCGAGATCGGCACGGCGTCGGCGATGTCCTGGATCGTGATCGGTGCGGCGGCGTGCGCGTGGATGAACTCGAGAGCCAGGCGCACCACGGGCGACACCCGCGCCGGTGCACGGCCGCGGGCCGTGGCATCCTGCCAGTTCGTCGGAAAGGCGTGCAGGAACGCCGTCGCCAGCAGCTCGAATGCGGACCGCTCGATCATGGGCTCGTCGAACGCGTCGGGCGCCATCGCGAGCGTGCGGCGGAACCCGGCGAGCACCGCGTCCCACCGGCGCAGCGCGTCGGGACCGATCGACGTGGTGCCCGTGCGCTCGAGCACGAGGTCGTCGACCCCGGCCGCCGAGCGGGCGATGGCGGCCACGCCGACCGGGTCGAGTTCGACGGCGACCGCGGCGACCGAACTCCAACTGCCGGCCAGCCCGGTCGACGGCGCCAGGAACGGCACAGTCGGATCGATCGCCGCACGCCCGTGCGAGAGTCCGAGGTCGCGGCCCACCGTGCGCACGACCGTGAACCCGTTGCTGTTCGAGACGCCGCCGCCTCCCCCGTCGAATCCGTAGTCGACGACGGCGAACCGCCGACCGACGGATGCCTCGACGCGCGCCCGGAACGCCGCCGGGTCACCGCGGTTCAGCCGGATCGTCGGGAACCAGACGTCGAGCGCACGTTCGGTCGCCGCCGAGTCGCGGGTGACCACGCGTGTGGTGACGACTGCTGGCATTCGGCTCCTGCCGGGCGGCGGCACCCGGCGCCGGACGGCCGGGTGGAGGTGGTGGTGGTGGTGGTGGGTCAGCCTATGCCGCCCGCCCCGCGATCCCCTACTGAGGGAAAGGATTCCTACAACTCGACGACGGTCATGCCTGAGCCGCCCGTGCCGTTGCCCATCGCGGCGAGCGCCGCCGGCACGTCGTCCAGGCGGATGGTGCGGCCGACCAACTCGATCGGACGGAAGTCGCCGCTCACGACGGCACCGAGCATCTCGGGGTACTCGCGCACGGTCATGCCGTGGCTGCCGAGCAGTTCGAGCTCGCCCGCGATGACCTCGCCCATCGGCATGGCGGCCAGCGCGGCATCCCCCGTCATCAGGCCGATCTGCACATGCCGGCCTCGCTTGCGCAGGCTGCGCACGCTCGCCAGCGACGTCTCGACGCTGCCGAACGCGTCGATCGACACCTCGACGCCGCCCTCACTGACCTCGCGCACCCGCTCGGCGGCGCCCTCGCCGCCGCGCACCGGGATGGCGCCGAGCTTCTCGACGGCGGCGAGCGCGGCATCCGAGACATCCACCCCGAAGGTCTCGACGCCGGCGGCGACGGCGATCATGATCGCCGACAGTCCGACGCCGCCGCATCCGTGCACGGCGATGCGTTCACCCGGCTGCAGCCGGGCGCGGGTGACGACGGCCCGGTACGCGGTCGCGAACCGGCAGCCGAGGGATGCCGCCTCCACGAAGCCGAGCGCGTCGGGGAGCTTGACGAGGTTGATCGCGGCTTCGTGCACGACGACCTCTTCCGCGAACGAGCCCCAATAGGTGAATCCGGGCTGCTGCTGCGAGTCGCACACCTGTTCGTTGCCGCTGCGGCACTGCGAGCACCGACCGCACGCGCTGATGAACGGCGCGGTGACGCGGTCGCCGACCTTCCAGCCGCTGTCGTCGCCGACCTCGCTGCCGAGCTCGACGAGTTCGCCCGCGAACTCGTGCCCGGGAACGTGCGGCAGGGCGACGGCATCGTCGTGGCCCATCCAGGCGTGCCAGTCGCTGCGGCACATGCCGGTCGCGCGCACGCGGACGATCGCTCCGCGCGGCGGACAGGTGGGACGGTCGACGTCGACGACCTCGGGCTCCGTACCGAACCCGGCATAGCGCACCGCGCGCATGCTCCTCCTCGTGCCGACCCCCGGATGAACGCCCCACGAAAGTATGCCGGAGCGATACCTCCGGCGTCGAAACGGTCATTCGCCCCTGCAAGACACGCCCCCCGGTGCGGGCAGGTCGAAGCGGGCGAGCGGCCGACCGGCCGCTCGCCCGCTTACCCGTCAGCAGACCTGGAGGTTCTCGACGCCGACGCCGAGCGTCGGCTCGCCGCCCAGGAGGAAGACGTCGCGCACCTGGAGCCGGAGCAGCTCCTCGATCACGTCCACCGGCACGCAGGAGGGCATCGAGAGGTAGAGCGGCGCGCGCCACCCGCCGGCGATCGCGGCGCCGGCGAGCGCATCGGGGAAGCCGAAGCCCGTCGCGAGGAATGCGGCGTCGGCGACCGGGAAGGACCGCTCGTTCGTGAGGACCGATGTGGCGAAGCGGTCGCTGCCGCTGCGACGGTAGCTCTCGATCATGCCCGGCAGATCGCGCAGGTCCGTCGCGAAGCCCGCGGAGACGCTCGGCTGGCCGCCCGCGACGACGGTCTTCGTCACGTGGAGCCGCTCGAGCAGCTCGGCCGTCGCGTCGTCGACCTGGGTGCTCCGGCCATCCACGAGGATCACCGGCGCGTTCTCGTTGGCCGCAGCGGGTGCGGAGGACAGCGCGTCGGGGAAGTTGAGGCCCGTCGCGATGTACGCGGTGCGCGCGCCATCCACCTCCCAGAAGGCGTCGGCGATCATGCGGGAGGTCTCGAACCGATCCTGTCCTCCGAAGCGCTCGACCGGTGCGTAGGTGGCGAGCTGCTGCTCGACAGCGGCCGCGACCGACGGTTCGCCGCCCACGACGTAGATGTGCTGGGGCGCGAGGCGACCGATCTCCTCTGCGACGACGGCCGGGAGCGCGTCGGGCATCGTCAGCAGGATCGGAGCGCCGATGCGCGCCGCGGCTGGTCCGGCGCTGAGCGCGTCGGGGAAGTTGAGGCCGTTCGCGATGAACACCGCGTCACTGCCCTCGGGGTACCCGGCCAGCGAGATCTCGACGGAGGTGTGGAACCGGTCGGGACCGGACCAGCGGTGGATCCAGATGCCGCCGGGGCCGAGCGTGCCGTCGTGTCCTGCGACGTGCTGATCGGCGGCCAGTTCGACGGGAGTGCTCGAATAGAGCAGTTCGGATGCATCCCAGTACTCGGTCGAGACGAGCGCCTCGTCGGAGCGATCACCGAACCGGAGTGCGTACATGCCCGGAGCCAGTCCGCCGATCGAATAGGTGCCGTCGGACGCAGCCCAGTCGACCGTCGGGAATCGCTCCCACTGGCCGGTCACCTGGTCGTACAGGAAGGCCGACGCGGCGCCCCGAGGTTCGGCGCCGTCGGTGTAAGAGATCGTGCCAGAGATGGACGAGCCGAGTTCCAGCAGTCCGTCGAGACCGGTCACGTCGGTCGGCCCGACTTCGATGACCTGCGCCTGCGATTCGTGGGGCGTGCCACCGAACCACTCCGGCGTGACGCCCTGTCCGTTCCAGTTGTTCGGCACGTACCGGAGGCGGTACTTGCCCGGATCGATCCCGTACATCTCGAACCTGCCGCTCCAGGAGACGGGGACCTGATAGACCAGGTCCCCGTCGCCCCCGAGGCTGTACAGCGCGACGGACACGTCCGCGTTCGGGGCGTAGTCTCCGGCCGCGGTTTCGACGAGCACCGTACCGGAGAGTCGGACACCGGTGTCCGCGAGTGCCGGCGCGGGTGCCAGCACGAGGGGGGTCGCGAGCGCGACGAGCGCAGTGATCATGGCAGTGCGGAACGCACCGGATCGTCGGGTCAAAGGGACGCTCCAGGGGTAGGGCCAGGGGAAGGGCCGGGTAGGGGTGAGCTCATGGTAGGGGCGAGCGTTCCGGCGAACACACCCCCCGAACAGGGGTGCCCGGTGCGGGCATCCGCAGATTGTGGAACAATCCTTGCGTGCGTTACGTCCTCGCGGTGCTGCTCGCGGCCGTCTGCTTCGGCACGACGGGCACGGCGCAGGCCCTGGGGCCCGACGCCGATCCGCTCTCGGTCGGGGCGGCTCGGCTCGTGATCGGCGGTGCCGCGCTCGCGCTCATCGCCGGCGTGCAGGCCGCCGGCCGGCGACGCGAGGGGATCGGGACATCCTCCGCCTCGCCGGGTGGCGGCGCCGCGACCCGAGTTCGCCGCACGCCCTCCTGGGTGCTCGTCGCGATCGGCGCGGCAGGCGTGCTCGCCTACCAGCCGGCGTTCTTCGCGGGCACCGCCGCCAACGGCGTCGCCGTCGGCACCGTCGTCGCACTCGGATCGGCGCCCGTGCTCACCGGCGCCCTCGACTGGGCGGTGTCGAGGCGGTTCCCCGGCACCCGGTGGGCGATCGCCACGGCGATTGCGACGGCCGGCGTGGCGCTCCTCGCGCTCGCGTCGAGCGGCATGGGCGGTGCGGGCGGCGCGGACGGTGCGGTCTCATCGGGAGCCGGTGCGTCGCCGCTCGGGCTGCTGGCCTCGATCGGCGCGGGCGCCTCGTACGCGGTGTACACCGTCGCGGCGAAGGGCCTCATCGACCGCGGCTGGACCTCGACCGCGAGCATGGGCGCGCTCTTCGGCATCGCCGGCGCCGCGAGCCTGCCGGTGCTGCTGCTGACGGATGCCTCGTGGCTCGCCACGCCCGAGGGCATCGCGATGGCGCTGTGGCTCGGCCTCGTGACCACGGCGATCGCGTACGTGCTCTTCGGCGCGGGCCTTCGCGGGCTGGCCCCGGCGGCCGTGTCGACCCTGACCCTCGCTGAGCCGCTCACCGCGGGACTGCTCGGGGTGCTGCTGCTCGGGGAGGTGCTGTCGGTCGAGGCATGGATCGGGCTGGCGGTGCTCGCGACCGGCATCGTCGTGCTGGCGACCGGGCGGCGCGCGCGCGCGGCCGCGGAACAGCCGCAGTCGCCCGGAACGGCGGATACCGCCGTGTCGGCGGCCGACGATAGCGTGCCCGTATGGACGTCATCCTCATCCCCGGATTCTGGCTCGACGCATCTTCCTGGGAGCAGGTGACCCCGGTCCTCGACGGCACCGGCCACCGCCTGCACCCCATCACGCTGCCCGGCCTCGAATCGGTCGACGCCGACCGTTCCGGCATCGGGCTCGCCGACCACATCGCGGCCGTCGTCGAACTCGTCGACAGTTTGGAGGGGCCGGTGACGCTCGTCGGGCACTCGGGCGGCGGAGCCGTCGCGCACGGCGTCGTCGACGCGCGACCCGACCGTATCGCCAAGGTCGTGTACGTCGACTCCGGGCCGATGGGCGACGGCGACAGCATCAACGCCGACCTTCCCGCCGTCGGCGACGACGTGCCGCTGCCCGACTGGAGCGTCTTCGAAGACGCCGACCTCGTCGACCTCGACGACGACCTCCGACGCGCGTTCCGCGAGCGCGCGATCCCGGAGCCCGCGGGCGTCGCCGGCGACCCGATCCGACTCACCGACGAACGTCGCTACGACGTGCCGGTCACGGTCATCGCGTGCGAGTTCCCGAGCGCGGTGCTCGTCGACGCGATCGCCGGTGGCGCGCCATGGATCGCCGAGCTCGGCCGCATCAAGCAGGTCGACTACATCGACCTGCCGACCGGGCACTGGCCGCAGTTCACGAAGCCCGTGCAACTCGGGCAGGCGATCGCCTCGGCACTGCCGGAGGCCTGACGAGCTGCGCGCCGAGCGACGCGCCGAGGCGCGCGGAGCGTCCCGACGAGCGTCCCCACCACCGGCGACGACCGAAGGGCCGCGCTACAGCTCCCCCGCCCCCGCGCGGAACGTGTCGCACGCGGCCGGACCCTGCTCGTACCCGACCGTGAACCAGCGCTGCCGCTGCTCGCTCGTGCCGTGCGTGAACGTGTGCGGGTTCACCTGGCCCTGAGCCGCCTGCTGGATGCGGTCGTCGCCGACGGCCGCCGCCGCGCTCAGGGCATCGGCGATCTCCTGACGCGTGGGCTCGAGCAGCAGCGGCACGCCCTGGTCGTCGCGGGTCTGCGCAGCGTTCGCCACCCAGGCACCCGCGAAGCAGTCGGCCTGCAGTTCGACGCGCACGGCGTTCGAGGTCGGCCCGGTCTGTCCGTCCTGGGCCGCCTCGAGGATTCCTGCGACCTGCTGCACGTGGTGGCCCCACTCGTGCGCGACGACGTACATCTGCGAGAGCGAACCGCCGGAGGCACCGTACCGGCTCTCGAGTTCGTCGAAGAAGGTGACGTCGAGGTAGATGGTCTCGTCGGGCGGGCAGTAGAACGGCCCGGTCGCGCTCGTCGCCTGGCCGCACCCGGTCGACACCTGGTCGGTGAAGAGGATCAGGTCCTGCGGCGAACGGTAGGTCACGCCGATCTCGGCCGCGCCCCCGCCCGACCAGTAGTCCTCGAGCGATGCCGACGCTCCCCGCATCCGGCAGTCGACGCGTTCGTTCGCGTCCTGCCCGGTGAGGCACTGCTCGAGCTCGGTGTCCTCGGCGGTGCCGCCGCCAGTCCCGCCGGAGCCACCGAGCAGCCCCGTCAGGTCGACGCCGAGCAACTGCGACGCCAGGAGCAGCGCGATGATGCCGAGCCCACCGCCCACGGCGATGCCGGTGGTGCGCCCGCGTCCGCGGCGGCTCGCCTTGCCGCCCGAGATGTCCGACCCGGGATTGAACGTCATACGCCGACGCTAGTGGTCCTCGTCGACCTCCTCGAAGGGGTTGACCTCGCGCGGCTCGATTTCGTCCGGCTCGCCCTCGTCCGGCTCACCCTCGTCCGCATCGCTCTCGTCCGCGGCCTCCGTCGCGACCGCATCCGCGTTCGAGAACGCGCCGCGCGAGGCATCCGTCGCCCTGCCATGCCCCTCCGCGAACCGGTCGGTCGCCTCGATGAGCGCGTCGAGGATGCCCGGCTCGTCGAACGCGTGACCCGCGTCGCCGATGATCCGCAGGTCGGCCTCGGGCCACGCCCGGTGCAGGTCCCACGCAGTCATCATCGGCGTCGGAACGTCGTATCGCCCCTGGATGATCACCGCGGGGATGCCGCGCAGCCGTTCCGCGTCGCGGATGAGCTGCCCGTCGTCGAACCATCCGCCGTGCCGGAAGTAGTGGTTCTCGATCCGCGAGAACGCCGTCGCGTACTCGGGCGCCGTGAACTTGGAGAGGTTCTCGATCTGCGGCAGCAGGGTGATGGTCGCGGCCTCCCACCGCGCCCACGCGATCGCGGCCGACTGGTGCACCTCGGGATTCGGGTCGTTGAGCAGCCGCCCGTACGCCTCAATGAGGTGGGCGCGCTCCATCAGCGGCACGGGTGCCAGGAAGTCCTCCCACAGGTCGGGGAAGATCGCCGACGCGCCGCCCTCGTAGAACCAGTCGAGCTCGGAGCGACGCAGCGTGAAGATGCCCCGCAGCACCAGCTCGGTCACGCGTTCCGGGTGCGTCTGCGCGTAGGCGAGCGCGAGCGCGCTGCCCCACGATCCGCCGAACACCTGCCACCGGTCGATGCCGAGGAACCCGCGCAGGCGTTCCATGTCGGCGACCAGGTGCCAGGTCGTGTTGGCCGACAGGTTCGCGTCGGGCTCCGACGCGTGCGGAATCGACAGGCCGCACCCGCGCTGATCGAACAGCACGATGCGATAGCGCTCGGGATCGAACAGGCGGCGGTGCGCGGGCGAGGTCGCCGCCCCCGGCCCCCCGTGCAGGAAGACGACGGGCTTGCCCTCCCTGCTGCCCGACACCTCCCAGTAGATGTGCTGTCCGTCCCCCACGTCGAGCATGCCGGTCTCCAGCGGCTCGATCTCCGGATACAGGTCCCTCATGCCGCAACGGTAGCCGCCGCCCGGATCCCTGCCACGGTGCCGCTCCGCGAAGCCGACGATGCCCGGCGTCGCCCGCACTCGGCCGTGCCTGACGGATGCGCTCGCGCGGCATAGGCTCGACGCATGGCTGCGAAGCATCCCGTCACCGTCACGATCACCGGCGCAGGGGGCCAGATCGGCTACGCCCTGCTCTTCCGCATCGCCTCCGGCGCCATGCTCGGCGCCGACCAGCCGGTGCGGCTGCGGCTGCTCGAGATCCCCCAGGGAGTTCGGGCCGCGGAGGGCGCGGCCCTCGAATTGCAGGACGGCGCGTTCGGCCTGTTGGTCGGCGTCGACGTGACGGATGACGCGGGCACCGCGTTCGACGGCGCGAACCTGGCGCTGCTGGTCGGTGCGCGTCCGCGCGGGCCGGGCATGGAGCGGGGCGACCTCCTCGCCGCGAACGGCGGCATCTTCGGCCCGCAGGGCCGCGCGATCAACGAACGCGCGGCCGACGACATCCGCGTGGTCGTCGTCGGGAATCCGGCCAACACGAACGCACTGATCGCGCAGTCCAATGCTCCGGATGTCCCGGCCTCGCGGTTCTCCGCGCTCACCCGGCTCGACCACAACCGGGCGATCGGGCAGCTCGCCGCGACCCTCGACGTCGGCGCCGGCGGCATCCGCGACGTCGCGATCTGGGGCAATCACTCCGCCACCCAGTTCCCCGACGTGTCCCACGCCACCGCCGACGGCCGAGCCGTCCCCGAGCTCCTCGCCGAACGGCTCGGCGGCGAGACGGCCGTGCTCCGCTACCTCGAGGACGAGTTCATCCCGCGCGTGGCGAAGCGCGGCGCCGAGATCATCGAGGTGCGCGGTTCGTCATCGGTCGCGTCGGCGGCGTCGGCCACGATCGACCACGTGCACGACTGGGTGCTCGGCACGGGCGACCGCGGCTGGACGAGCGCGGCCATCGTCTCCGACGGCTCGTACGGCGTGCCCGTGGGGCTCGTTTCGTCGTTCCCCGTCACGAGCGAAGGCGGCGACTGGCGGATCGTCCAGGGCCTCGAGCTCGACACGTTCGCGCGGCCGCGCGTCGAGGCATCCGTCGCCGAGCTCGCCGACGAACGCGAGGCGGTGCGGTCGCTCGGGTTGATCTGAGCGGCGTCGACGCGCTCTGCGCCCGCGCGGCGCGCCTAGGCTGGTGGCATGGCCGAACGCGAACCGATGTCCCCCGCCCGCCGCCGGCAACTCATCGTGGGCATCGTCGTCGGCGTCATCATCGGCGTCGTCGTGAGCCTGTGGACCGGGTTCTGGCTGTGGCTCGGCGCGGGCGTCGTCGTCGGCCTCGCGACCGGCGCCATCATGAAGCCGCCAGGCGAATAGGGGCCGTCAGGCGTCAGTCGGTGAACGCCGCGATCGTCGCGGCGATCTCGCCCCGCACGTCGGCGTCGTCCCGGGTCGACTCGCCGTCGCCGGGCTGCACGCCGTAGTCGCCGAAGTCGGCGTGGTTCACGCCGTCGAGTTCGACGAGTTCGGCGTCGGCAGGCAGCAGGTGTCGTGCTGCGGCGATCTTCTCCGGCGTCGACAGGCGGTCGTTCGTGCCGCCGATGCTGAGCACGTCGAGCCCCGACTGCGAGAGATCGTTCGCGCAGTACGAGCCGAACAGGATCACGCCGACCGGCGCGACGGCGTCGGCGCCCGGCTCCGCGAGCTGGCACGCCCGCACCCCGCCGAGCGAGTGCCCGCCGACGTACCAGTCGTCGATCCCGGGTGCGACCGAGGTGAACGCCTCGAGCGGGCGGGTGTCGAAGAACGCGAGGTTCAGGGTCGGCTTCGTGATGACGATGGTGAGCCCGGATGCCTCGGCGACGCCGGAGAGCTTGTACAGGTACGCGTACGGGTCGACCTTGGCGCCCGGGATGAAGACGAGCCCCTCACCCGTTCCGCCGTCGACCGGCTCGATGACGATGCCCGCGTCATCCGAGGTGATCTCGACCGCATCGTCGGTCCACGCCTCGAGCGCGGCGGCACGCTCGCCCTGCATGACCGTGTGGGCGTAGACGAGGAAGACGACCACGAGCAGGGCGACGATGGAGACGGCGGCGGTGAGGATACGGCGGAGGCGCGACACCGCATCATTCTGCGGCATCGCGCCTCCGAGGAACCTCAGCGCCGGTTCGGCGCTCGGTCAGCGCTGCTTCTTGCCCTTGAGCGACTTCTCCGGCACCGGCAGGGTGCCGGCCCGACGCTGTTCGGCGTAGTACGCACGGGCCTCGTCCTGGCGCTCGAGCTCGGCACCCGACGCGATCTTCGCGCGCAGGTGCTCGTCGGTGTAGCCGAAGGCATTCACGAGGTCGAGCGCGTGCGGGCGGAGCCGCTCGAGCAGCCGGTCGATGTACGCCGAGAGCGCCTGCGCGCGCTGCGGCGAGAGCCGGCCGTTAACCAGGTACCACGCGAGGTGGCGCTCGACCAGGCCGAGGCCGAACAGGTCGCGCACCCAGGTCAGCACGCGCTTCGTGCCGGGGTCGGTCACCGCTTCGAGCCCGCGCGTGAACGCCTCCCACTGGAGCAGCTCGCCGTGCGCACGACCCGCCTCGATGAGCTCGTTCTGGTTGCGGTTGAACACCGCGGCGGCCTCGACCTTGGGCAGCTTGCGCGCCTCGTTCAGCCGGCCCGCGACCTCGGCGATCATCGTCTCGACGCGATCGGCGAGCAGCGCGTGCTGGGTGTCGGCGTCGCGCAGCTCGCTCACCGAACGCGCGGTCGAGCCGAGGTCGGCCAGGTTCTGGCCGAGCCGGCGAAGCCCCGAGCCGTGGAACGCCTTGTCCGCGGTCTGGCCGACGGCGTACCGGGCGAGCGCGCCGAACCCGGCGCCCTTGAACTGCTTCGAGTAGTCGGTGAGCAAGCGCTTGGCGACCAGCTGGAGCAGCACGTTGTTGTCGCCCTCGAAGGTGACGTAGATGTCGAGGTCCTGGCGGAGGCCGACGAGACGGTTCTCGGCGAGGAAGCCCGCGCCGCCGCACGCCTCGCGCGCCTCCTGCAGGGTGTCGAGCGCGTGCCAGGTCGAGAGCGGCTTGAGCGCCGCGGCGATCGTCTCGAGGTCTTCGCGGTCGGCGTCGCTCGCGGCCTTGCCCGAGAACACGGCGTCGAACTTCACCAGGAACTCGTCGTGCGCGAAGGTCTGCGCGTAGACGGTCGCGAGCCTCGGCAGCAGGCGCCGCTGGTGACGCTGGTAGTCGAGCAGCACCTCCTCGTCGACCTCGCTCGCGCCGTTGAACTGGCGGCGCTGGGTGCCGTAGGTGATCGCGATGGTGAGCGCCATCGCGGCCGCCGAGGTCGATGCGCCGTCGAGCGACACGCGACCCTGCACGAGCGTGCCGAGCATGGTGAAGAAGCGGCGGCCGGGGCTCTCGATCGGGCTGGAGTAGGTGCCGTCGGCGGCGACGTCGCCGTACCGGTTCAGCAGGTTCTCGCGCGGGATGCGCACGTCGGTGAAGTGCAGGCGGCCGTTGTCGATGCCGTTGAGGCCGCCCTTCAGGCCGTCGTCCTCACCGCCGACACCCGGGAGGAATTCGCCGTCGGCGTCGCGGAGGTGCACGTAGAACGCGTGCACGCCGTGGTTCACGCCCTTGGTGATGAGCTGCGCGAAGACGACCGCGTCCTTGCCGTGCAGCGCGGCGTTGCCGAGGTAGTCCTTCCAGGCGCCGCGGAACGGCGTGTGGATGACGAACTCCTCGGTCGTCTCGTCGTACGTCGCGGTCGTGCCGATCGAGGCGACGTCCGAGCCGTGACCCGTCTCCGTCATCGCGAAGGCGCCCGGTACGTCGAGGTTCATGATCGCGGGGAGGTACTTCTCGTGGTGCTTCGCCGTGCCGAGGTGCAGCACCGCCGCGCCGAACAGGCCCCACTGCACGCCCGACTTGATCTGCAGGCTCGGGTCCGCGATGACGAGTTCCTCGAATGCGGCGATGTTGCCGCCGTGGTCGTCCTGACCGCCGAGGGACTTCGGGAACGCCTTCTGCACCGCGCCGCTGTCGACGAGGAGCTTGAGCTGCCCGAGCACGCGCTCGCGGTGCTCGGCCATCGTCTGGCCCTCGATGCGCTGCAGCTCGGGCGAGGCGGCGCGGGCGCGGGCCTCGAGGCGGATGTCCGCCCAGGTGCCGAGCAGCTGGCGGCCGAGCGCCTCGACGTCGATGCGCGACTCGGTGGGGCGCTGCGCCGGCGGCGCGGGGACGGGTGCGTCCGCCGCCTTGCCGGGAACCGGGGCGACGTTCGCCTCGGCGGCGGGGTTCTCGGTACGGGATGCCGTGTCAACCATCGATGTCCTCCATGAGCGTTCGTGGCCGTCTTCCAACGTATGGCGCGGTTCCGGACCCACGGCAAACCTCGGTCATCGGCCTACAAACGGCGCCGGAGACGCTCCGCGCTCGACTGTGCCTTCTCTACAAATCGGGGTGGCGCGTTGGATGGGACTCCCACAAGCGTGGCGAGCGCCGGGTCGTCGACCGGGATGCCCGGCGCGCCGCTCAGCCCCGGAAGAACGCGCTCGCCTTCTTCGACCACAGCAGCAGCAGGACGACGATCGAGACGAGGATGCCGACCCACTCCGTCCACGCGGTCGGCGACTCGCGATAGGCGACCGCGAGGAACAACGAGCCGAGGATCGACAGCACCTGCAGCACCGTGACGATCATGCGCGCAGCCGAGTTGCCCTTGAGCAGGCCGCCGGCGACGACGACCGTGATCAGGCCGACGATGATCGACCCGATGGCGGCGCCCATGAGCTGCCCGGTTCCGCCGTACTCGGTGACGACCGACTCGTTCGGGAGCAGGAAGAACAGCAGGACGCCCGTGATCATGTCGATGGCTCCCGCGATCCACGCGATGACCGCGACGAGCGTGACTCCGCCGGGCCGAGCAGCGGTTCCGTCAGTCATGGGTTCCTCCCCGCGCCACCCCCTGCGACGCCCCTCGTCGCGATCGTAGCGGGAACGACGGATGCCGCGCACGGCGGCGCGCTCAGCCCGCCGGGCGGGCGCGGTGCGTCGAGGCATGGTCGGCCCGCGCTCGGCCCGCGCTCGGCTCGGCTCGAACTCAGCTCGCGCCCGCGACCACCCGGATCAACGCCTCGCCGTACGCGTCGCGCTTCTTCGCCCCGATGCCTGTGATGCCGTCGAGGTCGACGAGGCTCGACGGCTTCGCCACGGCCACGGCGCGCAGGGTCGCGTCGCCGAACACGATGTACGCGGGAACGCCCTGCTCCTTCGCCTCGGCGGCCCGCCAGGCGCGCAACTGCTCGAAGAGCTCGACCTGCGCGGGCTCGAGGTCGAGCGGCGCCGTGGACGCGCGCCGCGACGCCGACCGCACGGCACGCTCCGGCTCGCGTCGGAGATCGACCCGGCGATCGCCCGCGAGCACGGCGGCGGAGGCATCCGTCAGCGTCAGCACGCCGTACTCGCCGACCGACTGCAGCAGGCCCTGCGCCAGGAGTTGGCGGACCACGCCACGCCACTCGACGTCGGAGAGGTCGTCGCCGATGCCGAACGTGGTGAGCCGGTCGTGCCCGTACTGCTCGACGCGGGGCGTGCGCTTGCCGCGGAGGATGTCGACGAGGTGCCCGGCGCCGAACCGCTGGTTCCGCTCGCGCTGGAGGCGCACGATCGTCGACAGGAGCTTCTGGGCGGGGACCGTGCCGTCCCACGAGTCGGGCGGCTGCACGCAGGTGTCGCAGTTGCCGCACGGCTCGCTGCGCTGCCCGAAGTAGCCGAGCAGGTTCTGCCTGCGGCACGAGACGGTCTCGCAGAGCGCGAGCATCGCGTCGAGGTGCGACGAGAGCCGCCGGCGGAACGCGAGGTCTCCCGGGCTCTCGTCGATCATGCGGCGCTGCTGCACCACGTCCTGCAGGCCGTAGGCGAGCCAGGTCGTCGCGGGCAGGCCGTCGCGACCCGCACGGCCCGTCTCCTGGTAATAGCCCTCGACCGACTTCGGCAGGTCGACGTGCGCGACGAACCGCACGTCGGGCTTGTCGATGCCCATGCCGAACGCGATCGTCGCGACGACGACGACGCCGTCCTCGCGGAGGAACCGCTCCTGCGCGCGCCGCCGCACGTCGGCGTCGAGGCCCGCGTGGTAGGCGACCGCGTCGACGCCCTGCTGGCGGAGGAAGTCGGCGAACCGCTCGGTCGATGCGCGGCTCAGGGCGTACACGATGCCCGACACCGGGTTGCCGTCGGCGTCGCGCCCCTCGGTCCGGATGAAGTCGAGCAGCTGGCGACGCACCTCGTTCTTCGCGGCGATGCGGTACTGGATGTTCGGGCGGTCGAAGCTCGCGACGAAGTGCCGCGCCTCGCCGAGCGACAGGCGTTCGGTGAGCTCGCGATGGGTCGCCTCGGTCGCGGTCGCGGTCAGCGCGATGCGCGGCACGTCGGGCCAGCGCTCGGCGAGGCCGGACAGCGCGAGGTAGTCGGGCCGGAAGTCGTGGCCCCATTGCGACACGCAGTGCGCCTCGTCGATCGCGAACAGCGCGACCCTGCCCCGCTCGATGAGCCGCAGCGTCGGCTCGGTGTTGAGCCGCTCGGGCGCGACGTACAGCAGGTCGAGGTCGCCCGCGAGGTAGCGGCGCTCGACCTCGGCGCGCTCGGCGGGGGCCTGGCTCGAGTTCAGGTATGCCGCGCGCACGCCGTTGCGCACGAGCGCGTCGACCTGGTCGTGCATGAGCGCGATGAGCGGCGACACGACGATGCCGGTGCCCTCGCGCAGCAGCGCGGGCACCTGGTAGCAGAGGCTCTTGCCCCCGCCGGTCGGCATGAGCACGACCGCATCGCCGCCGGATGCCACGTGGTCGATGATCTCGGCCTGGTCGCCGCGGAACGCGTCGTAGCCGAAGACCGTGCGAAGGGCCTCGAGCGCCGAGTCGAAGCGGGCGGGCGCGACACCGGCCGTTGCGGACGCGACCGCGCTCCGCCCGCCCGCTCCTGCCGCGAGCGCGCCGCCGGGCACCGTCGACGCCCCACCGGACGTCGCAACCGGCGCGCCGTACGCCCCGGGGTCGGGCGGAGGCATCCAGCCGTCGTCGTCGGGCGGGACGAGGTCGTCAGGGTCCCAGGGGATCTCGTCGATCCAGTCGGAGTCGGGGCCGGGGGTCATCCGTTCGAGTGTAACGACGCCCGCCGACGCGGACGGGGCCGGCGCCTGATCGGCACCGGCCCCGTCTCACGACTCACCTGTGGACGGTCAGAACACCAGCACCGGGAACGGCAGGCTCGTCGTACCCTCGAAGCCCTCTGCTCCCGTGAACTCGGTGCGCAGCAGGTGCAGGCCGCGCTTGAGCTTGCCGAGGTCGGCCGAGAATCGACCGTTCGACTCCGCCGTCAGCTCGACCGTGGCGATGACCGTGCCGCGGTCGGTGATCTCGACGGTACCGACCGGTGCCGAACCGTCGGCCGTCCAGACGATGCCCGAGTACGACACCGACGTCCGGGACGTCGCCAGCAGCGGGCTCGCCAGGCCGAGCGCGTACGTCGCGACCGGTTCGACCGGCTCGGCGGCCAGTTCGACGGTGAGCGACGCTTCGGTGCCCGTCGACGGCACCGACACGACCAGCTCCTGCGGACCGTACAGGCCCTCGGGGATGGTGCCCTGGATCGACGCGCGGCCGAACTCGTCGTACAGCTGCACGAGCGACGTGTCGATCGCACTGCGGCCGAGCTCGACGCCGCCCAGCGTGACCACGACCTCGGCGCCGGCGCTGCCGTTCGAGAAGAGGAGCGACGACAGGTTCACGGTCAGGGGGTCGCCGGCGCCGTACCCGTCGGCGTCGGGCGCCGACAGGTGCACGCCGACCGATCGCTGCACCGGGTCGGGCGCGGCCGTGCCGAACTCCTCGAACCACTCGACCATCGACGAGAGGTCGATGACGCCGCTGTCGGCACGTCCGGTGCCCTGCCCGAGCGTCAAGAAGTTGTCGCCGCCGGCCGCGAGGAACGAGTTCGCCACGACCGAGTAGTTCGCCGCCGGGTCGATCGGCGCACCGTCGAGGGTCACGCTGGTGATGCGCGAACCCACGGGCAGCGACGCGTCGAACGTGTACTCGAGCCCCTGGTTCACGCCGAGCTTCAGGAACGGGCGGCTCGCACCCGCGGGCTGCCACTGCTCCTCGAGCACCTGCTTCACCTGGGCGCCCGTGAGCGTCTGCGTGAACAGCGAGTTCGCGAACGGCTGCACGTTCGCGGCCTCCTTGTAGGTCACGACTCCCGCGTCGATGTTCGCGCGGAGGCCGCCCGGGTTCATGAACGCGATGTCGATCTGCTTGTCCTGGCTGGCCTTCCAGTACTGCACGTCGGCCACGAAGTTCCCGAGCGTCGACTCGGCGCCTCGCGATTCCGCCGTCGAGCCGGGGATGGGATTGCCGTTGGCGTCGAGGGCCGCCTGCACGCCGCGCGTGAGCGCCGCATCGGCCGAGCCGAGCTGCACCGCTCCCAGCACCTCCGCCTCCGCGAGGTACGGCACGAGCAGCTCGGTCACCGCCTGGTCGGGTTCGTCGGCGTAGGTGTACTGGACGGGATTCGTGTTCGGGATCGGGGTCGACGCGTCGATCACGACGTTGTCCATCGAGACGATCGAGTCGGTTTCCTTGTCGAACACGATCGTCATGTTCGAGAACTTCTCGCCGTACTGGCCGCTCGAGATGACCGGGCGCCCGTCGATCACGTGGTTGTACGGGAGGTGCGTGTGGCCCGAGACGATCGCGTCGACGTCGGTGTCGACGCCGTTCACGATGCGCCCGAAGGCCGAGTTCGGGTCGGTGGCCGACGCGAGCGAGGTCGTCGCCGCGCCGTCGTGCACGAGCAGCACCACGACGTCGGCGCCGTTCGTCGTGAGCCGGTCGGCCGCGGCGTTCACCGAGTCGACGATGCTGCGCACTTCGAGGTCGGCGATGCCTGCGGGGCTCACCAGCGAGGGCAGCTCCTCGGTCACCGCGCCGACGAAGCCGACGGTGACCCCGTCGAGTTCGGTGGTCCACGACTCGGCGAGCGCGGTGTCGTCGGTGCCCGCGTGGAACACGTTCGCGGCGATGTACTCCCAGTCGGCGAGGTCCTGCACCCGGCCCTCGAGGTCGGCCCAGCCCTGGTCGAACTCGTGGTTGCCGGCGGCACTCACGTCGAGACCCGCCTCGTTGAGCGCCTCGATGGTCGGCTCGTCGTCGAGGATGAACGACTCGAAGGTCGATGCGCCGATGAGGTCGCCCGCCGCGGCGAACACCGTGTTCGGGTTCGCGGCGCGGATGTCCTTCACCGCGGTCGACAGCCGCGCGGCGCCGGCGGCGGCGCCGTCCTGCTTGATGCGGCCGTGGAAGTCGTTCACGGTCACGAGGTTGATTGTGACCTCGTCGGCGGCGTAGGCCGGGCCGGCGCCGATCAGTCCCGCTGCGACGAATGCGGAGGTGGCGACGGCCGCCCCCGCGAGTCCTCTCCTGGTGCGACGTTGCATGACTCTCCTCAGTGCGGCCCCGGCCGTCGGGACCGCGACCGTCGAATCGATCGCGAACGGAGGGCAGTGGCGTCAGCCTAGGTCTCGTTCGGGACCCCGGGAACCCCTCTGCGCCTCCCGTTCACGCGATGGCCGAATTCTGCTCAGATGAGCAGGTGGCCGAGGGTGCCGGTGCACCGCTCCACCCCGAACTAGGCTGGCGGGCGATGCTCACGGCCGTCCTCTCGCTCTCCGGCGCACTCGTCTTCGGCGCGGCCGACTTCCTCGGCGGACTGGCCGCGAAGCGCCTCGGCGCGATCCTCGCCACGGCGATCGCCGCATTGACCGGATGCCTCGCGCTGCTCGCGGCCCTGCCGCTCATCGGCGGCGAATGGCGCACCGACGACGTCGCGCTCGGCGCGATCTCGGGCGTCGTGAACGCGGCGGCGATCGGCCTGCTGTACGCGGCGCTCGCGATCGGGCCGATGAGCATCCTGTCGCCGCTCACCGCCGTGGTCTCGGCGATCGTGCCGATGGTGTGGGGGCTCGCGGGCGGCGACGAGCTCGGACCCCTGGGCGGCTGGGGTCTCGGCGTCGCCCTGCTGGCCGTCGTGCTCGTCGGATTCGTGCCCGAACGAGGCGCGGTGCGCCCGTCGGGCCGGGGACTTGCGCTGTCTGTCGGGTCGGGCGTCGCGATCGGCGCGTTCTTCGTGATCATGGACCAGACGTCGGATGCCTCCGGCGCCGTGCCGCTCGTCATGAATCGCGCCGCCGACGCGGCGGTCATGTTCGCGATCGCCGGTGCGATCGCCGCCGTCGCGGCCGTGCGGACCCGCCGCGGCGCGGCGCCTCGCCGGTCGGCGTTCGGCCTCCCGGACGAACGGGGCCGAGGCATCCGCATCGCGATCGCGTGCGGCCTCGTCGACGTCACCGCGAACCTCCTGCTGCTCGGCGGCCTGCGGGCAGGCGACCTGTCGGTCACCGCGGTGCTCGGCGCGATGTATCCGGCCGGCACGATCGTGCTCGCCGCGCTCGTGCTGCGCGAACGCATCGCGCCCGTGCAGTGGGTCGGCCTCGCGCTCGCCCTCGTCGCGGCGGGCATGCTCGCCCTCTGAGCCGCGACGAAGCGCTGGTTTCAGGAGAACGGAAGCTGCTCAGGACCGAATCGGCGTCTGCGTCCTGAACAGCCTCCGATCTCCTGAATGCAGAACGACGGGCGTGAATGCAGAACGACGGGCGTGAATGCAGAACGAGGGGCGCGACTGCGGAGCGAGGGGCGCGACGGAGCGACTGCCGGGCTAGAGTCGCACGACCTCGGTGACCCGCACCACCGCAATGCCCTCCTCGGCCGACGCGTCGAGGTCGACCTCGGCGCGGATCCGCCAGTCGTGGTCGCCCGCGGGGTCGTCGACGACCTGCTCGACCCGCCAGCGCCCGGCCGGGGCATCCGTCTCGTCGATCGTGATGAGCCGCGGCGAGCGCGCGCGGGCGTCGACGCCCATCGTGTCGTGCTCGTCGTAGTACCGATCGAGCACGTCGGGCCAGCCGACGTCGGGGTCGAGCTCGGCGAGCTCGTCGTCGCGCTCGAGTGCGGCGAGCTGCACCCGACGGAACAGCTCGTTGCGCACCAGCACGGTGAACGCCCGGCGATTCGTGACGACCGACGGCGGCGGGGGCGGCACGACCGCCTCCTCGGCCTCGGCGTCGTGCAGGGTCGGATCGACGAGTTCGGCCCACTCGTCGACGAGGCTGGAGTCGACCTGGCGCACGAGTTCGCCGAGCCATTCCACGAGGTCGTGGAGCTCCTCGTCCTTCGCCTCGTCGGGCACGGTCTGCCGGATCGCGCGGAACGCGTCGGAGAGGTACCGCAGCACGAGCCCCTCGCTGCGCGCCAGCTGGTAGAGCGACACGTACTCGCCGAACGACATGGCGCGCTCGAACATGTCGCGCACGACCGACTTCGGCCGCAGTTCGAAGTCGCGCACCCACGGCTGGCTCGACGCGAACGTCTCGAACGCGTGGCCGAGCAGCTCGTCGAGCGGCTTCGGGTAGGTGACCTCCTCGAGCAGCGCCATGCGCTGCTCGTACTCGATGCCCTCCTGCTTCATCGCGGCGACGGCCTCGCCGCGGGCCCGGAACTCCTGCTGCGAGAGGATCGGCCGGGGGTCGTCGAGCGTCGACTCGATGACCGACACGACGTCGAGGGCGTAGTGGCCGGTGCCCTGTTCGGAGGTCTTCGGGTCGAGCAGCTCGATCGCGGCGAGCGCGAACGGCGACAGCGGCTGGTTCAGTGCGAAGTTCGGCTGCAGGTCGACCGTGAGCGCGACGCGCACGCCGAGGGCGCCGGCCGAGGCATCCGATTCGAGGGTGACGACGCCCGCGTCGCGGAGCGTCCGAAGGATCTCGAGCGCCCGCCTGGCGAGCGCGAACCGGCGCGCGACCGGTTCGTGGTTGTCGAAGACGAGCGAGCGGATGTCTCCGACGACGTCGCCGCCGCGCGCGATGACGTTGATCAGCATGGCCGCGCTGAGCTTGAGCTGCGGCACGAGGGGTTCGGGATCTGCCGCGATGAGCCGCTCGAACGACCCCTCGCCCCACGTCACGAACCCGGCGGGCGCCTTCTTGCGGACGACCTTCTTGAGCTTCTTCGGGTCGTCGCCGGCCTTGCGCACGGCCTGCTCGTTCTCGATCTCGTGCTCGGGCGCGAGCACGACCACCGTGCCCGCGGTGTCGTAGCCCGCCCGACCCGCGCGCCCGGCGATCTGGTGGAACTCGCGCGCGCTGAGCTGGCGCATCTTCTGCCCGTCGTACTTGGCGAGCGCGGTGATCAGCACCGACCGGATGGGCACGTTGATGCCGACCCCGAGCGTGTCGGTCCCGCAGATCACGCGCAGCAGCCCGCGCTGCGCGAGCGTCTCGACGAGCCGCCGGTACCGCGGCAGCATGCCGGCGTGGTGCACGCCGATGCCGGCCCGCACGAGCCGCGACAGCGTCTTGCCGAACGCCGTCGTGAACCGGAACCCGCCGATCGCCTCGGCGATCTCGTCGCGCTGCTCGCGCGTGACCACCCGGATCGACGAGAGCGCCTGGGCGCGCTCCATCGCCTGCGCCTGCGAGAAGTGCACGATGTAGACGGGCGACTGCCGGGTCTCGAGGAGCTCCTCGACCGTCTCCTGCACGGGCGTCTTCGCGTACGAGAAGCTGAGCGGCACGGGCCGCTCGACACCGGTGACCTGGGCGACGTCGCGCCCGGTACGCCGCTCCAGGTCGTCGGCGATGGACTGCACGTCGCCGAGCGTCGCCGACATCAGCACGAACTGCACCCGCGGCAGCACGAGCAGCGGCACCTGCCACGCCCAGCCGCGGTCGGGGTCGCCGTAGTAGTGGAACTCGTCCATCACGACCTGGTCGACCGGGGCATCCGGGCCCTGGCGCAGCGCCAGGTTCGCGAGGATCTCGGCCGTGCAGCAGACGATCGGGGCATCCGCGTTGACCGAACTGTCGCCCGTGACCATGCCTACGTTCGCGGCGCCGAAGATCTCGACGAGCTGGAAGAACTTCTCGCTCACGAGCGCCTTGATCGGCGCCGTGTAGAACGTGCGCCCGCCGCGCGCGACGGCGACGGCGTGGGCGGCGACCGCGACCAGCGACTTGCCGGTGCCCGTCGGCGTCGAGAGGATCACGTGATTGCCGGTGACGAGTTCGATGACCGCCTCGTCCTGCGCCGGGTACAGGTTCAACCCGCGCCCCTCCGCCCAGGTCACGAACCCCTCGTAGAGCGCGTCGGGCTCGGCGTCGGAGCCCTGCGGCAGGAGGGCGAGGAGCGGGTCGGTCACCCGACGAGTCTGCCGCATCCGACCGACCGGCAGGCGATCGACCGGGCGGACGCCGCTGCGCCCGCGGTCGGGCGGGGCGTTCCGATCAGGCGAGTTCGCCGATCAGGCGATGCCGTCAGATCAGGCGAGGCGCTGCCATCAGCGAGGCGCTGCCATCAGCGAGACGCTGCCGATCAGGCGAGGTCGATCGTCGGACCCGCGGGGGCCGACCAGGAGATCCGGCCTCCCGCGAACTCGGCCGCGTGCAGCCCCGACGCCTCGTCGTAGGCCACGTCGGTCGTCGGCAGGCCCAGCCGCCCGCTGCGGCCGCCGAGCAGCACCCAGATGTCGCGGACCATGCCGTGCACGCACGCCGCACCCCGCTCCGAGGTCCAGGCGATCGTGCCGCGCTCGAACTCGCGGACGTACCCCGCGCCATCCGAGAGCTCGGCGACGGGGCCCGCGGGCTCGCCGATCACCGGATGCTCGGCGTGCTTGGCCGTGATCGCCGGCAGCGCGGCCGTGACCGACCCGGCACCGCCGAACCGGATCGCGCGGCGGTAGTCGTCCCAGGTCACGGCGCGGACGGGTGCTGCGGCGACGAACGACCGGTCGCGGAGCGTTGCGGGGGTCATGGGGCCTCCTGGTTCGAGGGTGTCGGCCGACGGTCGGGCCGGGTTCCGACGCTACGGAGCGCGAGCCGTCGTGACATCGGTGGTCCCCCTGAACCCGTCCCGGGCGGACCCGGAGATCGGCGACCGCTCCGCGCTGGGACGGTCGGGCCCTGGAAACGGGGGGAGCCGACCTCCGCCATTCGTTCGGGGTCCTGGCGGGGCCGGCTCTCGGTGATCGCGGTCCCGCAGACAGTTCCCCCTGCAGTGCGGCGACCGGATCGCTCACGACGTTACCGATGCCACCGGATGCCGCGCCTCAGGGACAACCCTGAACCTCTGCGCACGCGCGGAGATCGCGACCGCGCGGAGCTCGCGATCTCGCGGAGCTCGTGCGCGCCGTTGCGATCAGCGCGCGGCCGGACCGTCGTCACCGCGGGCGACCGTCGGCCGTACCACCCCGCCCGGGTCGCCCCCGGCCCCGAGTTCGACGAGCGCCTCGACCGCGCGGAAGAGCAGGAGCGGCACGAGATGCACGACGACGACGGGCGTCAGCAGCGCACCCGAGACGGTGAGCCAGGCCTGCAGGCCTGCGAGCCGGCCCCACGCGAACGCGGCGGCGACCGCGGCGGCCGGCAGCAGCAGCCAGGCCGGATGCCACCACGCGAGCACGACCCCGGCGATCACGGCCAGCACCCCGATCACCGACTGCACGACGAACAGGGCCCCGCGCACTCCGCCGAAGGTGCGCTCCCGGTCGGCCGAGACCCACGCCCACATGAGCCGGGCGCGCAGTCGCGGCACACCCTGCTCGCGCAGCGCCGTGAGGAACACGCGGTCGTCCTCGCGCCGCTGCGCGAGCGCGGCCGCCCGGTCGGTCCGCGCCAGCTCCTCGGCGAGCACCGACCGGTGGTCGTGCAGCACTGCGGGCGCCGACTGCCGGCCGTAGCTGGCGATGAAGCTCCAGAGCGGATGCGGCACCGACGCGAGGTCGGTCGCGCGGGTCCCGGGCGCCCCGGTCACGGGCACCCGGTAGGTCGCCCCGCTCACCGGGTCGACGTACGCGATCGCCTCGAGCAGGTCGAACCGGTCGCCATCGGCCGGGCGTTGCGCCAGCCGCAACGCGTCGAGCGGTCGCCCATCGTCGCCCAGGAACGGCATCGGTCCTCCTCGTCTCCCGTGACCGGGATCGTTCCACGTCGCGACGCGGTCGCGACGCGGTCGTGCCACGGTCGTGCCGCGCCCGTGCCGCGGGCACGGTCGCGGGTACTCAGCCGCCGAGCAGCAGCGCGACGATCACGAGCGCCGGCAGCGACCCAGCGGTGGTGAGGAAGACCGTATCGCGAGCGACCGTCTCCGCGGTCTCGTAGCGCTGCGCGAACACGAACACGTTCTGCGCGGCGGGGAGCGCGGCGAGCACGGTCACCGCGTAGAGGTCGTGTCCGTCGAGCCCGAACGCGAACCGGCCGACCGCCCACGCGACCAGCGGCATCGCGATCAGCTGCAGGCTCGTGGCCAGCAGCACGTCGCGGCGGTCGGTGCCCGCCTCGAGCAGCCGCTTGCCGTGCAGCGACATCCCGAACGCGATCAGCATGAGCGGCACCGCGGCGTGGCCGATCAGGTCGACCGGTTCACGGATCCACGGCGGGAGCTCGAGCCCGGTGAGCGCCACGGCGACGCCGAGCAGCGAGCCCACGATGATCGGGTTCAGCAGCGTGCCCCTGACGATCTGCACGACCGAGGTGCGCCCCTCGACCGCAGCCCCCAGGATCGCGAGGCCGATGGGTGCGAACAGGAGCAGCTGGAGCAGCACGACGGGCGCGGCGTACGCCGCGTCGCCCAGCATGTAGACGGCGATCGGGATGCCGAAGTTGTTGCCGTTGACGTATCCCGACGCGAGCGCCCCGACGGTGGCGTGCGCGACCGACCTTCGCCACACGAGCAGCGCCACGAGCGCGAACACCGCCATCATCGATGCGGCGGCGATGGCCGAGACCGGCAGCAGCGCCGAGAACAGCGACCCGACATCGGCCGTCGACAGCACCGAGAAGAGCAGGAACGGCCCGAGCACGCTGAAGTTCAGCTTCGCGAGGACCTGCCGCGCCTCCGCCGGCAGGACGCCGGTCCGCGCGACGACCCAGCCCACGAGGACGGCCAGACCGATGACCGCGAACCCGGTGAGGATGTCGCCCATCAGCAGGATGTCCCGATGCCGCGTGTCCCGTTCTCGCGCAGCCCACCGGCGGAGCGGGGGCGGCGGGCCGGAGTCATCCCGGCCAGCCTAACCCCCGCCCGCGGCGCGCATCGCGGTGGCCCGCTCGCGAACCCGGCGCTCAGCGGCTCAGGCCCTGCAGCCCCAGCGCCAGGTGCCGTCGTGGAAGACGGGCACCATCTCCCGGCCCAGGCAGGGCCCGCAGTCCTCGTCGCGCGGGCTCGCCGGAAGGCCCGGGTACGCGGATGCATCGAACCCGGCCGCCGCCGGCGCGGGTGCCGCCTCGGCGGATCCTTCCGCAGCGGATGCCTCGGACGACGCTTCGGACGCCGACGCGGCGGTCGTGCTCGCCGCGGCGTCGGCTGCCGCGGCCGCGACGGCTGCCGCCTCTGCCGCCAGTCGTGCGGCTTCGGCCGCAGCGGCTTCGGCGGCTCGGAACTCGGCGACGGCCGCGGCGACCCGCTCGTGCTCGGCCACCAGCGCGGTGCGCGCCGCGACCACCGGTGCCGCGACGGCGGACGTCGCCGCCCGTTCGACGAGGCCCTCGCGAGCAGCCACGAGTGACGCGGCTGCATCCGCGCCGAGCACCGCGGATGCCTCGGCGGCGAGCGCGGCCGAGGCATCGACGGCCGTCGCCGCGAGGTGCGTGGCCGCGCCGAGCCGTACGGCGGCGAGGTCGACCCCGGCCGCCCCGGTGCCGATGCCCGCTCCGACCGTCGGCGCGGCCACGGGCGCCGCGGCCCGTTCGACCGCGTTCGCGGGTGCGCCGACCCCGGCGGCGAGCGCGATCAGGCCGACGCTCGCGACGGCGGCGAACCTCCGCCCGAGCCGTCGACGACCCGCTCCCCGGCGCTCGCTTCCCCGGTGTCCGATGCCCCGGTGTTCGATTGCCCGGTGTTCGATTGCCCGGCGCGACCGTGTCGCCGAACGTGTGACCTCGTCCATTCGTTTCCCCCGAATCCCGAATGTGCGATCCCATCGCCATGCGGCGCCGGCCCCCCGGCCGGACTCGCACGACGCCAATCTAGCGGGACGATTGGCTGAAAGCCCATCGGATCCGCGAAATTCCGCGGATCCGCGGCGCATCCCGCCACTGCTAGGCTCCCCATCCATGCGCCGCGTAAGGATTCCTTCCCTCGCCGTCGCCCGTTGGTCCCTCGTCGTGCAGTTCGCCCTCTTCGGCGTGATCCTCTCGTCGTGGATGAGCCGGATGCCGTCGATCAAGGCCGCGCTCGACGTCAGCGCCCTGCAACTGGGCTCCCTGCTGATCGTCGGAGGGGTCGGCACGCTCATCGGCGCACTCGGCGCCGGGGCGTTGATCGCGAGGTTCGGGACGCGGTCGGTCCTCGCCTCCGGCACGATCGTCAACTCGCTCGGCTTCGGGCTGCTGATCGCCGCGACCGTTTCCGGCTCGATCGCGCTGTTCGCGGCCGGCTCCTTCATCAACGGGCTCTGCGGCGCGCTCGTCAACGTGCCGATCAACGTGAACGCCGCGGCGATCGAGCGGAGGATGGGCCGCTCGGTGCTCGCCCAGTTCCACGCCGCGTTCTCGATCGGCGCGGCGAGCGGCGCCGCGCTGGCCGCGGGATTCTCGTGGCTCGGCGTGCACGTCGCCGTGCAGGTCGCGATCGTCACCGCCGTCGTCACCGCGGCCCGGCTCCTCCTGCTCAGGCCCGCGACCGCCGTCACCGAGGCCCACGACCGCCCGGACGGCGATTCCACCCGAACGCGGCGCCCGGTCCGCGAGGCGCTCGGCGCCTGGCTCGAACCCCGCACCCTGCTGCTCGGGCTCGTGCTGCTCGCCGCGTCGCTCGCCGAGGGCTCCGCGACGACCTGGATGTCACTCGCCGTGGTCGAGGGATTCGACCAGCTCGAGTCGGTGGGCGCGATGGCCTACGCGACGTTCGTCGTGTCGATGACGGTGTTCCGCTTCCAGGGCGGCCGCCTGATCGATCGATTCGGTCGCGTCGCCGTGCTCCGCGTCTCGAACGTGTCGGCGCTCATCGGCCTCGCGCTGTTCGTCTTCGGCCCGAACCTGCCGATCGCGTGGGTCGGCATCGTGCTGTGGGGCTGCGGCGCCGCGCTCGGCAACCCGATCGTGATCACGGCCGCGTCGGACGACCCGGCGAAGGCCGGCCCCCGGGTGGCCGTCGTGACCTCGTTCTCGACGATCTCGGCGCTCGCGGCGCCGCCGGTGCTCGGGCTGCTGGCCGACACGCTCGGCGCGCGCGACGCGTTGTTCGCGATCGCAGCGCTCATCGTCGTCAGCCTCGTGCTTTCGGGTCAGGTCCGGCGGCGCGAACCGCTCCAGGGCGACGCGACGCGCACCGACACCGACACCGACACCGACACCGGTTCGGTGACTACCAGCGCGGGTGGATCGCGGACCTGAGTTCGCGGTCGTAGAGCTCGCGCACCTGGTCGCCGAACGAGGCCGGCAGCTCGAGCGAGCCCGCGGCCGCATTGGCCCGCGCCTGCTCGGGATTGCGGGCGCCCGGGATCACGGTGCTCACTCCGGGCTGCGCGGCGACCCACGCGAGGGCGACCTGGGCCGCGGTGGCATCCGGTGCGGCCCGCTTCGCGAGCTCGGCGAACTCGGCGGCCGCGCGCACGCCCGTCGCGTAGTCGACCCCCGAGAACGTCTCCCCGACGTCGAAGGACTCGCCGTGCCGGTTGAAGGTGCGGTGGTCGTTCTCCGCGAAGGTCGTGTCGAGCGTGTACCGGCCCGACAGCAGTCCGCTCGCGAGGGGGACGCGCGCGATGACGCCGACTCCGGCCGCCTGCGCCGCCGGCAGCACCTCGTCGAGCGGCTTCAGCCGGAACGCGTTGAGGATGATCTGCACCGTCGCGACGTTCGGGCGCGCGATCGCCGCGAGCGCCTCGTCGACGAGTTCGACGCTCACGCCGTACGCCGCGATCGCGCCCTCGTCGACCAGGGTGTCGAGCGCGTCGAACACGCGGTCGTCGGCGTAGAGCGCCGTCGGCGGGCAGTGCAGTTGCACGAGGTCGAGCGTGTCGACCCCGAGGTTCACGCGCGACCGGTCGGTCCAAGCGCGGAAGTTCGCCATCGTGTAGTGCTCGACGAGCTGCGGCATCCGCCGGCCCATCTTCGTCGCGACGGTGACCCCGGCATCGGGGTTGGCGCGCAACCAGGTGCCGATCAGCGACTCGCTGCGGCCGTCGCCGTAGACGTCGGCGGTGTCGAAGGCCGTGACCCCGGCGTCGTGGGCCGCGTCGAGCACGGCGAGGGCGTCGGCTTCGTCGACCTCGCCCCAGTCGGCGCCGAGCTGCCAGGTGCCGAGGCCGATCGCGGAGACGGTGCGGCCGGTGCGGCCGAGAACGTGGTTCTGCATGGATTCGACCCTACGCGCGGGCGCCGACGCGCGCGGGCGCCGACGCGCGCGGGCGAAACTGCGGAACGCGAACGGCGGGAACGCGAGCGGCGGGAACGGGCGGCAGGGTCGGGCGCGATCAGGCGACACGCGGCGGCACGGCGCGCAGCGCCCGCCAGCCGTCGGCGACGGCGCAGGAACCGAGCGTCGTGAACCCCGCGTCCCGGAGCGCATGTCGCACGGATGCCTCCCCGGTGGCGCCCTCGAGCGCCGCGCCGTGCACGACCCAGGTCGGGGCCACGACCCCGCACTCGAGCAGCCAGGCCGGAAGGCCGACCAGCTGGTCCTCGCTGCGGACCACGGTGACGACGACCTCGGCGTCCCACGGCATCGCGCGATCGACGCCGTCGAGCACTTCGGCGAGTTCCGGGACGGGTAACTCGCCGCGGACGGCGACGACCGATCCGGGGGTCAACCCGAGGCGTTCGGCCAGGCGCGGCCGAGTGGAGATGTCACCGACCGCAGCGTCGGCGGATACCTTCGATTCCCCCATACGTTCCCCCCGGGTCATCTTCGCGGCAGACGACGATCCTCGCAATGGGAAATCGACGAATGGCGGAAGAAGACCCGGGAGGGCGGCATCCGGTCGTCACACGGCGTCGCCGTCGCTCGGTCCGGCGCCTTCCGCACCACCCTCCTGCTCGGCTCCGAACGGCCGACGCGATGCGACGGGGATGAGCGGATGCTCCGCCCGGTCTCGGATCTGCTGGACGACCCAGCTGTTGCCGTCGGGGTCCTCGAATCCGAAGAAGGTGCCCCCGTCGCGAGGGTCGATCACCTGGATCTCACCGCACTCGACCTCGCGCCCGGTGAGCTCGGCACGCGCTGCCTCGGCGTCCGCGACGATCAACTGCACGCCCTTGAGCGAACCCGGCGCCATCTCGTTCTGCGCCGGCAGGGTGCCGACCACGATCGAGCAGCCCGACCCGGTCGGGGTGAGCTGCGCGAAGCGTTGGTCGCCGGCCATCGTGTCGTGGTCGAGCGCGAAGCCGACCTGATCGCGGTAGAACGCGATCGCACGGTCCAGGTCGCTCACCGAGACGATGACGACCTCGAGCGTCCAGTCCATGTCACGACACTCCCGCCGAGGTCTCCGCGGCGGCCAGCTCCGCCGCCAGCGCCTCGAGCCGGGCGTAGCCCTCGGACACACCCGTCTCCATGTCGGAGGCGACCATGCCGTCGCGTGCCTCGACCGACGGATACGTCGAGTGGATGCGCAGGCGGGCGCGGCCGCCGCCGAGGTCCTCGAAGGCGATGGTCTCGATGGCGACGACATCGGGGAAGCCCTCGAACTCGAACGTCTGCACGGCGAACTCGTTCTCGCGCACGCTGTGGAACGTGCCGTTGAACCCCCACGCGCCCCCGTCCGCGTCGCGGTGGACGTAGCGGTAGCCGCCCTGGGTGCTGAAGTCCCAGCGCTCGATGTCCATCTCGTAGCCGTTCGGCCCGAGCCACTGCTTGACGAGCGCCGGGTCGCGGTGCGCCTCGAACAGTGCGGCGACGGGTGCGTCGAACTCGCGGGTGATCTCGATGAACGGCAGGCCCTCGGGGGCCTCGATGGTGACGGCGTTGGTGTTGGTGCTCATTGCTCCTGCTCCTTCGATGTTCCGTCGGTGCCTGCGGCATCGGCGGATGCTCGGCGCTCGGTGGGCGATGCGGCGGTCGCATCGGCGAGCAGCGCGTCCAGCGCCCGGAACTGCTGCTCGTGGATCAGCCGATACCGGTCGATCCATGCGGTGAGCGACTCGAGGGCCGCGGGGTTCAGGTGCACGGGTCGGCGTTGCGCGTCCCGCGTGCGCGTGACGAGCCCGGCCTGCTCGAGCACCTGGATGTGCTTGGACACCGCCTGCTTGGTGATGTCGAACGGTTCGGCGAGGTCGTTGACGGTCGCGGATCCGCGGCTCAGCCGAGCCACGATGCGTCGGCGCACCGGGTCGGCCAGGGCCATGAAGGCTCGGTCGAGCCGGTCGTCGGCACCGGGATCCACAATCATCAACTACTCCATTGATCAACCATTTGATTGATTACGCTACGACGCGGATGCCCCGGCGTCAAGGCCCCGATCGCCACCCTCCACAGATCGGGCCAACGCTGCCCACCGGTCGATGCGGGTCGCTAGCATTCGAGCACCCCCACGCCCGAGCATCCGCGCGCCCGCGCGCACTCGAAAGGATCCGATCCCGCCGTGTTCGACCTCCTCCTCAGCCCGATCCCCGCGATCATCGTCGGCGTCCTCGTCGTCGTCCTGGTCGTCTTCATCTACGCCAAGGTGCTCTACAAGAACGTCAGCCCCGACGAGGCCGTGATCATCACCGGCAAGCGGTCGCGCCGCAGGGTCGTCGACGGCGTCGAGACCGAGCAGTCGGGCCAGCGGGTCGTGCACGGCCAGGGCGTCTGGGTCATGCCGTTCTTCCAGAAGGCGCACAAGATCTCGCTGCGGTCGCGCGCGATCGAGATCCAGGCCGTCGCGCAGACCGCGAACGGCATCACGATGAACGTCGACGCCGTCGCGATCGTCAAGGTCGGCGACAGCGACCAGGCCATCCGCGCCGCCGCCCAGCGCTTCCTCGGCCAGGACAAGAACATCGACGCGTTCGCGCTCGAGGTGCTGTCGGGCTCGCTGCGCTCCTCGGTCGGCGCCACCGACGTCATCACCATCATCAACAAGCGCGACGAGCTCAGCGCCGCCGTGCTCGACATCGCGCGCCGCTCGCTCGAGAACCAGGGCCTCGACGTCGACTCGTTCGAGATCAAGGGCATCAGCGACAGCAACGGGTACATCGAGGACCTCGGCCGTGCCGAGCAGGCGAAGGTCCGCAAGCAGGCCGAGGTCGCCGAGTCGCAGGCCACGCGCGAGTCGCGCGAGGCGCAGATCGCCGCCGACCAGGCCGTCGCCGAGCGCGAGGCCGCGCTCTGGCTGCGCAAGGCCGAACTGCAACGCGAGACCGACAAGGCGACCGCCGAGGCATCCGCCGCACGCCCGCTCGCCGAGGCGCTCAGCCAGCAGGAGGTCGTCGCGCAGCAGGAGATCACCGCACAGAAGAAGGCCAACCTGCGCAAGGCCGAGCTCGAATCCGAGGTCAACGCGGTCGCCGACGCCGAAGCGTACAAGGTTCGCGTGACCGCCGAGGCCGCAGCACAGGCCGCGCGCCTGCGCGCCGAAGCCGACCGCGACGCCCGTCGGGCCGCAGCGCAGGCCCTCGCCGCCGAAGGTGCCGCAGAGGCCGAGGCGATCCTCGCGCGCGGACAGGCGGAAGCCGCGTCGACGAAGGCCGCGGCCGAGGCCGTCGCCGAGCAGTCCGAGGCGCTGCTGCAGATGCGCCTGATCGAGGTGCTGCCCGCGCTCGCGCGCGAGCTCGCCGCGCCGATGGGCAACATCGACCAGCTCACCGTCGTCTCGACCGACGGCGCGAGCCAGCTCGCGAAGAACGCCGTCTCGGGCATCACCGAGGTCGACGCGATGCTCGGCTCCACGATGGGCGTCACGATCAGGGACCTGCTCGGCGCGTTCGTCGGCGGCACCGCCGCCGGCGCCGCATCGGCGAAGGCGCTCGACGAAGTCCCCGCGGTGCAGCCCGCGACCCCGGGCCGGGTCATCGTGGCCGACGAGGCCGTCGATGCACGGGCGGTCGACGCCGGAGCGGTCGACGCCGGGGCATCCGCTCGCTGACCGGTCTCACTCCTGCGGGGGCGGTGATCGTGTGCACGATCGCCGCCCCCGCTCGTGCATCGGGGGACTGGCGGCGGACCCTGCGGACGACGAGAATCGCCGCGTCGAGAACCACGACGACCGCGACCGATGGAGGAACGCCATGTCCGTGCTGCTCAACCCATATCTCAGCTTCGAGGCGAACGCGCGCGAGGCGCTCGAGTTCTACCAGGGCGTGTTCGGCGGCGACCTCGCCATCAGCACCTTCGCCGAGGGCGGCCAGAGCGACGATCCGGTCGAGGGCAAGAAGGTGATGCACGGGCAGTTGACCACCGCCGACGGGTTCACGATCATGGCGTCCGACACCCCGCCCGGCATGCCGGTCGCAGCCCCCGCCGGATTCTCGATCTCGCTCTCGGGCGACGACGACGCCAAGCTCCGCGGATTCTGGGACGGCCTCGCCGACGGCGGCACGCCCGTGCTGCCGCTCGAGGTCGCACCGTGGGGCGACGCGTTCGGCATGATCGCCGACCGGTTCGGCGTGACCTGGATGGTGAACATCGCGGGGTCGCCTGCCGCCTGATCGCGGCGACGTTGCGCAGACGCTCCGCGAACGTTCCGCGGATTCATAGGGAAGCACGGGAGGGTGGAGGCATGCCCCGCCGCGTCGTGCTCGTCCTGCTCACGCTGGCGTACCTCGCGCTCATCGCCTGGGCGACGCTCGGATCGGTGTCGTGGCACGCGATCGGTTCGGAGGCGCGCTACGGCGTGCTGACGCCGTCGACCTGGCTCGACCCCGACACCTGGGAGGTCGGGTCGCGCTGGGAGTTCCGCGCGAACATCGCGATGTTCGTGCCCCTCGGCCTGTTGCTCGCGATGCTCGCAGGTCCCCGGCACTGGTTCTGGGCGCTGACCGGCACCGCCGCGGTCAGCGTCGCGATCGAGATCGCGCAGATCCCCCTCGACGACCGCATCTCCGACCCCCGCGACCTCGTCGCGAACTCGGTCGGAGGTGCCATCGGCGTCGCGATCGCGGGCGTCGGCTGGCTCGGGATGCTGCTCGTGCGGGCGGTCGGCCGTGGCCTGCGTCGACCGCAGCCGCTGCAGACGACGACGGCACCCGCGCCGGGGTCGGTGCGGGTGCCGTCGAGCGGGGACCGGGAGTTCAGTCGAACAGGTCGCTGAGCCAGTTGTCCTTCTTCTTCTTGCGGTAGTGGCCCTGGTCGTAGCCGTTCTGGGTGTAGCCGTTCCGGCCGTATCCGTCGTCGTGCCGGCGGTCGTCGTACCGGCGGTCGCCGCCGCCGGTCATCTGGCGCAGGAGGTCGAGCGGGTTGCCCGACTGCTGCTGCGGCGGGTAGGGCTGCTGGCCCTGCGGCGGGTAGGGGTGCTGCGCCTGGGTCGGGTACGGCTGCTGCTGGGGCGCGACCTGCGGGGCCGGCTGCTGCGGCGCGGCCTGCGGCCGGTCGTCGCCCGCGCGGTCGATGATCTTGTCGAGCTCGCCGCGATCGAGCCACACGCCGCGACACTGCGGGCAATAATCGATCTCGATCCCGCTGCGCTCGCTCATGACGAGCGTGGATCCGTCGGTGGGGCACTGCATCAGGAGGCTCCTTCGTGGATGGGTCGGCCGGGGACTGGTCGGCCGGGATGGATCCAGCCTAGGCAGCACGGCTGAACGGATGCCCCGAGTGCGGCGTCGGCGGCGGCGGGTAGCCTCGGGGCATGCGCATCATCGTCACCGGCGGCTCCGGCAAGCTCGGTCGCACCGTCGTCCGCACCCTCCGCGACGAGGGGCACGAGGTCGTCAACCTCGACCGCGCCGGCGAGCGCGGCAGCGTCGTGCAGGTCGACCTCGCCGACGCAGGACAGGTGCTCGACGCGATCGCCGGCATCGACGAGCACCACGACGGCGTCGACGCGATCGTCCACCTCGCAGCGGTCCCGGCACCGGGCCTCGTGAGCGACGTCGCGACCTTCCACAACAACATGCTGTCGACGTTCAACGTGCTGCAGGCCGCGCGCCGGGCCGGGGTCAAGCGCATCGTGACCGCGTCGAGCGAGACGGTGCTGGGGCTGCCGTTCGACACGCCGCCGCCGTACATCCCGGTCGACGAGGAGGTCACCAGCCCCGAGTCGACGTACTCGCTCGTGAAGCACCTCGAGGAGCAGTTGACGATCCAGCTCGTCCGATGGGACCCGGAACTGTCGATCACCGCCCTGCGGTTCTCGAACGTCATGGACCCCGAGGACTACGCGGCCTTCCCCGCGTTCGACGCCGACCCGATGCTGCGCAAGTGGAACCTGTGGGGGTACATCGACGCCCGCGACGGCGCTCAGGCCGTCAGCCGCGCGCTCGCCGTCGCGAAGCCGGGGTTCGAGCGGTACGTCATCGCCGCCGCCGACACGGTGATGACGCGCCCGAACGCCGAGCTCGTCGCCGAGGTGTTCCCCGGTGTCGAGGTGCGCGGCGAACTCGGCGTCAACGACACGATGCTCTCGATCGAGAAGGCTCGGCGCGAACTCGGGTTCGTGCCGGCGCACTCGTGGCGCGACGAGGTCGGCGGGCGCGGGTAGCGACGTGCGCTTCCGGTTCACGGCCCCGCTGTGGGAATGGCAGGCCCAGGCCAACTGGTACTTCGTGACGGTGCCCGAGGAGATCTCGGCGGACATCCGCGAGGTGCCCCGCATGCCGCGCGGCTTCGGGTCGGTACGCGTGCAGGTGCGGGTCGGCGGCTCGGCCTGGTCGACGTCGATCTTCCCGAGTTCGGGCGAGGGCGCCTACGTGCTGCCCGTGAAGAAGGCGGTCCGGGTGGCCGAGGGGCTCGACGAAGGCGGCCCGGTCGAGGTCGAGCTGCACGTGCTCGACGGCTGACCCGCGGGCCGCGTAGCCGCGAGCCGCGCACCGGCGGGCCGCGCTACGGCGTCGGCGAGAGGTCGGGCATCCGCCGGATCCCGAACTCGTGCCGCAGCGCACTCCGCGCCGCGTACCAGCCGGCGAGGCCGTGCACGCCCGGACCCGGCGGGGTCGATGCGGAGCACAGGTAGACGCCGCGAGCCGGCGTGCGCCAGGCGTCCCGCGACAGCACGGGCCGGTGCACCAGCTGCCAGACGTTCGGCTCCCCCGCGGCGATGTCGCCGAGCACGTAGTTCGGGTTGTGCGACTCGACGTCGATCGCGGTCATCGACGAGACCGCGAGCACGGTGTCGCGGAAGCCGGGCGCGAACCGCTCGATCTGGGCGGTCACCGCCTCGGCGCGGTCGACCGTCGAGCCTCGCGGCACGTGGGTGTAGGCCCACAGCACGTGCCCGCCGTCGGGGGCGCGCGACGCGTCGAACGTCGAGGGCTGCGACACGAGCACGTACGGGGCATCCGGGTGGAGCCCGCGCGTGACCGCGTTCTCGGCGGTCGCGACCTCGAGCCGCGTGCCGCCGAGATGCACCGTGCCGGCCTCGCGCACCGCCGGGTTCGCCCACGGCACCGGGCCCGACAGCGCGAAGTCGACCTTCGCGACGCCGTTGCCGTAGCGGAAGCCGGCGAGCGCCTCGAGGTACCGGCGCGGGAGCCGATCGCCGGCGATGCGTGCGAGCGCGCGCGGCGTCACGTCGAGCAGCACCGCCTTGGCCCGCGGCAGCTCGCCGAGGTGGGTCACCTCGTGGCCGGTCACGACTTCGCCGCCGTGCGCGACCAGGTCGTCGACGAGCGCGTCGGCGATCGCCTGGCTGCCGCCGACCGGCACCGGCCAGCCGACGGCGTGCGCGTACGCGCCGAGGCTCAACCCGGCGCCCGCGGCGGCGAGACTCGGCAGCGGCAGGATGGTGTGCGCGGCGACGCCGGTGAAGAGCGCCGGCGCGAGGTCCTCCTCAAAACGCGCGTTCCACGCCGACGTGCCCTGCTCGAGCGTGCGCAGGCCGAACCGCAGCGCGGTGATCGGGTCGGCGGGCACGCGCAGCAGTTGCGAACCGGTGAAGTCGGCGACCGACCTGGCGTGGCTGACCAGTGGTGCCATGAGCCGGCGGAAGGCCGGCCCGTCCGCGCCGAGCCCGTCGACCGTGCGGTCGAGGTCGCGCCACGCGAGCGCCGCCCGCCCGCCGTCGAGGGGGTGGGCGTACGAGAGCTCGGGCACGACGAGCTCGATGCGCCGCGAGAGCCGGAACTCGCGGAAGAACTGAGACGCGAGCGCGAGGGGGTGGACCGCCGAGCACACGTCATGCCGGAAGCCGGGCAGGGTCAGCTCGCTGGTGCGGCTGCCGCCGCCCGGGATCGACGCGCGCTCGTAGACCCGTACCGACAGCCCGGCGCGCGCGAGGGTCACCGCGGCGGCGAGCCCGTTCGGGCCGGAACCGACGACGATCGCGTCGAGCTCGGTGCGCGCCATCCTCCGATGGTAGGCCGAGGGTTCAGGCGCCCGCTCGACGCCCGACCGGGACCCGGTGGCCGGCGGTCGCCTCGCGCGTGCGCCGCAGCGGTGCCGCGACCTCCTCGTGGCGGCGCTGCGCGATGCGCACGAACAGGAAGTCGACGAGGGCGAGCTGCGCGATTCGGCTCGACATCGCGCCCATGCGGTACGCCGACTCGCGGGCGCGCGTCACGAGCGCGAGGTCGGCGGCGACGGCGATGGGGGATTCGGGCGAGTTCGTGACGGCGACGGTGAACGCGCCCCCGCTGCGCGCTGCGCGCAGCGCGTCGAGCGTCTCGGTCGTCTGCCCGGAGTGCGACACCGCGATCGCGACGTCGGCCTCGGTGCGCAGCGCCGCGGAGACCAGGGCGAGGTGGATGTCGGCGGAGCACGACGCCGAGACGCCGATGCGGATCAGCTTCTGGTGCAGGTCCTGCGCGGTGAGCCCCGACGCGCCGAACCCGTACAGGTCGACGTGGCGTGCCTGCGCGATCGCGTCGGCCACCCGGTCGAGCGCATCGTCGTCGATCGCCTGCGCGGTCTGCTCGATCGCGAGCGACTCCTGGAAGGCGAGCTTCGTGATGACGTCGCGGGCCGAGTCGTCGGGGCTGATGTCGGCGTCGGCGAGCCCGAAGCGGTCGAGTTCGGCCTGCTCCCGGCTCACGGCGCTCGCGACCGCCAGGCGGAAGTCGCGGTATCCGGCGTACCCGAGGGTCTGGCAGTACCGCGCGACGGTCGACAGCGAGGTGCCGCAGCGGCGCGCGAGGTCGGTGATGGTGAGGTCCACGACGATCGTCGGATCGGCGATGATCGCCTCGGCGACGCGCGCCTCGGCGGAGCTCAGGCGGTCGAGCGACTCGCGGACGCTCGAGAGCACGTCAGCGGACATCAGGCTCCTCGGACTCGGGGCGGGGCGCGGTGCCGGGTTCGGTGGCGGACCCGGTGCGCACGCGGTGGATCGCGTGGCGCAGGATCCCATCTTCCCGGTCGAGCGCGTCGCGGGCGACCACGGGCTCCGCCCCAGTCAGGGTGACGAGGATCGCGGCCTTCACGTCGCCGGCGGCGGCCTCGAGCGCGGCGGCCGCGGCCTCGGCGCCGACGCCGGTGGCGAGCATCACGATGCGCTCGGCACGCACGCGGAGCTTGTCGTTCGTCGCCTGCACGTCGACCATGAGGTTGCCGTGCACCTTGCCGAGCCGCACCATGACGATCGTGGAGATCGCGTTGAGCACGAGCTTCTGCGCGGTGCCCGCCTTCAGGCGGGTGGATCCGGCCACGACCTCGGGGCCGACCTCGACCTCGATCCGCAGGTCGGCCTCGGCGCCGATGGCCGATCCCCTGTTGCCCGCGAGCGCGACCGTGAGCGCGCCGTGGGCCGCCGCATGGCGCAGCGCGCCGATCACGTACGGGGTGCGACCCGACGCCGAGATGCCCAGCACGACGTCGGCGGGCCCGATGCCCAGGGCGGCGAGGTCGGCGGCGCCGAGGTCGGCGTCGTCCTCGGCGTTCTCGACGGCGGTGCGCAGCGCGACGTCGCCGCCCGCGATGAGCCCGAGGACCTGGGCCGGGTCGGTGCCGAACGTCGGCGGCAGCTCGCTCGCGTCGAGCACGCCGAGGCGTCCGGCGGTGCCGGCGCCGAGGTAGACGAGCCGTCCACCCGCGCGCAGGCGCGGCACGATCGCGTCGACGACGACCGCGATGCGCGGTGTCGCCGCCTCGACGGCCGCGACCGCGGCGGCGTTCTCGGCGGCCATTACCGCCACCTGCTGCTCGGTCGAACGCAGGTCGAAGTCGGCGAGGCGGTCGTCGACCGCCTCCGTCGCGAGTTGCGGGAGCATCTCGTGCAGTGCGGTGCGGTCGGCATCCGACACGCGGTCGCGTGCGCCGGATTCGGTGGTCATCGGGTTCCCCCTTCGGAAGCGGGTACTGGTTCGAGGTCGGCCGGCGTGCCGGGAGGAGGGATGACGACGACGGATGCCGCCGCGCCGTGCGCCGCGGTGCCGAGCGTCGCCGGGCCGAGCGGTTCCGGGAGTGCGAGGCCTCGTGGCCCGGGGCTGAGCCGACCCGCGATCCGGGCCTCGGGGCCCTGGATCGTCACCGGGACGCCGTGCCACGACAGCGCGCCGAGCAGCGCGAACATGATCGACTCCTTGAACGCCGGGTCGATGCCACGATCGGCGCTGGAGACGACCCGGATCCCGGCGGCGCCGGCGAGGTCGCGGATCCGGCCGAGCAGCAGCGGGTTCAGCGCACCGCCGCCCGAGACGATGAGCTCGGCGGCGTCGGCAGGCGCGCCGGCGTCGGCAGCACCGCCGTCGGCGAGCGAGTCGACGACGGTTCGCGCGGTGAGCTCGACGAGGGTGGCGAGGAGGTCGGCGGGGGTGATCGCCTCGGCGCCGACGCGGGCGGCTGCGGCGTCGACGACGCCGAGGTGGAAGGTCTCGCGCCCGGTGGTCTTCGGCGCGGGTGCCGCGAAGTAGGGGTGGGCGCTCAGGTCGGCGAGCAGTGCCTCGTGGACGCGGCCTGCCGCGGCGATCCGCCCGCCGTCGTCGTAGGTCCGCTCGCCGCCGGAGGCGCGGGCGACGGCCTCGTCGAGGAGGGCGTTGCCCGGGCCGCTGTCGAAGGCCGTGACCGCACCGTCGGGATGCACGACCTGGACGTTCGCGATGCCGCCGAGGTTCACCGTGGCGATGGCCCGGCCCGCGGTGCGTGCCTGCTCGCCGAGCCAGAGCCGATCGAACACGGCCATGAGCGGCGCTCCCCCGCCGCCGGCCGCGATGTCGGCGGCGCGGAGGTGCGAGAGCACGGGGGCGTCGAGGCGTTCGGCGATCCAGGCGGGCTCGCCGAGCTGCGTCGTGCCGTGCACGCGCCCGCCCTCGACCCAGTGGTGCACGGTCTGCCCGTGCGAGACGACGAGGTCGGGTGCCGAGTCGTTCGCGGCTGTCGTCGCGGCATCCGGGTCGCCGGCGGATGCCTCCGCGACGACGACGGCGGCCGCCTCGGCGAAGGCGCGGCCGAGCCGGTTGTCGAGCCGGCACCACGCGCCCGCGTCGATCGCGCCGCCGAGCGCCGCGTCGAGGATGTCGGCGCGCAGCGGCTCGTCCCAGTCGACGGTGCGCAGCAGCACGGGTGTGATGCGGAAGGCGAGCCCTGCGGGCGCCGCCACGCCGTCGCCGCTCGCGCGGGCATCGAGGTCCACGTCCACGACGGCGACGTCGATCCCGTCGGCGGAGGTGCCGGACTGCAACGACACGATCCTCACGGCCGGCTCCCGCCGAGCGGCAGGCTCCCGCCGAGCACCTCGGCCGCCGCCACCGCCGCGAGCCGGCTCGCCGCACGCGTCTCGACGACCGGGAGGCCGGCGACTCGGGAGTCCGACGGGACGCCCACGTGCACGACGACCGCGTCGCCGCGACCGGCGACCGCCTCGACCACGGCGCGCTGCGCGGCCGAGGCGTCGAGCGCGTCGACGAGCACGACGATGCCGGTCGCGACGATGCCGGTCACGCCGTCCACGGCGCGCTCGACCGCCGGCACGAGCTGGTCGGCCGGAACCGCAACCGGGTCGATGCGGACGACGCGACCACCGGCCGCGATGGTCGACGCCACGTCGGCGTCGGTGTCGACCGCGAGCGTCGTCGCGCGCCGGGCGTCGAGCACGAGGCGTGCAGCCCCGAGGTCGGGCAGCGCACCGTGCACGGTGATGGCCGCACGGGCGACCTCGCGGGCGTCGAACGAGGCATCCGACGAAGCACCGAACGAGGCATCCGTCGAGCCGTCCGACGAGGCGCCGGCGCCTGCGTCGAAGCCGGAGGTCGCGGCATCCGCGACACCGACCGGGGTCCGCACCGACTCGGCGAGCACGGCGACCCGCGCCGCCGCACGCTCGAGCACCTCGACGGCCAGCTCGCCGTCGACGAGCGCGCCGAGTATGGCGTCGCGCACCTCGTCGATGTCGCGTTCGTCCTGGTCGGGAGCCGCGGCAGCCCCCGGGTTGGTCGGGTTGCCGATGCAGAGCAGGTCGGCGCCGGCGCGCAGCGCGAGCACGGCCCCCGGGCCCGCGCCCACCGTCGCGCGGACGGCCGCCATGTCGAGCGCGTCGGTCACGATCGCGCCCTCGAACCCGAGCTCGCGGAGGCGCCCGAGGATCGCGGGGTTCAGCGTCGCCGGGAGGTCGCCCCACTCCGGCACGACCAGGTGCCCGGTCATGATCGACGCGACGCCGGCCTCGATCGCCGCCCGGAACGGCGCGAGGTGCAGCCGCTCGATCTCCTCGACGGACAGGTCGACCGTCGGCAGCGCGTAGTGCGAGTCGACGTGCGTGTCGCCGTGGCCCGGGAAGTGCTTGGCGCATGCCGCGGCGCCGCCGCGCTGGATGCCGCGCACCTGGGCGGCGACGTGCCGCGACACCAGCCCTGGGTCGGTGCCGTAGCTGCGCACGCCGATCACCGGATTGCGCGGGTCGACGTTGACGTCGGCCACCGGTGCGAGCACCACGTTGGCGCCCGCCGCGAGCGAGCGGCGGGCGAGCTCCGCGCCGACGGCCTCGGTGAGCGACACGTCGTCGAGATGGCCGAGCTGCCAGGCGCCCGGCAGCGACGATCCGGAGCCGGCCTCGAGCCGCGTGACGTTGCCGCCCTCCTCATCGATGCCCACGAACACGTCGTCTCGCCCCGCGTGCAGCGAAGCGGCGAGCCGGCGTCGCTGGTCGTCGTCGCCGAGGTTCTGCGCGAACAGCACGGCTCCGGCCAACCCCTCGTCCAGGTCGCGGCGCAACCACCCGGGCACGTCGGTGCCGAGGAACCCCGGCCACAGCACGGCGTTCACCAACCGCCGCAGGGCGGGATCATCGCGGCGAGGCATCCGTCAGCCCTTCACGGCGCCCGCGACCAGGCCGCTCGACAGGCGGCGCTGGACGATGACGAAGAAGATCATGACCGGCAGCGTGATGATCGTCGACGCGGCCATGATGGCGCCCCACTCGTTCGAGTGCTCGCCGAAGAACTGCTTCAGCCCGATGGCGACGGTGTAGTTCTCGGATGCCCCTCCGAGCAGCGTCATCGCGAAGATGAACTCGTTCCACGCCGTGATGAAGCTGAACACGCTCGTCGCGACGAGGCCGGGCATGACGAGCGGCAGCAGCACCGACCGGAACATGCGGCCCCAGCTGGCGCCGTCGATGTACGCGGCCTCCTCGAGTTCGACCGGCACCGCGGCGACGAAGCCGCGGAGCATCCAGATGCCGAACGGCAGCGACAGCGCCACGTACACGACCATGAGGCCCAGCAGCGTGTTGAGCATGCCGAGGTCGCGCACCTGCACGAACAGCGGGATGACGAGCGCCTCGAGCGGCACCATCTGCACGATGAGGATCATCATGAGCATCGCCGTGCGGAACTTGAAGCGGAACCGCGCGACCGCGACCGACGCGAGCAGCGCGAGCAGGGCGCTCGCGAGCACGGTCACGATCGCGACGATCGCCGAGTTCCGCAGGAACACGTCGAACCCGCCCTCGTTCAGCACATAGCTGAAGTTCTCGAGCGACCACTCCCGCGGCAGCAGGGTCTGGCCGCCGGCGCCGGCCTGCGCGTCGAACGCGCTCGAGAGCATCCAGAACGCCGGGAAGAGCGTGAAGACGAGCAGCAGCACGACGAGCACGGCGCGCAGCGCGGCCGACCTGGCCTTACGTCCGGTGCGGCGCGAACGGGGGATGACGCGGGGTGCGTCCTCGCCCGTGACGACCGCCCGCGTCGTCGGGGCGGCGGGCCGGGTCTGCGCGCTCACAGTTCGTCCTCCTTGAGCATGGTGCGGACGTAGACGGCGGTGATGATGAGCAGCACGATCGTGAGCAGCACCGCGATCGCGGAGCCGAAGCCGTACCGGTTCTGCCCGAACGACTCGACGTACGACCAGACGCCGAGGTTCAACGCCTCGCGGTTCGAACCCGCGCCTCCCGGCATCAGGTAGACCTGCGCGAAGACCTTGAAGTCCCAGATGGTCGACAGGATGATGACGACCGCGAAGACCTGCCGCAGGTTCGGCACGATCACCTTCCAGAAGCGTCGCCAGGGGCCCGCACCGTCCATCTCGGCGGCCTCGAGCATCTCCTTGGGCACGCCCAGCAGGCCCGCGAGCACCGTGACGGCGACGAACGGGAAGCCGTGGTGCACGACGTTGAGGAGCACGATCGCGTAGAAGCTCCACCGGTTCGTGAACCAGTTGACGGGGTCGTCCTGGAGGCCGAGCGCCTGGAGGGTCTGGTTGAAGATGCCGCGGTCGGCGTCGAAGATCCAGACCCAGACGTAGGTGCCGGTCACCGCCGGCATGGCCCAGGCGACCATGATCGCGCTCGCGACGACGGTGCGCCAGAAGGTGCCGAGCGAGGCGAGCAGCACGGCGACGGCGGTGCCGAGGCCGACGGTCACGACGACCGCGGCGACCGCGAACCCGACCGTGTTGGGCAGCACGACGGTCCACAGCGTGGGGTCGGTGAAGACCTCGGCGTAGTTCTCGAGGCCGATCCAGTTCGGCTCGCCCGAGACGATCTCACGCAGCCCGTAGTCCTGGAGCGAGAAGAGGAACACCCGCACGAGCGGCCACAGCAGGAGGACCGCGAGGACGGCGAGCGCGGGGGCGAGCAGGAGCCAGGGGCGCAGCCGGTTGAGCGGGCTGCGCCGCCGGCCGGCCCCGCCGGCCGCTCGGGAGTCGTTCGACCCCTTCGCAGTCGGCGGAGCCATGACGGTGCTGGTCACGAGGTCAGTCCTGGTTCATGATCTCGTTCATCTCCGCGGCGGCGTCGGCGGTCGCCTGCTCGACGCTCTTCTGCCCGGAGAGGATGGCCTGGATCGCCGTGTTCGTGGTCTTCTTCGCCTGGACGGCACCGAACTTCGGCGTGACGGGCAGGGCGCCACCGCCGTCGACCATCTGGGTCGCGAACGGCGTGACCAGCGGGTCGTCGGACTCGAGGCTCTCCTCGAGGAGCGAGGTCTGGCCCGGGAAGTAGCCCGTCTCGGCACCCCACTGCTCGGCGAACTCACCGGTCGTCATGAGCTTCATGAACGCCCAGGCGAGGTCCTTGTCGTCGGCCGTCTCGAACATCGAGAGGTGCGATCCGCCGAGCACCGAGGGGGCGATGCCGCCGTCCTGGCCGGGGATCGGCGTGGCGGCGAACTTGCCCTCCATGTCGGCGTTCTTCTCGACGATCGCGGCGGGCGTCCACGAGCCCATGAGGGCCATCGCGACGTTGCCCTGCGCGAAGTTGTCGAGCACGTCGGTCTCCTTCCACGTGGTCGCGCCCGCGCTCGAGAAGCCGTGCTCGGTCGCGAGTCCCGTGTAGAACCCGATGCCCTCCTGCGACTCGGCGCTGTCCAGGCCGGAGACCCACTCGCCGTCCTCGTCGACCGAGACCTCGCCGCCGGCGCCCCAGACCCAGGGGTACACGCCGAACTCGGCGTCGCCGGGCACGGCGAAGGCGCTCATCTCGGGGTGCGCGGCCTTGATGGCGTCGCCCGCTGCGACGATCTCGTCCCACGTGGTCGGCGCCTCGAGGCCGAGCTCGGTGAACACGTCGGCGCGGTAGACGAGCGAGCGGACGCCCGCGTACCACGGCATGCCGTAGAGCTCGTCGTCGTAGGTGCCGGACTCGACGAGCCCCTCGACCAGGTCGCCGCCCAGGTCGTCGCCGTCGACGTACTCGGTGATGGGGGCGAGCGCGCCGGCGTCGGCGAACTCGGCGGTCCAGGTGGTGCCCGTCTCCGCGACGTCGGGGGACGTGCCGCCCGCGATCGACGTGACGAAGCGGTCGTGGGCGTCGGCCCATTCGACGAACTCGACGTTGAGCTCTGCGCCGGTCTCCTCGGTGAAGGCCTCGCCGACCGCGTCGAAGAAGGCCTCGGAGTCGGGGTTGGTGCCCTGCATGATCCAGACGTCGAGGGTCTTGCCCTCGCCGTCGGCCGAGCCGCCGTCGGAGGAACCGCCCGCGCAGGCGCTGAGCGCGAGCGCGGCGGTGACCCCGAGTGCGGCGAACGGAAGCATTCGTGTACGCATGGTGGATGGACTCCTCATCGGAACTCTTCGGTGGTGCGCCGCGAGACCCCGCGGCGGTGCAAAGGTGATTGGAAGTAGTATTCAACAATCATGACCGGGCTGCAAGTTTCTTCCACGGGCCTTCCGGTCCTGGGCATCGACCTGGGCGGAACCGGCAGCCGCGCTGCGCTCGCAGGCGGCCCGCTCACCGGTCGACGCGGCGCCGACGACGGGCGGACCGCCGACGACGGCCGGATCGAGTTCACGGGTGCGGCCCTTCGAGTCTCCCCCGCCGGGTCCGACGTCGTCGACCTCGCCGAGGCGCTCATCGTCGAGGCCCGCCGGCGCGCAGCGGATGCCCCGCCGGCCGCGGTCGGCATCGGCGCGAGCGGCGCGGCATCCCTCGTCGACGACCCCGCCGCGGCCGCGCGGCGCCTCGCCCTGGCCGCCGGTGCGCCCGTGGTGTTCGCGGCCGACGTCGTCACCGCGCATGCCGGGGCGCTCGGCGGACGCGCCGGCGCCGTCGTCGCCGTCGGCACCGGCAGCATCGCGCTCGGCACCGACCACGTCGACGTCTGGCGGCGCGTCGGCGGGTGGGGACACCTCTACGACGACCGCGGATCGGGCTCGTGGATCGGGCTCGCGGCGCTGCGCGCCGCGATCGAGACGCACGACGGCATCCGCGACGACGCCCACGCCCTGCTCGACGCCGCGGTCGCCAGGTTCGGCCCGGCACCGGGCTGGCCGGCAGCGCTCTACCCGCGGCCCGACCGCGCCGGGGTCGCCGCCGGGCTCGCGCGCGACGTCGCCGCCCTCGCCGACGACGGAGACCCGGTCGCCCGGAGCATCCTGGACGAGGCCGGGCGGCTCGTCGCCGGATCGCTCGCCGCAGCCCTCGACCCGTCGCTGCCGGCGCTCGCGTCGTACACCGGCGGACTGTTCGCCTCGCCGCGCTTCACCGAGGCGTTCCGCACCGAGTTCGCCGGGCTCGCGCCGGACGCCGAACTCGTCGCACCGGCCGGCGATCCGCTCGACGGCGCCGTGCACCTCGCGCGGCGCCTCGCGAACCCCGTCGGCGCCGCGATGTCAACCCTCCCAGGGTTCCGCTGGCTCGCGGGGTGACCGGGTCGCCGGGCGCATAGGATCGACGCATCCCCGACCTGACGGCGCCCGCGGAGGCGCCATCGTCGTCGACGGAACCCTCGACCGAACGGAGCACCCCTGGACCTGCCCGACCGCGTGACCGACCGCGAACCCACCGCCGACCGCCCTCGCGCCTTCGCGCAGCCCGAATCCGCGCGCCACGATGCGCCCGCCGCCGCGCGCTTCGAGATCGCCGACGCGCCCGAGCTCGTGCTGGTGCGCGGCAACCGGCGGTTCGACCGCGACGACGTGGTCGTCCGCAAGGGCGAGTACGCGCTGCGGAACGGGCACTCGGCCCCGCTGCAGTCGCAGGTCGAGGACCTCCTCGCGATCCGCCGTGTGCTCGACGAAGCGGGCATCCGGTACCTGCTCGTCCGCGGCGACGGCGACCGACCGGTCATCGCCGTCGACCGCGCCGCCAGGCGCGAACTCGCGCGCGCGTTCGCCGCCGCGTTCGCCGACGAACCGTTCTACTCCGTGCCGATCGCCCCGAAGAAGGCGCTCGGCACCACCGCCGTGCTCCTCGCCGACGGCTCGCTCGCCGCGCACCGCAAGGCGAGCGCGTTCCGCGTCTACCGCCCGCGCGTCGAACCGCTCGGACGCCTGCGGTACGGCCCCGACACCGCACCCCAGCTCGAGCTGTGGCGCTTCGGCGACGAGACCATCGAGGCGCCCCTGCCCAACGCGCTCATGCGCATGACGATGCCGCGCGGGGAGGCCGTCGAGACGACCGTCGACCGGTTCGGCGTGGAGTGGCCCACGATCGAGCACATGTGGCATCCGCTCGCGAGCGACGTCGACTTCGACATCGACATCGTCTTCTCGTGGGTCGACGGGTCCAGCGACGAGTTCCTCCGCGAGCGCGCCAAGCGCATGCAGAGCTACGTCGTCGGCGACGGCGACGACTCCGAGGCCAGGTACCGGCAGATCGACGAGCTGAAGTACGCGCTGCGCAGCGTCGAACTGTTCGCGCCGTGGATCCGGAAGATCTTCATCGCGACCGACTCCCCGGCGCCGAAATGGCTCGCCGACCACCCCAAGGTGCGCGTCGTGCGCAGCGAGGAGTTCTTCCCCGACCTGTCGGTGCTGCCCACGCACAACTCGCACGCCGTCGAGAGCCAGCTGCACCGCATCGACGGGCTCGCCGAGCACTTCCTCTACTCGAACGACGACATGTTCTTCGGGCGCCCCGTCTCGCCCGACGTGTTCTTCTCGCCCGGCGGCGTCACCAAGTTCGTCGAGGCCGGCACCCGCATCGGGCTCGGCGAGTCGAACCCGCAGCGCAGCGGATTCGAGAACGCCGCGCGGGTCAACCGGGCGCTCCTCGCGAAGCGGTTCGGCAAGGTCACGACCCGGCACCTCGAGCACTGCGCCGCCCCGCTGCGTCGCTCGGTGATGGCCGAGCTCGAGGCGGCGTTCCCCGAGGAGTTCCGCGCCACGGCCGCGAGCCGGTTCCGCTCGGCGACCGACATCTCGGTGACGAACTCGCTGTACCACTACTACGCGCTGCTCACCGGCAAGGCCGTCACGCAGACGCAGGTCCACGTGCAGTACATCGAGACGACGCTGCGCCGGGCGCTGCCCGCGATGGACCGCCTGCTCAAGCGGCGCGACGTCGACATGTTCTGCCTGAACGACGGATCGAAGCCCGAGATCCCGGTCGACGTGCGCACCACGGCGGTCACCGAGTTCCTCGAGCGCTACTTCCCGTTCCCGGCGCCCTGGGAGCAGCCGGTGGCGGATGCCGCGGCATCCGCTTCGGCATCCGCTTCGGCATCCGCTTCGACGACGGGCGCGGCGCTTCCGGCTGACGCGAGCTGACGGGCGCTACGGCAGCAGGATCGGCTCGGTGAACGGTCCGCCGGCGAGCGCCCGGTCGAACGCGTCGTCCTCCGGCGAGCGCGCGGTGCCGATCGACGCCGCAGGCGCGAAGCGGATGCCGTCGGCCGCGAGCCGGCGCGCCGACTCGTCGGCGTCGATCCAGTCGAGCGCCTCGAACTCGCCGAGCGGCACGACCGAGTGCAGCACCGTCGAGGGGTACACGTGCACGAGGTTGAACGCGCGCGCGCCGTCGCGGCCGCGCGTGCCGCCGACGGGCACGTTGAGGTCCTGCGTGTAGCAGGTCGCCGACGCGACCGAGACGGGGATCCCGGCGAACGTACCGGTCGTCGAGTAGTGCAGGTGGCCGCCGATGATCGAGCGGATGTCGCTGCCCGCGACGACCTCGGCCAATCCCCCCTGCTCGCGCAGCTCGACGGATGCCGCGAGGTCGAGCACGCTCGGCACCGGCGGGTGGTGGAGCGCGAGGATCGAGCCGTACGGGGCATCCGTCGCGAGCTCCTCGGCGAGCCAGTCCAGCTGCTCGCCCGTCACCTCGCCGTGGTGGTGGCCGGGGACCGTCGTGTCGAGCGCGATCACGCGCAGCCCGTTGACGTCGTGCACGCGGTCGACCGGGCGCGTGCCGCCGGCGGGCTGGTCGAGCAGGCCCCGACGGAACGCCGACCGGTCGTCGTGGTTGCCCATGACCCAGATGACCTCGGCGCCGATGCGCTCGGCGGCCGGCTCCACGATCCGGCGCAGGCGCGCGTAGGCGTCGGGCTCGCCCTTGTCGGCGAGGTCGCCGGTCAGCACGATCGCGTCGGGCCGCCCGTTCGACGCCTCGAACTCGGCGAAGAGGCGGCGCAGGTGGTCCTCGCTCGGCACGCGGTCGTAGAGCCGACCGCCCTCGGCGAGGAGGTGGGTGTCGGAGATGTGGAGCAGGAAGTGGGTCGGCCGGGGGTACTCGGCCGTACGGCTCGTCACGGGAATCCCATCGTCGATCGTCACGCGCGTCATCGGGCGTTCGCGCGTTCACGGTAGCCCAGCATCCGTTCCTGTACGTGCGGTGAACGCGGCGTGTGACGGTTCGTGGCGGATTCGTGACCGGCCGGGGTGGCGCGCGGCGCCGGCTCAGGCGCGCTCGAGCAGGGCGTCCAGGTCGATCCCGGCCGGCAGTGCGCCGTACTGCTGGGCCCGGCGGCCGCCCAGTCGCGACGTGACGAACGCGTCGGAGACCGCGGCCGGTGCGTGCTCGACGAGCAGGGCCGACTGGAGCACGAGCCCGAGGCGTTCGGTCAGCTCGCGTGCCCGCAGCGCGGCGAGCCCGGCCCGATCGGCGGCCAGGTCGCGGCCGAGTTCGCCGGCGAGCGCGCGCACGTCGTCGACCTCGGCATCGAGCGACGCATGGATGCCCCGCGCACGCCCGACCTCGTCGAAGTACGCCTCGAACGACTCCGGCTCGCGCGCGAGCGCCCGCAGCACGTCGAGCGCGATGACGTTGCCCGAGCCCTCCCAGATCGCGAGCAGCGGCTGCTCGCGATAGCGCCGGGCGAGCGGGAAGGCCTCCGTGTAGCCGTTGCCGCCGAGGCACTCGAGCGCTTCGGCCGCGTGCCCGGCCCCGCGCTTGCTGACGTGGTACTTCGCCACGGCGGTCGCGAGGCGGCGGAACGCGATCGTGTCGGCATCCGCATCGTCGTCGTAGGCGCGGGCGAGCCGTATCGCGGTCCACGTCGCCGCCTCGGACTCGAGCGCGAGATCGGCGACGACCTGCCGCATGACCGGCTGGTCGACGAGGGATGCCCCGAACGCCCGCCGGTGCCGAACGTGCCAGGATGCCTCCGCGACCGCCTGCCGCATACCCGCGGCGGTTCCGAGCACGCAGTCGAGACGGGTGCGGGTCACCATCTGCACGATCGCGGCGACGCCTCGGCCCTCCTCGCCGACGACGAAGCCGACCGTGCCGTCGAACTCGACCTCGCTCGACGCGTTCGACCGGTTGCCGAGCTTGTCCTTCAGGCGTTGGATGCGGAACGGGTTGCGCGCGCCGTCGGGCAGCACCCGCGGCACGAAGACGCACGTGAGCCCGCCCGGCGCCTGCGCGAGCACGAGGAACGCGTCGCTCATCGGCGCACTGCAGAACCACTTGTGCCCGTCGAGCACGACCCGACGGCCCCACGCGTCGTCGTCGCCCGTCGGCGTCGCGGTCGTCGTGTTGGCCCGGACGTCGGACCCGCCCTGCTTCTCGGTCATCGCCATGCCGATGAGCGCCGAGCGCTTCACGGTACCGGTCGCGGCGACGTCGTCGTCGAGCCTCGGTTCGTAGTCGCGGCTCAGCAGGCGGGGCATCCAGTCGGCGGCGAGCCCGGATGCCCCGAGCCGCAGCGTCGGCACCGCGGCGTGGGTCATCGAGACCGGGCACGCGTGCCCGGGCTCGACCTGGGCGAACAGGAAGAACGCGGCGGCGCGGTCGACGCTCGCTCCCGGCCCGGGATCGGCCCAGGACGACGTGTGCGCGCCCGCCGCGACGGCTGCGGCGATCACCCGGTGGTACGCGTCGTCGTACTCGACCTCGTCGATGCGGCCACCCCACCGGTCGTGCGTGCGCAGCACCGGGGGGCGGGTGTTCGCGTGCTCGGCGTCGCGCTGGAACGCGGCCGAGCCGACGAGTCGCCCGATCGCGGCGAGCCGGTCGGCCGCGGCGGGCGTGCCCCACCGGGCGACGGCCTCGGCGAGCGGGGCGTCCGCCGCGTACTCGTCGATGTCCGTGCGCGGCGGGACCTGGTTCAGTGCGTCGTGCGTCGCGTGGCGGGTTGTGCTCTCGGCTCGGATCATCGTCGACCTCCGCGTCCCATTGTGGTCGGCCTGCGGCGGACGTCGTCGCCCTGCGCCGAACCTGGCCGGCATCCCGTCGTCGCGTCGCCGGCCGCGCGGGCATCCGCAGCCGCTCAGCGCGCCGCGTACGCCTGGAGGAACGCCGCAGCGCCGAGCTCGGCCCGGTCGACGGCCGCGGCGACCTCGACCGGCCCGCCGCCGGGGCCCGTTGCCGGCGCGGCGACGAACAGCGCGCGATCGAGCGACGCGCCGATCGCGAGGAAGGCGAAGTGCTCGGCGGCGAGCGCGGCGTCGTCGAACTCCAGCGCGCCTCGTTGCCGGAACGCCTCGAGGGCCTCGGCGATCCCCGCCATCACCCGTTCGGGCGCGCGCTCGCGGTACTCGGCGGCGAGGTCGGGGAATCGCACGGCCTCCGCGATGAGCAGCCGGCGGAGCGGCACGACGAGACCGCCGAGCACGGATTCGGCGAGCAATCGTGCGAGCTCTCGAAGCGCGACGTCGACGTCGGCGGCGGTCGCGATCGAGGCCGCGAGCGTCGTCGAGAACCGCTCGGCGGTGTCGATGGCCTGCAGGATGATCGCCCGGAAGAGCTGTTCCTTGTCGTCGAACACGTTGTAGACCGTGCGCTTGGAGACGCCGGCTTCCGCGGCGACGTCGTCGACGCTCGTCGCCGGGTAGCCGTCCTCGAGGAAGCGCCGAGTCGCCGCCGCGGTGATGAGCGCGCGCGACCGGGTCACTCGCGGATCCTCGTACGCCGGCGATCCGGCCCGTGCGGGGTTCGTCATGCGACCGCCCAATCTCTTGCACTCATTCGTTTACTTTTGCTCGCTTCGGTGTAATACTACACCGGTACGTGCAATACGCGGCACCCGACACGGAAGGAACGATGAACATGAGCACCGCAGCCGACCTCCCCGCCTCGACCTTCGACCGAGGGCGGGCGGTCACGAAGGCACTCCTCGGGTGGGGCGTCGTCGCCGGCCCGTTCTACGTCGCCGTCGGCCTGGCCCAGGCACTCCTCGTGCCGGGCTTCGACCTGTCGCGACACGCGCTCAGCCAGCTCCTGCTCGGCCCGTTCGGCTGGATCCAGGCCGTGAACCTCGTGCTCAGCGGGCTCATGGTGCTCGCCGCCGCGATCGGATACGCGCGCCTCGTCGGCGGCCGCGCGGGCGGGTGGGCCGGCTCGCTCCTGGGCGTCTACGGCGCCAGCCTGTTCGGCGCCGCCGTGTTCCCGCCCGACCCGGTCCGCGGCTTCCCCGCCGGCGCCGCCGAGACCGTCTCGACGAGCGGCCTGCTCCACCTCGCGTGCGGCGCGGTCGGATTCCTCTGCCTCGCCGCGGCCGCGATCGTGGTCGGCCGTTGGTTCGCCCGTACGGAGCACCGCATCGCCGCCACCTGGTCGACCATCGCCGCCGTGATCATCGTGGCAGGCTTCATCGGCGGCGCGGCACTCGCGACCGCGACCATCGGCATCGCACTGCTGTGGATCGCCGTGCTCGCCGGGTGGACCTGGCTCGCCGCGGCATCCGTCGTCGCCTACCGAGCGGCGCCGAGCCCGGACTGCTGACCTTCGCCCGCGAGCCGCACCGGCTCGTTATCGACTTGTGACCTCGCCGAGCGTCGCGTATGGTGACCCGGGTCAGAGGAAGTCCCGCGGGGAGGGGTTCCCGCGGCCGATGAGCATGACGGATCGGCGGCGCCGGCGGGCGCGCGATCCCGGGGGAAAACGCATGGGTGAATCCGAACCGTCGTCGACCGTCCGTTCCGAGTCGGGAGGCGCCGAAGGCACCCGAACGCTCGCCGGGCCGGAGCAGTTGCTCGGCAGGCGCAGCGTCCGCGGCGGGGTCCGGACCCTCTTCGCGTCGGCTGCGGTGGTCGCCCTCGCGGCGACCGGCGGCACCGGGTTCCTCGCGCAGACGACCGCGCTCGAACGCCAGGAGGCGGTCGCCGCGACCACGGCGATGACCGCGGCCACCGAGCGGGAGCCCGACCAGATCGCCGCCGGCGGCGACATCCTGCGGTCCCGGGTCGCGAGTGCCGCCCTGGCCGCGCTCGACCAGGCGGAGGCCGTCACCGCCTCCGCCTCGGGCAAGGCCGACGCGGCCGACCTGCAGGCGACGGTCGCGCAGCTCGAAGCCCATGCGCTCATCGATCCGGAGCAGGTCTACCGGCTCGTGAGAGTCGCGCAGGACCAGTCGGCGCAGGTCACCGCGGCCGTCGCCGAGTTCGACCGGCTCGAGGCCGAGCGCATCGCGGCCGAGGAGGCCGCCCGACAGCAGGCCGAGCGCATCGCCGCCGAGCAGGCCGCGGCCGAGCGTGCGGCCGCCGAGGAGGCGGCCGGGTCCGGGTCCTCCGGCGGCGGATCCGGCGGAGGCGGTGGCGGCCCGGCCGCGCCGTCCAACCCCAGCGGGGCGCAGGCGATCGCACGGGATATGGGTGCGGCCCGCTACGGCTGGGGCGACGACCAGTTCGGATGCCTCGTCGCGGTGTGGAACTACGAGTCCGGCTGGAACGTGTACGCCTCGAACGGCTCGAGCGGCGCCTACGGCATCCCCCAGGCCCTGCCCGGGTCGAAGATGGCCTCGCACGGCGCCGACTGGCAGTCGAACCCCGCGACGCAGATCTCCTGGGGCATCGACTACATCGCCGGCCGCTACACGAACCCGTGCGGAGCGTGGGGGCACATCCAGTCGACCGGGTGGTACTGAGCCGCCCGGGGACACTCGGCCTGGATCTCGGCACTGACCCGGAGTTTCGCCCTCCGTGAACACGCGTGTCGGTAGGTCCTCCTAGGTTGAAGGAATCCAGCCGAAATGTGAGGCTGGAGCGCTGCGCGAGCGCATGGGGGTGCGACACCCGCGCAGCGCCCCGATGTCGAACCGCGCGCACGAACCCGCCGGCGAGACATCCGACCTTCCCGTTTCGCGCCCCCGACCTGGAGAACCAATGCTCGCGCGCCTGCTCCTCCGCTATCTCAAACCCTACAAATGGCTCCTCCTCGGGGTGCTGGTGTTCCAAGCGCTCTCGGCCGTCGGCAGCCTCGTCCTCCCCCGCCTGAACGCCGACATCATCGACGAGGGCGTCTCGAAGGGCGACACCGAGTACATCTGGCAGACGGGCGCCGTCATGCTGGCGCTCTCGCTCGCCCAGATCACCGCGTCGATCATCGCGACCTACTTCGCCGCGAAGGCCGCCATGCGACTCGGCCGCGACATCCGCAACGACGTCTTCGAGCGGGTCTCGAACTTCTCCGAACGCGAGGTGTCCAGCTTCGGCGCCGGTTCGCTCATCACCCGCAACACAAACGACGTGCAGCAGGTGCAGATGCTCGCGATGTCGACCGCGACCTTCCTGATCACGGCGCCGCTGCTGGCCATCGGCGGCATCGTGCTCGCACTCCAGCAGGATGTCGGGCTGAGCTGGATCATCGGCGTCGCGGTCCCGACGCTGCTCATCCTCGCCGGCGTCATCATCGGGCGCATGGTGCCGCTGTTCCGCACCTACCAGCGCAGGCTCGACGCGGTGAACCGCATCATGCGCGAGCAGCTCACCGGCATCCGGGTCATCCGCGCCTTCGTGCGCGAGCCGATCGAGGAGGCGCGCTTCCGTGAGGCGAACACCGACATCATGGTCGTCGGCCGCAACGTCGGTTCGCTCTTCGTCCTGCTGTTCCCGCTGTTCATGCTGATCCTCAACGTCACGACCGTGGCCGTGATCTGGTTCGGCGCGATCGAGGTCGACGCCGGCAACGTGCAGATCGGCACCCTCCTCGCCTTCATGCAGTACATCGGCATCATCCTCGGCGGCGTGCTCATGGCGAGCTTCATGACGATGATGATCCCCCGCGCCGCGGTGTCGGCCGACCGCATCGGCGAAGTCCTCGCGGCCTCGACCTCGCTCGAGCGGCCCGCCGACGCGGTCTCCGCGTTCCCGGCGCCCGGCAGGGTCGAGTTCCGCAGCGCAGGCTTCACCTATCCGGGCGCGGAGCACCCCGTGCTCTCCGACATCACGTTCGAGGCCCGGCCCGGCGAGACCGTCGCCGTGGTCGGCTCGACCGGAGCCGGCAAGACCACGCTCGTCTCGCTCATCCCCCGGCTCTTCGACGTGACCGACGGGAGCGTCCTCGTCAACGGCGTCGACGTGCGCGAAGCCGACCTCGAGGCGATGTGGAAGACGATCGGGCTCGTCCCGCAGCGACCCTTCCTGTTCACCGGCACGGTCGCCTCGAACCTCCGGTTCGGCCGGGAGGACGCCACCGACGAGGAGCTCTGGCACGCACTCGAGATCGCGCAGGGCCGTGACTTCGTCGAGAACATGGAGGGGCAGCTCGAGGCGCGCATCGCGCAGGGCGGCACCAACGTGTCGGGCGGCCAGCGGCAGCGACTCGCGATCGCCCGGGCGATCGTGCACCGCCCCGGCATCCTCGTCTTCGACGACTCGTTCTCCGCGCTCGACCTGACGACCGACGCCCGGCTCAGGCAGGCGTTGTGGCGGGAACTGCCCGAGGTCACGAAGATCGTCGTCGCGCAGCGCATCTCGACGATCACCGAAGCCGACCGCATCATCGTGCTCGAAGACGGCGGCATGGTCGGGCTGGGCACGCACGAGGAGCTCCTCGAGACGAACCAGACCTACCGCGAGATCGTCGAATCCCAGCTCGGAGTGGAGGCCGCCCGATGACCACCCCCGCCCCGAACACGGACCGGAAGAACGCCAAGCCCGAGCCGGAGCTCTCCGAGGAGGAGCGCCTCGAACTCGAACTCGCCGAACAGGCCCGCATCTCGGCCGACGACTGGTCGGGCGCCGTCGCGCCCGGCAAGGCGAAGAACTTCCGCGAGAGCTTCGGCCGCCTGCTCGGGCTGCTGAAGCCGCACGCCTGGGCCTTCGCCTTCGTCTCGCTGCTCGGCGCCATCGGCGTGCTGCTCACGGTGCTCGCACCCAAGGTGCTCGGTGAGGCGACGAACCTCATCTTCGCCGGGGTGATCGGCCGCCAGCTGCCCCCGGGCACCACGACCGAGCAGGCCGTCGATGGCCTGCGCGCCAGCGGCCAGGAGGAGCTCGCGAACATCGTCGCCGCCGCCGGCGTCACCCCCGGCGAGGGCATCGACTTCGTCCGCCTGAGCCAGGTGATCATCCTCGTGCTCGCCCTGTTCATCGCGGCCGGCGTGCTGACCTGGCTCCAGGGCTACGTCATCAACGTCATCATGGTGAAGACGATGTGGCGGCTCCGCGAGGAGGTCGAGGCGAAGATCAACCGCCTGCCCCTGCGCTACTTCGACAAGGTGCAGCGCGGCGAGCTCATCTCGCGGGTGACGAACGACATCGACAACATCACGCAGACGATGCAGCAGTCGCTGTCGGGCGCACTCACCGCGGTGCTCACCGTCGTCGGCGTGCTCATCATGATGTTCTCGATCTCGTGGCAGCTCTCCCTCGTCGCCCTGGTCTCGCTCCCGCTCATGGGCGTCATCTTCGGCGTCATCGGCCCGAAGTCGCAGAAGGCGTTCGGGATCCAGTGGCGCAAGGTGGGGCGCCTCAACGCCCGCGTCGAGGAGTCCTTCTCCGGCCACGCGCTCGTGAAGGTCTTCGGTCGCGAGGCGTCGAGCCGCGAGGCGTTCGCCGCGGAGAACGAGGAACTCTACGAGTCCGCGTTCAAGGCGCAGTTCCTCGCGAACATCATGATGCCCGCGATGATGTTCATCGGGAACCTGATGTACGTCGGCATCGCCGTGCTCGGCGGCCTCATGGTCGCGACCGGCCAACTGCGCCTCGGCGACGTGCAGGCGTTCATCCAGTACTCGCAGCAGTTCACGCAGCCGCTCTCGGAGCTCGGTGGCATGGCCGCGGTCGTGCAGTCGGGCACCGCGTCGGCCGAGCGCGTCTTCGAACTGCTCGACGAGGAGGAGCAGGAGCCCGACGCAGTCGACGCCCCGGCACCCGCCGACGGCGACGGCACGATCGAGTTCGACCACGTGTCGTTCTCGTACGACCCCGCGCACCCGCTGATCCGCGACCTGTCGTTCCGAGTCGAGCCCGGGCAGACGGTCGCGATCGTCGGACCGACCGGAGCGGGCAAGACGACGCTCGTGAACCTCATCATGCGGTTCTACGAGCTCGACGGCGGGCGCATCCTGCTCAACGGCCAGAACGTCGCGGACCTCACCCGGCACGACATCCGCGCGAAGACCGGCATGGTCCTCCAGGACCCGTGGCTGTTCGCCGGATCGATCCGCGAGAACATCCGGTACGGTCGCGCGGACGCCACCGACGACGACATCCTCGCGGCCGCGAAGGCGACCTACGTCGAGCGATTCGTGCACTCGCTGCCCGACGGATACGACACGATCCTCGACGAGGACGCGTCGAACGTCTCGGCGGGCGAGAAGCAGCTCATCACGATCGCTCGCGCCTTCGTGGCGCAGCCGAGCGTGCTCATCCTCGACGAGGCGACGAGCTCGGTCGACACCCGCACGGAGCTCCTGCTCCAGCAGGCCATGGCCGCGCTTCGCGAGGGCCGCACGTCGTTCGTGATCGCGCACCGGCTCTCGACGATCCGCGACGCCGACCTCATCCTCGTGATGGAGCACGGCGACATCGTCGAGCAGGGAACGCACGACGAACTCATCGCCGCGAAGGGCGCCTACTACCGCCTCTACAACTCGCAGTTCGAGCAGGCCGCGACCGACCTCGACGCCGAGCTCGCGGCGACGGAGGGCACCACGGTCACCGGTTCCGTGCCCGCCGTCGGACTCGCCGAGGCGACCGAGGAGGCGTTCGAGCGGAAGGTCGACGCCGCGGTCGAGTCCGAGGTGTAGTCGGGCCGAGTCGGCGCGAACCGCGCTGACACTCGGACGACGCGAACGGGCGGATGCTTCGGCATCCGCCCGTTCGTCGTCTGCGCCGCACGCGCGTTCGTCTCCGATGGTCGCCCGTTCGCCGTCGCCGCCGTCCCGCGGTCGCCGACCGCCGGTCGCCGGTCGCCAGTCGCCGATCGCCGATCGCCGATCGCCGAGCCCCGGGCTACACTTCCGCCTATGCCCCGCCGCTCCACCCCGCCCCGCCAGCTGCACGTCCCGACCCGCCGCCCCGTGCGCTCGCTGTTCAGCGGCCTCACCGCTCTCGCGTTGGCCGCATCGGGCGTCGTCGTGCTCTCGCTCGCAGCTCCCGCCGAGCCCGCCGCGGCCGCGGTTCCGACGCCGACCTGCCCGCCCGACGGCAACATGCCCTCACCCGGCAACATCCTCACCTACACCGACTCCAACGTGGCCGTGTTCGCCGGCGGCGACCTCGCCGTCGTGGAGAGCCACGCGGAGATCGAGGGCCTGCTGCTCGTGCAGGGCGATGCCACCATCGACCGCACGCCGCCCGGGCTCGTCAACATCGGCTCGGTGGGTGTCGGCTCGGGGATCGTCCCCGCTCCGGGCGACCCGATGTTCCAGGTGGGCGGCGACCTCGACGTGCTCGCCGGCAACAGCATCGACGTCGGGGCGGGCATGGACACCGGCGGCCCCGTCCTCGTGGGCGGCACCGCGACGGGCACGATCCAGACCAACGGCGCATCGCTCACCGACGGACTCGGCCAGGCCGCGGCGATGTCGCCGAACGAGGGCTTCGCCTCCGTGATCGCGGCCGCCTCGACCGACCTCGCAGCCGTCCCCGACACGGGCCTCACGGTCGCCGCCGGCAACATCCTGAGCTTCAACGGCTCGGGCGCCGCCGACCTCGAGACCTTCTCCGTCTCGGCGACCCAGCTCGGCTTCGCCCAGGAGATCTCGTTCAACGGCGTGACCGACGACAGCGCCCTGCTCGTCAACGTGGTCGGCGCCGACACGATCGCCTTCACCCCGAACTTCTTCGCGATCAACGGCGTCCGCGTCGACGCGTTCGGCCCGGCCTTCGGCAACGCGGCGTCGCGGATCCTGTGGAACGTGGTCGACTCGCCGAACCTGCAGATCCTCGGCACGAGCCAGGTGATGGGCTCCTGGCTGGCGCCCAACGCCGACGCGACCGTGAACGCCAGCACCAACGGCCGCGTCCATGTCGGTGGAAACCTGACCCTCGGCGGCAGCGGGTCGGAGCAGCACAACTACCCCTGGAAGGGCGGCTTCGGACTGGGCTGCGGCGGCTTCGCCGCCCAGAAGGTCGTCACCGGCGAGGCGGCGAACCTCGTGCCCGCCGACACCGCGTTCACGCTCGGCTACTCGTACACGGACGGCGCCGGGGCCCTCGTCGAGGGCACGCTGATCGTGCGCGCCGACGGCGTGGTCGTCTTCGGCCCGAGCGGCATCCCGGACGGCACCGTGGTGACCTTCACCGAGGTTCCGCCGTTGCCCGTGATCCCGGGCGTCGACTGGGGTGAGCCGGTGCTCGCGCCGACGTCGGTGACGGTCGGCGGCGGTCAGGTCGCCAGGGTGACGCTCACGAACGTCGCCAACCCCCAGGTGGGCCCGACCGACGGCGCCTTCGCGGTGGTCAAGCAGGTCTCCGGCGGGGCCGCGAGCCTCGTTCCGTCCGACACCGCGTTCACGGTCGAGTACGCGTACGACGTCGACGGCTCACCCGTGACCGGCTCGCTCGACGTACTCGCCGACGGCGTCGCCGTGCAGGGGCCGTCGCTTCCGGCCGGCACCGTCGTGACCTTCGCCGAGGCCACCCCGCCGGCGATCGACGGCGTCGTCTGGGGGACGCCGGTCATCACGCCCGATTCCGTCACGATCGGTTCCGGCCAGGTCGCCACGATCACGCTCGAGAACGTCGCGAACCCGGTCGCGCCGACGCCGACACCGACCCCCACGCCTGCGCCGACGCCGTCGGATCTCGCCGAGAGCGGCCCAGGCGGCACGACCGTGATGCTGACGGCCGCGGGGCTCCTCCTCGTCGCCGGCATGGTCGCGCTGGCCGCCCGCCGCAGGCGCGCCGTCCGTCGCTGACCGTCGACCCGACGGCGCTCAGGATGCCGCGCGGGAGACCTCGGCGAGGTACGCGGTCGAACGCTCGGAGCCGATGATGCCGGGCGACATACGGTTCATCACGTAGGCGAAGGTGACCCCGCGGTCGGCGTCGGCCACCACGAGCGACCCGCCCCAACCGCCCCAGTAGGCGATCCGCCCGTCGGGCATCGCCTCGGGCGACGACGGGTTCGGCACGGCCCAGCCGAGGCCGAACCGCAGCGGGATGCCGAGCACGAGGTCGATACCGTCGGTGTGCTCGGCGAACACGCGGTCGACGGTCTCGGGCGCGAGGATCCGACGACCGCCGGCCACCCCGCCGTTGGCGAGCACGCTGTTGAGCCGGGCCGCGCCGCGCGCGTTGCCCTGGCCCCCGGCACCGCCGATGCCCGCGGCGCGCCACTCGCGCGTCCAGGTGATCTCGGCGCCGAGTGCCGGGCCGGTGAAGGTGCGGAACGCGGGCGACTCGGGCGGCATCGCCGCGAAGTCGATCTGCGACGGCGGCGGCGGGACGACGAGGCTCACTCGCGGCTCCTCGGACTCGGGCAGGCCGAGCCAGAGGTCGGCGCTGAGCGGGTCGGCCAGCTCCTCGCGGACGAACGCACCGAGGGTGCGCCCGTCGACCCGGCGCACGAGCTCGCCGACGAGGTGGCCGAAGTCGAGGAGGTGGTATCCCGACATGGTGCCGGCAGGCCACCACGCGGGCTGGGCCGCGAGCAGTGCCGCAGCGCGTTCGAGGTCGAGGATGGTCGCGGCGTCGACCGGCTGCGCCCACCCCGAGACGCCCGAGGTGTGCATCAACACGTGCTTGACGAGCACGCCCTCCTTGCCGGCCGCGGCGAACTCGGGCCAGTACTCCGCGACGGGCGCGTCGGGGTCGAGCAGGCCGCGGTCGACGAGCACGAGGGCGGCGAGCGCGGTCGCGGTCTTCGAGATCGACCACACGTTGGTGATGGTGTCGCGCTGCCAGGGGGCGGTGCGCTCCGGGTCGGCCCAGCCGCCCCACAGGTCGACGACGAGGTCGTCGCCCTCGTACACGGCGACGGATGCCCCGAGCTCGTCGCCGTTCTCGACGCGACGGGCGAACTCGTCGCGGAGCCCGGCGTAGCGGTCGTCGCACGTGCCCGAGACGGCGGGTCCGGCGGTCTGGATGTCGGTCATGCGGTGCTCCTCAGCGTCATCGGTGAGCGGGTCGAGCCGGGTGGGCGGCAGGGGTTCCGGCCTGGGTTGCACCAACATACCGCGCGGTCGGTATGCTTGTCACCGGTGGATTCCGACCTGACCGCCGCACTCGACGACGAGGAGGCCGCATGCGCATCACCGGAGCCGTGCTCGAACGATCCGGCGCCCGGGCGCCGTTCGCGCAGAGCCGCCCGTTCACGGTCGGCGAGCTCGAGCTCGCCCCGCCGGCGCGCGGCGAGGTGCTCGTGCGCATCGAGGCCGCGGGCATCTGCCACTCCGACCTCAGCGTCGTCGACGGCAACCGCGTGCGCCCGACCCCGATGCTGCTGGGGCACGAGGCATCCGGCATCGTCGAGCAGTTCGGCGACGGCGTCGACGACCTGCCGATCGGCACCCGGGTGGTGATGACCTTCCTCCCCCGCTGCGGTGACTGCGCCGGATGCCGCACCGATGGGCGCCTCCCGTGCGAGGTCGGCACGGCTGCGAACGGCGCCGGCACGCTCGTCGGCGGCGGCATCCGACTGCACCGGGCGAAACCGGTCGACGACGCGCCGACCACCGGCACCGGCACGACCGGCGTCGAGCCGGTCCACCACCACCTCGGCGTCAGCGGGTTCGCCTCGCACGCGGTCGTGAGCCGCACGTCGGTCGTTCCCGTCGGCGACGACGTGCCGCCGGATATCGCGGCGCTCCTCGGCTGCGCGGTGCTCACCGGCGGTGGCGCCGTGGTCAACGCCGGGCGCCCGGCCCCCGGCGAGCGCGTGATCGTCGTCGGCCTCGGCGGGGTCGGCATGGCGGCCCTGCTCGTCGCCGTCGCGCTCGGGCACGAGGTGATCGGCGTCGACGCGGTGCCGGCGAAGCTCGCGCTCGCACGCGAGCTCGGGGCATCCGACGCGCGTTCGCCGCAGGACGCGATCGCCGGAAGCGACGACGGCGACGGCCCGCTGCGCGCGCCCGTCGTGATCGAGGCCGCGGGTTCGGCCCGCGCGTTCGAGACGGCGCTCGCGCTCACCGCCCCCGGCGGGACCACCGTCACCGTCGGGCTTCCGGCGCCCGACGCGCGCGCCGCGGTCTCGCCGCTGCTGCTCACGGCAGAGGCGCGAACCGTCATCGGCAGCTACCTCGGCTCCGCGGTGCCGAGCCGTGACATCCCGCGCTACGCCGACCTATGGCGAGCCGGCCGCCTGCCGCTCGAACGGCTCGTGTCCTCGCACGTGCGCCTCGACGACATCGACGCAGCGATGGACCGCCTGGCCGCCGGCACCGAACTGCGCCAGCTCATCGTCTTCGACTGAACGCGAGCGCCGCCCCGATCCTTCGAATCCGTACCGCCACGACCCATCCCGCATCACCGAGAGGACCACCGCATGACCGCCGCCATCCCCGCCCTGACCCCCGACCCGACCCCACGGGTCGCCATCGTCACCGGAGCCGCCCGCGGCATCGGCGCCGCCACCGCGCGCCGGCTCGCCGCCGACGGGTACGCCGTCGCCGTCGTCGACCTGCTCGAGGAGCAGGCCGTCGAGACCGCGGAAACGATCGCCGCCGAGGGCGGCCGAGCCATCGGCATCGGAGCGGATGTCTCGGACGCCGCAGCCGTCGCCGCGGCCGTCGAGCGCGTGGCATCCGAGCTCGGCGCTCCGACGATCCTGGTCAACAACGCCGGCATCCTCCGCGACAACCTGCTCTTCAAGATGAGCGAGACCGACTGGGACGCCGTCATGGACGTGCACCTGCGCGGGGCGTTCCTGATGACCCGCGCCGTGCAGGCGCACCAGGTCGACGCGGGCTGGGGCCGCATCGTGAACCTGTCGTCGACGTCGGCGCTCGGCAATCGCGGCCAGGCGAACTACGCCGCCGCGAAGGCCGGCATGCAGGGCTTCACGAAGACCCTGGCGATCGAGCTCGGCCGCTACGGCGTCACCGCGAACGCCGTCGCACCGGGGTTCATCGAGACCGACATGACGAAGGCGACCGCTGAGCGCATCGGCGTCGGGTTCGACGACTTCGTCGCGGCGATGGTGAAGGAGATCCCGGTGGCCCGCAGCGGCAGGCCCGAGGACGTCGCCGCCGCCGTGTCGTACTTCTGCTCGGAGGACGCCGGCTTCGTGTCGGGCCAGGTGCTGTACGTGGCGGGAGGTCCGCGCGCATGAGCGTCGACACGAGATTCGCGTCGCCCGCCGACCTGGCGGATGCCGCGGGCGCCCAGCTCGGCCCCGGCGAGTGGTTCGAGATCGACCAGTCCCGCATCGACGCGTTCGCCGAGGCGACCGAGGACCGCCAGTGGATCCACGTCGACGTCGACCGCGCGACCGCGGGTCCGTTCGGCGCGCCGATCGCGCACGGGTTCCTGACGCTGTCGCTGCTGAGCTTCCTCGCCGCGCCGTTGCTCGACGTCGGCGGGGTCGCGATGGGCGTGAACTACGGGTTCGAGAAGGTGCGGTTCCTGCAGCCCGTGACGGTCGGCTCGCGCGTGCGGGCCGTCGGCGCGATCGGCTCGGCCGAGCGCACCCCCACCGGCGTGCGGGTCGTGCAGGACCTCACGATCGAGATCGAGGGGTCTGCGAAGCCGGCCCTGATCGCCCGGTGGGTCACCCTGCTCGTGCCGGCCTGAGCACCGCGCACACGACGGATGCCCCGGGCTCGTGGCCCGGGGCATCCGTCGTTCGGGTCAGACGCGCTCGAGCACCATCGCCATGCCCTGGCCGCCGCCGACGCACATGGTCTCGAGGCCGTAGCGGCCGCCGGTCGCGGCGAGGCCGTTGATGAGCGTCGACGTGATGCGGGCGCCGGTCATGCCGAACGGATGCCCCACCGCGATCGCGCCGCCGTGCACGTTGAGCCGCTCCTCGTCGATGCCGAGTTCGCGCGCCGACGGGATCACCTGGGCGGCGAACGCCTCGTTGATCTCGACGAGGTCGATGTCGTCGATCGCCAGGCCCGCGCGGTCGAGCGCGCGGCGCGACGACTCGACCGGGCCGAGGCCCATGATCTCGGGCGAGAGGCCCGAGACGCCGGTCGACACGATGCGGGCGAGCGGCTGGAGGCCGAGTTCGTCGACGATCCGCTCCGACACGATCACCACGGCCGCGGCGCCGTCGTTGAGCGGGCAGCAGTTGCCGGCGGTGACGGTGCCGTCGGGGCGGAACACCGGGTCGAGCCCGGCGAGCGCCTCGAGCGTGACGCCGGGGCGCGGACCGTCGTCGGCCGAGACGACGGTGCCGTCGTCGAGCGTGACGGGCGTGATGTCGCTCGCCCAGAACCCGCTGGCGATCGCGGCCTCGGCGCGCTGCTGGCTCCGGGCCGCGAACGCGTCCTGGTCTTCGCGGGTGACGCCCATCAGGTCGGCGACGTTCTCGGCGGTCTGGCCCATCGCGATGTAGGGGTCGGGCAGCGCGCCGCTCTCCCTCGGGTCGCGCCAGCGACCCGCGCCGGACGGCCCCGCGACGCCGGCCGCCGCCCGCTCGTCGGCGCGGGCGATCGCGTCGGCGAAGCGCGGGTTGCGCACGTCCTGGCCGGGGATGAAGTCCGACGAACCGCGGTCGTAGCGGCTCACCATCTCGACCCCGGCGGACACGAACACGTCGCCCTCGCCGGCCTTGATGGCGTGGAACGCCATGCGCGTCGTCTGCAGGCTCGACGAGCAGTAGCGGTTGACGGTCGCGCCGGGAACGGTGTCGAGCCCGAGCAGCACGGCGACGATGCGGGCGAGGTTCATGCCCTGCTCGCCGGCGGGCTGTCCGGTGCCGAGGAGCAGGTCGTCGATCCGGGCGGGATCGAGGGCGGGCACCTGGTCGAGCGCGGCGGCTACCATGCGCGCGGCGAGGTCGTCGCCGCGCACGTCGACGAGCGAGCCCTTGCGTGCCCGCCCGATCGGCGAGCGGGCGGTGGCGACGATGAAGGCTTCTGGCATTCGGGGCATCCTCTCGGGTGGTCGGTTCGCTCAGTGGAACGCGGCGATGCCGGTGATCTTGCGGCCGACGATGAGCGTGTTCATGTCGTACGTGCCCTCGAACGTGTAGACCGCCTCGGCGTCGGCGAAGAACCTCGCGACGCCGTGGTCGAGCTGGATGCCGTTGCCGCCGAGGATCTCGCGGCACCACGCGACGACCTCGCGCATGCGCGCGGTGACGAACGCCTTCGCCATCGCGGAGTGGTGGTCCTTCTGCTCGCCGGCGTCCTGCATCTCGGAGACGCGCACGCACAGCGCGATCGACGCCGTGATGTTCGAGAGGCTGTTCGAGAGCTTCTCCTGCACCAGCTGGTACGACGCGATCGGCTTGCCGAACTGCACGCGCTCCTTGGCGTACTTCAGCGCAGCTTCGTACGCACCGACGGCGACGCCGAGCGCCTGCCAGGCGACCTCGGCGCGCGTGAGGCGCAGCACGATCGCGACGTCGCGGAACCCTCGGATGCCGGGGAGCCGGTCGCTCTCGGGCACGACGACGTCCTCGAGGACGATGTCGGCGTTCTCGACGCCGCGCAGGGACTGCTTGCGTTCGATCTTCGTCGCGGTGAATCCGGATGCCGGCTGCCGGACGAGGAACCCCTTGACCTCGTCGTCGGCGGTGTCGCGCGCCCAGATGACGACGACGTCGGCGAAGGTGGCGTTGCCGATCCAGCGCTTCGCGCCGTTGAGCACCCACTCGTCGGTGCCGTCGGCCGCGGTGCGGCGGGTCGCGGTGGTCTCGAGGCCGCGTGCGGTGTCGGAGCCGTGGCCGGGTTCGGTGAGCCCGAACGCGCCGATGAGCTCGCCGCGCGCCATCCGGGGCATCCACTCGGCCTTCTGCTCGGGCGAACCGCCGACGTCGATGGCGTTCATCGCGAGTCCGGAGTGGACACCGATGAAGGTCGCGGTCGACGGGTCGACGCGGGCGATCTCGAGCGCGATCCAGCCGCGGTAGACGCAGCTGTTCTCGTAGTGCGCGTAGTCGGGGAACGCGGAGGCGAACAACCCGAGCTCGGCGATGCGGGGGATGAGGTGCCGGGGGCTTCGGGCCTGCTCCCACAGCTCATCGGCGTTCGGGCCGATCTCGGTCTCGAGGAAGTGCCGGATGCGGCGGATCGCGTCCTGCTCGACGGGGGTGAACTTCTCCTGGAAGGCGTAGAAGTCGGCGTCGAGCAGGTCGGCGGGGGTGCCCTCGGTCTCGGTCGAGGGCGGGGCGGTGAGCGTCATGGCTTCTCCGATCGTCGGTGATCACCGGCAGTATGCAACATTTTCGAGAATGTTGCATCCTCGACGTCGGAAGCGGGTACCATGGCCCGCATGCCGAGCACCGCCGCCGCCAGCGCACCCGACCGGACGAACGCGCCGCCCACGATCGCGACGATCGGGCTCGACGCCGCCCCGTCGTGGCTGAGCGAACGCCTCGAGACCCACCCCGACGCGCTCCGCGCGTTCAAGCTCGCCCGCGAGTCGTTCATCGCCGGCCAGCGCATCGACATGGGTGCACTCGCACTGCGCCTCGGCGTCGACCGCACGTCGCTGTTCCGCTGGGTCGGCAACCGCGACGCGCTGCTCAGCGAGGTGCTGTGGTCGCTCGCCGTGCCGACGCTCGACCAGGCCGAGGACGCGGCGCGCGACCTGGCCGGCGCCGAGCGCGTCGCCGCGATCCTCACGAGCTTCGTGCACGACCTCATCGCCGCCGAGTACTTCCGGCACTTCCTGCGGCGCGAGCCCGCCCGCGCCCTGCGGCTGCTGACCACCAAGGAGAGCGAGATCCAGCGGCGCTACGTCGCGACCGCGGAGTGGCTCGTGCACCGCGACCTCGGCGACGAGCCGATGGGCGGTGTCATCGACCCGCACGAGCTCGCGTACCTGCTCGTGCGCATCTCGGAGTCGTTCACCTACGCAGACCTCATCACCGGCGACCAGCCGAGCACCGAACGCGCGCGCGTCGCGTTCCGCGTGCTGCTGCGGGTGGGCTGACGGATGCCCGAAGTTCCGCCCGCCGCGCCCGCCGCAGCGCCGTCGTACCCCGTGCGCGTGCCGTTCGGCACCAGGTGGCGAGACAACGACCAGTACGGGCACGTGAACAACGTCGTCTACTACGAGGCGATGGACACCGCGGTGAACTCGTGGATGATCCGCAACGCCGGGCTCGACCCGCAGGGCGACGGGCCGATCGCGCTCGTCGTCGCGTCGAACTGCCGGTACCTCGCGGCGGCGTCGTTCCCCGAGCCGCTCGAGGTCGGCATCTCGGTCGGCAGGCTCGGGAACACGAGCATCACGTGGGCGCTCGGCATCCTGCGCTCAGGTGAGACCGAGCCGATCGCGACGGGTGAGTTCGTGCACGTCTTCGTGGATGCCGCGACACGTCGCCCGACCCCCGTGCCCGAAGCGGTGCGCGCAGCGCTCGACGCCGAGCTGCTCTCGTCCTGAGCCGCTCCCTGCCGACTCGCCGCTGAAGTGACGGCGAAGCCCCGGTACGCCCTCGCCGAACCGGGGCTTCGCCGTCACCTCACGGCGTGCGCGAGTCGCTCACTCGAACACGGGGGTGAGGAAGCGGCGCTCGTAGCGGCGGATGCATCGCGTCTGCGCGGCGAACTCGAACGCGGCGATGCACTCGGGATCTTCGGCCGCGGCCAGGCGGTACTGCTCGTAGGCCGCGAGGGACGGAAAGGTGAACAGCGCGAACGCCTCGTCGCTGTCGCCCTCGCTCGGGAGGAAGTACCCGTGATGGGTGCCGCCGAGCCGGTCGACCAGCCGAATCCACCGCTCGCCGTACTCGCGGAAGTCGGCGAGCCGCTCGGGGTCGATCTCGTAGCGCAGGTGAACGGTGATCATCAGGCCCTCTCGGGCGCACCGTCCCTCGGCGCGCGCCGTCGAGCCTATGGGCGGCTCACACAGCCGAACGGCCGATCGCCGTGACCTGTCAGGATGTCGCGCCACGTTGGCAGGCACGCGCGTCGGGGCCCGTCGGCGGGGCGACGCCGGCCTCGACGCCGCTACCCCACGACGTCGAAGTGGTTCACGAACTCGTCGCGTTCGACGAGGAACCGGTCGTCCTCCGGGTAGAACACGGCGCGCTCGATGTCGTCGCCCGCGAACCCGACGATCGCCGCGCGGTCGCGCCAGCGCGACACCGTGAGCACCTCGGTCGTACCGTCGCCCCGGTCGCGCATGAGCATCGTGGCGTCGAGGTTGCCGTCGGTGTCGCGGTACTCGGCGAGCCCGGTCTCCTCGATGTACCGCGCGTAGGCGTCGCGGTCTCCCGTTCGGATCGCCCCGCGCCAGATGCGCACGACGGCGCTCGATTCATCCATGCCCCGATGCTTCGCGGAGGCGCGCCGGTCCGCGACCAGGCCGACCGCCACGCGACCGCTGATTTCTGCCGGTTCCGCGCCGTCTGCCCGGCAACCGCCGAGCCTGGTCTCGAAATTCAGGACCAGCAGGGACATGGGCCGCCCACAGGCCCCCTCACGGCGTTTCTCCTGAATTCCTGGATGGCGGGCGGGGTGACTGCGGCCGACCGGCGGGCGCGGGTGACTGCCGTGGGGGCGAGGGTGGGCGGTGGGGCATCCGACTCGCGGTCCCGGCTACCAAACAAACCGACCGGGCGGTATGCTGCTTGCACCGGTCGTTCGATCGGTCCGCGTCGGCGTCGACAGCCGCCGGCCGGATGCACCGCCGCACAGCGGCAAGGGGCACCGCCGCACGGCGGGCACGGCACCGCCGCAGGGCGGGGAGGAAGGTCGAGGATGACGGTTCCCGGGTTGGACGTCGGCGGATTCGAACGCTGGCTGCGCGAGGCGCACCCGTCGCTGGCCGGCGCCGGGCTCGAGGCATCCCTCGTCTCGGGCGGACGTTCGAACCTGACGTACCGCATCGACGGCGCCGCGATCCCGCTCGTGCTGCGCCGGCCGCCGCTCGGCCACGTGCTCTCGAGCGCGCACGACATGTTCCGCGAGCACCGTGTGATCGCCGCGCTCGCGGACTCCGGCGTGCCGGTCCCCCGGGCGGTCGACGTCGTCGACGACAGCGAGACGAACGCCGTCACCGGCACGCCGTTCTTCGTGATGGAGCGCGTCGACGGCCGGGTCTTGCGCAGCCCGTCCGACAACGCCGAGTACTCCCCCGACGGGCTGCACAGGCTCAGCGTCCAGCTCGCCGAGGTGCTCGCCGACCTGCACGCCGTCGATCCCGAGCGCGTCGGCCTCGGGGACTTCGGCCGCGGCGACGGCTACCTCGCGCGGCAGCTGCGCACCTGGCGGCGCCAGCTCGACGCGAGCCGGTCGCGCGACCTGCCCGTGCTCGACGACCTCGGGCAGCGACTCGGCGAGCGCCTGCCCGAGGCATCCGCCACGACGATCGTGCACGGCGATTTCCGCCTCGACAACGCGATCGTCGCCGACTCCCCCGGGGGTCCCCGTATCGCGGCGGTGCTCGACTGGGAGATGGCGACCCTCGGCGACCCGCTCGTCGACCTCGGCATGCTCGGCATGTACTGGGAGATCGCGGAGCTCCCCGGCGGCGCCGGAGTCGCCCCGAGCTCGGTCGACCCGGCCGCCGGCTATCCGCCGTTCGCCGAGCTCGTCGACGCCTACGCCGCACGACTCGGGCGTCGCACACCCGACCTCGCCTGGTACCGGGCGTTCGCCGCGTACAAGCTGGCCGTGATCCTCGAGGGCATCCACTACCGATTCCGGGCCGGAGACACGGTCGGCGACGGGTTCGACCGCATCGGCGACCTCGTCGAACCGCTCGCCGCCGAGGGCCTCGCGTGGGCCACGGGCGCGGCCCGCATCCGGGTCGGCGACCGAACACCGAGCGCCGTGCAGACGGGAGGCCTCCGCTGATGGACTTCGCGATGGATGCCCGATCGGCCGCGCTCCGCGACGAGGTGCGCGCGTTCGTGCGCGACGAGGTGCTGCCCGCCGAGCCCGAGCTCGACGCGCAGCTCGCGGCGACGCCCGACGTGTGGACGTTCCGCCCGGTCGTCGACCGGCTCCGCGCGACCGCGCGCGACCGCGGACTGTGGAACCTCTTCCTTCCGAACGGGCACAGTCTTCCGAACGCGCACAGCCTGCCCGGCGATCGCGGCGCCGGGCTCACGAACCTGCAGTACGCGCCGCTCGCCGAGGAGTCCGGCTGGAGCCCCCGCCTCGCGCCCGTCGCGATGAACTGCGCGGCCCCCGACACCGGCAACATGGAGCTCCTCGCCGAGTTCGGCACACCCGAGCAGCAGGCGCAGTGGCTCGACCCGCTGCTCGACGCCCGCATCCGCTCGGCGTTCTGCATGACCGAGCCCGACGTCGCCTCGTCGGATGCCACGAACATCGGCACCTCGATCCGCCGCGACGGCGACGACCTCGTCATCACCGGTCGCAAGTGGTGGTCGACCGGTGCGATGAACCCCGACGCCGCGCTCCTCATCGTGATGGGCAAGACCGATCCGGATGCTCCGCGCCACCGCCAGCAGTCGATGGTGCTCGTCCCGCGCGACACCCCCGGGGTGCGCATCGTGCGCCCGCTGACGGTGTTCGGCTACGACGACCGCGACCACGGCGGGCACGCCGAGATCGCGTTCGACGACGTGCGGGTTCCGGCGGCCAACCTCATCGGCGGGGCGGGCGACGGATTCGCGATCGCCCAGGCCCGGCTCGGGCCCGGACGCATCCACCACTGCATGCGCGCCATCGGCATGGCCGAGCGTGCCCTCGCCCTCGCGGCGGAGCGTGCGACGGTGCGAGTCGCCTTCGGCGGCCCGCTCGCCGAGCAGGGAGTCGTCCGCGAGTGGATCGCCGAGGCCCGCGTCGAGATCGAGGCGCTGCGCCTGCTCGTGCTGAAGACCGCGTGGCTCATGGACACCGTGGGCAACCGGCGCGCGATGACCGAGATCCAGGCGATCAAGATCGCCGTGCCGCGCGCCGTGCAGCGCATCGTCGACCGCGCGATCCAGGTGTTCGGCGCCGCCGGTCTCTCGACCGACACCCCGTTGGCCGAGCTCTACGCGGGCGCCCGAGCGCTGCGCATCGCCGACGGACCCGACGAGGTGCACCTCGCCTCGCTCGGCCGGGCCGAACTGCGCCGGGCGGCGGATGCCTCGGCCGGCGCATCCGGCACCACCCGAGCCGGATCCCGCGAACCCGCGGCATCCGCCGCGACCTGACCACCGACCCAGCGTCCCCCACCCAGCGGAAGGAACCTGCAATGACGCACTCCCCCGACCCGGCCGTCGACGGCGGCGGCTTCGGCACCCTCTCGATCGCGAGCATCCTCGAACGCACCGCGACGAGGATGCCCGACCGCCCGGCATTGCACTTCATGGGCACGACCACGTCGTACGGCGAGCTGTGGGCGCAGACCCGCGCCTATGCGGGCGCGCTGCGCGACCGCGGCATCGGCCGTGGCGACCGGGTCGCCCTCATCGTGCCGAACGTGCCCGACTTCGCCCGCGCCTACTACGCGGTGCTCTCGCTCGGCGCGATCGTCGTGCCCGTGCACCTGCTGTTCAAGGCCGAGGAGATCGAGTACGTGCTGCGCGACTCCGGCGCCGACCTCGTGATCGTCGCCGCACCGATGCTCGCCGAGGCGGCCCCGGCCGCGGCGGCGGCCGGCGTTCCGCTCGTGACGGTGTTGCTGCCGACCGGCGACGGGATGCCCGACCTGCCGAGGCTCGAGCTCGAGGCGGCGGCATCCGCGCCCATCGAGCGGCACGTCTCGGTGCAGCCGACGGATGCCGCGACCGTGCTGTACACGAGCGGCACGACCGGGTTCCCGAAGGGCGCCGTCGGCTCGCACCTCGCGATGGTCGAGCAGGTGCACTGCTCGCTCATCGACTCGTTCGACGTCGGCCCCGATGATGTCGTCTTCGGCGGGCTGCCGATGTTCCACGCGTTCGGGCAGATGGCCGTGCTGAACCTGGCGTTCCGCGTCGGGGCGTCGATCATCCTGCTGCCGAAGTTCGATCCCGACCAGGCGCTCGCGCTGCTGCTGCAGTACCGGGCGACCGCGTTCACGGCGGTGCCGACCATGTTCGTCGGCATGCTCGAGGCCGCCGCGCGCACCGCCGAGCGTCCGCCGCTGCGGTTCGCCGTGTCGGGCGGTGCCGCCCTGCCGGTCGCGGTGCTCGAGGCGTTCCGTGAGGCGTACGGCGCCGACGTGCACGAGGGCTACGGACTCACCGAGACCAGCCCGACCGTGTCGTCGAACGTGCTCGGCGAACCGATCCGACCGGGCACGGTCGGGCGTCCGCTGTGGGGCGTCGACGTCGCGATCGCCGACCCCGAGGTCGAAGGGCGGATCGAACTGCTCACGGCAGCCGACGGCACGGGCGAGGGCGCGGGTGACCGCGCCGCCGAACCACCGCTCGGCGAGGTCGTCGTACGCGGGCACAACCTCATGAAGGGGTACCTCGGGCGGCCCGAGGCATCCGATGAGGCGGTCGTCGACGGATGGTTCCGCACCGGCGACCTGGGAACCTTCGCCGGCGGCATCCTCACGATCGTCGACCGCAAGAAGGACATGATCGTGCGCAACGGCTACAACGTGTACCCGTCGGAGGTCGAGGCGGTGCTCGCCCGGCACCCCGGCGTCGCGATCTCGGCCGTGTTCGGCGTCGAGGACCCGGTGCACGGCCAGGAGGTGCACGCCGCGGTCGTCGCGCACGACGGGCACGAGCTCGAGGCATCCGACCTCGTCGCGTTCGCGAAGGAGCGGATCGCCGCGTACAAGTACCCGCGCGTCGTGCACGTCGTCGGCGAACTGCCGATCGGCGCCAGCGGCAAGGTGCTCAAGCGCGCGCTCGTCGAGCAGTACACGGGCGTCGTGAGCTGACCGTCCCGACCGTCCGAAGCCCGCGCACACCTCGAGGGCGCGGGCTTCGACGTGCGTGGGGGGTGCGCGGCCCGGTGTGGAGGGCGTGAGAACCGGCGTGCGTGGGGATGATTCCTGGTGCATGAGAATCCGGTGCATGAGTCGCCGGTCGGCGTCGTGTGCCGGATTCTCATGCGCAGGCCCTCTCCCCGGGACGACGTCACGATCGACGTGGGGCACATGGATGCCCCGGCGGACGGATGCCCCGAGCACATGCATACCCTGGGCACACGGACACCCAGGCACACGGACGCCCCGGGCACCCGGATGCCCCGGGCTCGCGCCCGGGGCATCCGATTCGGTGTGCGCCGCGACGGCGGGAGCCTACCCGGCCGGCACCCCCTCGTTCTCGAGGGCGACGGGCGTCGCGTCGACGGCCGTGACCGACCCGCCCTCGACCGAGTAGGTCGCGCCGTTGAAGTCCTGCACGCCCTGGTCGACGGTGGTGATGCCGACGCCGACGTAGGCGGCGTGGCTGTCGGCCGAGAAGGCGAGCGGCACGACGCCGTTGCCCTGCAGGTCGCCCGAGGTGATGGCGTCCACGATGCCCTGGCGGGTCGGGTCCTCGCCGGCGGCGGCGAGCGCCTCGGCGAAGAGGTATCCGACGCTCATGCCGTAGACCGTGTTGCCGGTGAACGGTGCGCCGCCGTTGTACTCGTCGTTGATCTGCGTGAACAGCTCGACCCACTCGCCGTCCGGGCTGAACGGCAGGTAGTTCGTCGACGTGAAGCCCTGGAGCAGCTTGGGGCCGACGTCGGCGCCGAGGTACTCGACGAGCGTCGGGTAGTCGGCGCCCGACGACGACGAGAACCACTGCGGGAACCATCCGAGTTTCGCGGCGGTGCCCAGCGCGAGGGCCGTGAAGCCGTTGATGGTGGCGAGCAGGTTGATCTCGCAGCCGGCGGTCTTGAGCGCGCCGATCTGCGCGAGGACGTCCTGGTTCGACACCGAGTACACCTGGAAGTCGGTCACGCCCTCCTCACCGACGACCTGCTCGACGCCCTCGAGGAACTCCGAGCCGAAGTCGTCGTCCTGGCCCAGCACGCAGAGCTTCTTGCCCGGGAACTCGTCCTGCGCGTACTGCGCGAGCGCGGCGCCCTCGACGACGTAGTCGGCGTTGAACCCGAACGTCCACGGGTACTCCTCGGGCTGGTTCCAGCTCGTCGAGCCGGACGCCACGAACAGGTCGGGCACCTCGTTCTGGTTGAGGTAGTCGAGCACGGAGGTGTGCGTCGGCGTGCCGAGGCCGTTGAGGATCGCGAAGACCTCGTCCTCCTGCACGAGTTCGCGCACGACGGTCTGCGTCGTCGCCGGGTTGTAGCCGTCGTCCTTCACGAGGTACTCGATCGTGCGGCCGTTGATGCCGCCCTGGTCGTTGACGTAGTCGAAGTACGCCTTCGTCGCCGCGGAGATCGACGCGTAGCCGGCCGCGGCCGGGCCGGTGAGCGGCGTGTGGGTGCCGATCGTCACGGTGTCGTCGGTGATGCCGGGAGCGGCCTCCGCCTCGGAGCCGGACTGGGCGGCGGGCGAGCTGCACGCCGCGAGGACGAGCGCCGCGACTGCTGCGGCGGCGACCGCGGGCGCGACGGTGCGCCGGCGGATGATGCGTTGGGACATGATCACCTCTCTGGTTGGGTTGGAACGGATTGCAGGTCGGGCAGGTCGGGGGCGGGCCGGTCGGGGCGGGCCGGTCGGGATCGGATGCCTCGGGCGGGTCGGATGCCTCGGGAACGTCGGATGCCGATGCGGCCGCCCTGCGCGCCCGGCGGCGACCGCGGGCGCGGCCCACCGCGCCCGCGATGCCGCCCGGCCACACGGCCATCACGACGATGAGCAGCGCCCCGAAGACGAGCACGGGGAGGTTGCCGCTGAGGCGCTGCTCGAGGTCGGCGGGCAGGTCGAACGCGGAGGTCGCGGTGCCGATGATCCACGGCAGCAGCACGACGATCACGGCGCCGAGGAGCGCGCCGCCGAGGCTGCCGAGTCCGCCGACGACGACGGCCACGACCAGCAGCAGCGAGTACGCGAGTGTGTACGCGCCGGGGTTCACCGACTGCGTCGTGAAGCACAGGAGGGCCCCGCCGGCGCCGGCCGCGAGCGAGCTGACGGCGAACGCCTGCACCTTCACGCGCCGGGTCGGCACGCCCGCGAGCCGGGCCGCGGTCTCGTCGCCGTGCACCGCGCGCATCCGCAGGCCCAGCCGGCCGCGCCGCAGCAGGGCGAGCCAGGTCGTGATGACCGCGGTGACGAGGATCGCCACCCAGGCCTGCCACTGCTCGACGACGATGAGCAGCTCGAGGAACTCGGGCACGCCGTCGTACGGGATCTGCACGCCCTGGTCGCCGCGGAACACCGAGGAGAACACGCTCGTGAACGCGGGGAGGGCGATCACGAGCGCGAGTGTGACGCCCGCGAGGTACGGTCCGCGCAGGCGCGCCCCCGCGAGGCCGAGCAGCAGCCCCAGCGCGCCCGATGCCGCGATCGCGCCGACGAAGCCGAGCAGGAATCGCGGGAGCCCGTCGATGCCTGCCTCGGTCGCGGCGTTCGCGGTGAGCGCGTAGCCGTAGCCGCCCGCGGCCATGAGGGCCGCGTGCCCGAGCGAGAGCTGGCCGCTCAGGCCGATCAGCAGCGTCAGCCCGCCGGTCGCGCAGAACGTCGCCGCGACCAGCGCGAGCTGGTAGTTGCGGTACGGGTCGAGCAGGAACGTGCCGCCGATCGCGAGCAGGGTCAGCAACAGGGCGATGAGCAGGAGGCGGCCGCGGCGGGGTGCCGGAGCGGCGGACGCGGCGTCATGGCGGGCGGGCGCGGCGGCAGCGGTAGCGCGGGCGGCAACGGCGGCGGCGCCTTCGGACGCCGTAGACGCGGCGGACGCCGGACGCGGGTTCGTCTGCGTGCTCATGCCGTGCGCGCCTCTCGCACCTGGAAGATGCCGCCAGGCCGCACGAGCAGCACCGCGACCAGCAGCACGAGCACGGCGATCGGCGCGATCGTCGAGCCGAGGTATCCGGTCACGAGGCTCATCAGCACGCCGACGCCGAGTCCGCCGATCAGGGCGCCGGGCGCGGAGTCGAGCCCGCCGACGACGGCGACCGTGAACGCGTAGACGAACAGCAGGTCGGTCGAGTGCGGCGTGAGGCCGAGCTCGGTGGGCACGAGCAGCATCGCGGCGAGGGCGGCCACCGCCGACGCGAGCACCCAGCCGAGCGTGAGCATGCGCGGCACGCGAACGCCCAGCAGCCGCGACACCTCGGGGGCGAGCGCCGACGCGCGCAACTGGAGGCCGAGCGTCGTCTTCGTGAACAGCAGCGCGAGGCCGCCCATGACGACGAGCGCGACGCCGAGCACGAACAGGTCGTACGGCGAGAGCACCGGCACGCCGCCGATGACGATCGGCGTCTGGTCGAACGGAGCCCGCATCGGCAGGTGGTTCTGACCGAACAGGATGCCGAGCAGCGACTGCAGCACCATCACGAGTCCGATCGCGATGATCACGCCCGCGAGCGGCGAGCCGGTCGGCGCGAATCGCATGACGCCGCGTTCGACGCCGACGCCGATGAGTCCGCCGGCGATGATCGCCGAGGCGAAGCCGATCCAGTACGAGCCGGTCAGACCGGTGACGGCGAACGCGACGTAGCTGGCGACGACCGCCATCGCGCCCTGCGCGAAGTTCACGATGCGTGCGGCGCGCCAGATGATCACGAGCGACAGGGCGAACAGGGCGAAGATCGCGCCGCGCGCGAGCCCGGTGGCGAGGAGGAAGAGGAGTCGGTCCATCAGAATCCCAGGTAGGCGTGGCGAAGGGCGGGGTCGGCGGCGAGGTCGGATGCCGGTGCATCGGCGACGATCTCGCCGAGCCCGAGCACGATGCCGCGGTCGGCGATCGAGAGGGCGCTGGTCACGTTCTGCTCGGCGAGCAGCACGGTGAGTCCCGTGCGGTCGGCGGTGTCGCGCAGCACGCCCATGAGCTGGGCGACGACGAGCGGCGCGAGGCCGAGCGACGGCTCGTCGAGCAGCAGCACGCGCGGCTCGGCGACGAGGGCGCGGGCGAGTGCGAGCATCTGGCGCTCGCCGCCCGAGAGCTGGTGCCCGAGGCTGCGCCGGCGACGGTCGAGCGGTTCGAACAGCTCGTACATCGCGGCGACGGCGCGTTCACGGGCCGCGCCGCGGTACCGCCAGAGGGCACCGAGGCGCAGGTTCTCGTCGACCGTGAGCTCGGCGACGACGCTGCGGCCCTCGGGCACCTGCGCGAGCCCTGAGCGGGCTCGGTCCTCGACGGCGACGCCGCCGAGGTCGCGTCCGGCGAGTCGGATGCTCCCCGCGCGAGGTGCGAGGAGTCCCGCGACCGTGCGCATGAGGGTCGTCTTGCCCGCGCCGTTCGCGCCGAGCAACGCGACGACGGCGCCCTCGTCGATCGAGAGGCTCATGCCGTCGAGCACGGGTGCGCCGACGTAGCCGACGGTGACGCGGTCGAGTTCGAGGATGCCACTCACGATGCGGCCCTCGCCTCGTGTCCCGAGCGGCTCGCCTGGTTCGCCTCGCTCGCCTGGCTCGCCTGCACCCCGAGGTAGGCGGCCTCGACGGCGGGGTCGGCCTGCACCTCGGCGGGCGCGCCGCGCGCGATGACGCGGCCGAAGTCGAGCACGACGATGCGGTCGGCCAGGCCCATCACGAAGTCGACGTGGTGCTCGACCAGGAGCACGGAGCATCCGCCCGCGGCGACGCGACGCACCACCCCGGCGAGTGCGTCGATGTCGTCGGATCCGAGGCCGCCCGCCGGCTCGTCGAGGAGCAGCAGCGACGGCTCGGTGACCAGGGCCCGGGCGAGTGCGACGCGCTTGCGAACCGGATAGGGCAGCTCGTCGACGTGCCGCGTGGCGACATCGGCGAGGTCGAGCTCGGCGAGCGTCGCGAGCGCGCGATGCACGGCCTCGCCCGAGGGCACGCGGCCGAGCGGCACGAGCAGGTGCTCGAGCACGGTGAGCCCCTCGAAGAGGCCGAGGCCCTGCAGCGTCCGGGAGACGCCCGCCCGGGTCAGGCCGACCGCCGATCGCGGGGCGGGAGCCCCGTCGAGGCGGATGCTGCCCGCGCGGCGGCGCACGAGCGAGCAGATCGCGTTGAACGCCGTGGTCTTGCCCGCGCCGTTCGGCCCGATGAGCGCCACGGTCTCGCCGTGGGCCACGTCGAACGAGACGTCGTCGAGCGCGGTCAGGCCGCCGAACGCGACGGTCAGGCCGGAGACCTCGAGGCGCGGCGGGGCGCCGAGGACGCTCGGCGGGGCAGCCGTCTGGTCGGCGTGGTGGGGGATCGGATCGGGCATCGGCACCTCTTCGTGTCGGAGTGCTGCTCACTGTACCCGAGAAACCGACCAGACGGTATGTTGGCGTTGCAACATTTCGGGCACGCCCTTCGATCGCGCGTTCGCGGAGGCGAAGGACCCGCGCGAGCGGGGAGACACGAGCGGAGGAGAACTCCGCGACGGGAGGCCTCCTTCCGCGCGAACGCACCTCCGCTCGTGCGAACCACCTCCCCTCCGCCGCGCCCCGCCGATGCATCCGCACCCGGGCACGACGAAGGGCCGGGCACCCCATCGGTGCCCGGCCCTTCGCGGATGGACCCTACGAGCCCTCGGCCTCGCGAGCCTCGCGGTCGGCCTTGATGGCTTCGAGGTACTCCCGGGTCTCCGGGTCGCCCTCGGCCTCGGTGTCCACCGGGAATCCGTGCTCCTGCACCAGGGGCTCCTCCAGCGGGTCGACGAAATCGGTCATGTCGGCCTCCTCTCACTCACGACGGGATGCTCCGACGCTAACCCGCGCCCGCGACATCCGCCACCGGCATCCGGCACCGGCACGCCTCCCGTCGAATTCTTCGCGTGCGGGTTCCTCACAGGCGTGCGTCAAGCACCTCGCACGGATGGACGAAACCCGCACGCGTCGACGAAAGTCGCACGTGACGACGAGGCAGGCACGCCGCCGTCAGCGATGCGCGATCGCCGTCACCATGCCGCCGTCGACGACGAACTCGGCGCCCGACGTGAACGCCGAGGCATCCGACGCGAGGAAGACGATGGTGCCCGCGACATCCGCCGGATCTCCCGGTCGGCCGAGCGGGATGTCGAGCCGATCCGGGTCGATCCGCGTCGTCATCTCCGTGCGGATGAACCCCGGATGCACCGAGTTCACGCGGATGCCGCTCGGTCCGAGCTCGACCGCGAGCCCCTTGGTGAGCCCGCGCACCCCGAACTTCGACGCGGTGTACCCGTGCAGGTGCGGGCTGCCGCGCAGGCCCTCGACCGACGAGACGTTGATGATCGAGCCGCGGCCGGCGGCCTTCATGGCCGGCACCACCGCGCGGCAGCCGAGGAACGTGCCCGTGAGGTTCACGCCGATCACGGCGTCCCACTTCGCGAGCGTGAAGTGCTCGATCGGCGCCGAGTTCGCGATGCCCGCGTTGTTGACGAGCACGTCGACCGCGCCGAACGCCTCGAGCGTTCCGGCCACGACCGCCGCCCACCCGTCCTCGTCGGTCACGTCGAGGTGCTCGAACCGCGCCCTATCGCCGAGCTCCGCGGCGAGCGCGGAACCCGGCTCGTCGAGCACGTCGGCGACGACGACGGATGCCCCGGCCGCGTGCAGCGCCCGCACGTAGGCCTCGCCGATGCCGCGGGCGCCGCCCGTCACGATCGCGACGCGGCCGTCGAGGCTGAAGTCGGGCAGGCCCGTGCCCGTCACGACGCGACCCGCACGACGATGCGCCCCGTGGTGGCGCCGCCCGCGAGTCGCTGCACGGCCGCGGGCGCGTCGGCGAACGGCACGACGTCGACGACTGGCGCGATCGCACCCTCGGCGGCGAGCCGCACGAGCTCGGCATGCGCCTCGTCGACGAGGTCGGGCCGCTGCTGCTGGTAGAGCGCCCAGTGCAGGCCGAGCACCGAGTAGTTCTTGATGAGCGCGTGGTTCGCCGCGACCTGCTGGATCTCGCCGCCCGCGAACCCGACGACGACGATGCGGCCCTCGAGCGCGATGCACTTCGTCGAGGCCGTGTAGGCGTCGCCGCCGACCGGGTCGAACACGACGTCGACGCCGTGGCCGCCGGTCGCCTCCTTCACGGATGCCACGAGGTCGTCTCGTCCGCGGACGAGCACCACCTCGGCACCGGCCTGTCGGGCGACCTCGGCCTTCGCCTCGCTGCCGACCACGCCGATGACGCGGGCGCCGGCGGCCACGCCGAGTTGCACCGCCGCGACGCCGACACCGCCGGCCGCGGCATGCACGAGCAGCCATTCGCCGGCTTGCAGGGCAGCCCGCCGATGCAGGCCGAACCAGGCGGTCTGGTACGCGATGGTGAGCGCGGCCGCGGCCTCGTCGTCCAGGGCGTCCGGCGCGAGCCGCACGGCCTCGGCCGGCAGCACGGCGTACTCCGAGAGCACGCCGATCTCCGACCCGACAACGCGGTCGCCGACGGCGAGGGCGCGCGCCGAGGCATCCGCGCCGGGGTCCGAAGCGGCATGCGCACCCGCGTACGCCGAGGCATCCGTGCCGCCCGAGGCATCCGTCGCGCTCGCGGGCGACGCGCCCACCGCGACGACCTCGCCGCTCAGCTCGATGCCCGGCACGAAGGGCGGCTCGGGCCGCACCTGGTACTGGCCGCGCGCGAGCAACACGTCGGGGAAGTTGATCGCGACCGCGCTCGTGCGCACGAGCACCTGGCCCGGCCCAGGGGCCGGAACCGGCACGTCGTGGAGTTCGAGCACCTCCTCGGGCTCTCCGGTGCGCGTCACGCGCCACGCGCGCATGGTCTCGGGAACGACGGGGGGTGTGGTCATCCGGTGCTCCTGATGCTGGTGAGGAAGAGGTCGGTGATCTGGCTGGCGACGAGCGACTTCGACTCGGGGCCCTCGGGTGAGTACCAGTGCGAGAGGTAGTGCACGTCGCTGAAGAAGTGGGCGATGAGCACCGGGTGCGGGATGTCGGTGCGGAACAGCCCCTGGTCCTGGCCGCGTTCGATCAGGGCCGCGAAGGTGTCGTGGTAGTCGCGACGTCGGCGCGTGACCTCCTGCTGGCGAGGCGCGGTCAGCATGTGCATGCTGCGGAAGAACACGGTGCCCTCGGGCAGGAAGTCGATCGACGTCTCGATGACGTCGACGCACACCGTGCGCAGCACCTCGTCGACTTCGCCGCCGTGCGAGATGATCTCGTCGAGCCGCGACTTCTGCAGCGTCAGCATGCGGTCGTAGATCGCGAAGAGCAGGTCGTCCTTCGACTCGAAGTAGTGGTACATCGCGCCCTTGGTGACCCCGGCGGCCTCCACGATCTGCTGGACACTGGTGTTGGCATAGCCCTGGCTGGCGAACAGGTCGACCGCTGCACGCGTGACCTCGTCGGCGACGTTGACGTCCTTCATGCATCCATCCTTCACCCGGCAGGGCGCATCAGCGCGCCACCGTCGATCGGCATCGTCTGACCGGTGATCCACGCGGCGTCGTCGGAGAGCAGGAACGCGACGGGCCCGGCGACGTCGTCGGGCTCGCCGAGGCGGGCGAGCGGGTACTCGGCAGCGACCTCGGCCTCACGGCCCTCGTACAGGGCGGTCGCGAACGCGGTCTTGATGACGGCGGGCGCGACCGCGTTGACCCGGATGCCGGGCGCCAGCTCGTGCGCGAGCTGCATGGTCAGGTTCACGACCGCGGCCTTCGAGATGCCGTAGAACGCGATGCCGGGGCTGGCGGCGAGCGCCGAGATCGACGACAGGTTCACGACCGAGGTGGTCAAGCCGGCGCCGACGGCGTCACGCGTCCACTCGAGCGTCGCGAAGACGTTGACCTCGAGGATCTTGCGGGCCGCCGCGAGGTCGACGTCGCGGAGCGGACCGTACACGGGGTTGATGCCGGCGTTGTTCACGAGGTGGTCGAGGCGGCCGTGCGTCTCGGCGATGTGGGCGAAGACCGCGGCGCGGTGCTCCGGGTCGTCGGCCTTGCCCGCGACACCGCTCGCGCGGGCCGGGTCTGCTCCGGTCCCGTCTGCTCCGAGCTCGCGCAGCCCGGCGACGGCCGCGTCGAGCGAGTCCTGCTTGCGTCCGGTGAGGACGACGGATGCCCCCTCCGCCACGAGCCGCCGCGCCACGGCGAACCCGATGCCGCGGCTGCCGCCGGTGATCAGGGCGACGCTGCCCTCGAATCGCTGCACGTGACTCCTCCGTCGGTTCGCGCGGGGCCGGCGCCGTGCCGGCTCGTTCGCTGCGACGACCGTAGCATACCGTCTGGTCGGTTTGTCATGGGGGGGGGTCTGGACGCATCACGACTTCGCGTGCGAGTTCCTCCCTCGCGTGCGAGATGGATGTCGCACCGATGGACAGAAGTCGCACGCGCAGGCCGAAGTCGCACGCATGGGCCGAAGTCGCACGCGCAGGCCGAAGTCGCACGCGCGGGATGGACCGGCGGCAGAACCTGCGGGCGTACGCTGGAACGACCGTGACTTCGACGCCCTTCGCCCCAGTCCGCCCGTGGCGGATGTGGCTGGTGTGGACCATCGGCGTCGTCGGCTACGCGCTCTCGGTCACGAACCGCACGTCGCTGTCGTCGGTCGGCGTCGACGCCGCGGTCCGGTTCGACGCGGATGCCTCGGCGCTGTCGCTGTTCGCCGTCATCCAGCTCGCCGTGTACGGCGGCATGCAGATCCCCGTCGGCCTCATGCTCGACCGGTTCGGTGCGCGGCCGATCATCACCGCGGGCATGCTGCTCATGGCCGCGGGCCAGTTCGTCATGGCCTTCGCCGACGACCTCGCGGTCGGCATCCTCGCGCGCGTGCTCATCGGCGCCGGGGACGCCGCGGTGTTCCCGAGCGTGCTGCGCCTCATCGCGACCTGGTTCCCCGAACGCCGCGCCCCGTTCCTCGTGCAGATGACCGGCATCCTCGGCCAGACGGGGCAGATCGTGTCGATCATCCCGCTCGCGGCGCTCCTGCACGCCACCAGCTGGAGCGTCGCGTTCGGCAGCCTCGCGGGCCTCGGGCTCCTCTTCGCGGCGCTGGTCTTCGCGATGATCCGCAACCATCCCCCCGGCCGGACGCAGGACGTCTCGGTCGATACCGAGACCGGCGCGATCCGCGTCGTCACGAGCGCGGCCGACCTGCGTGAGGGGTTCGTGGAGTCGTGGGGCCACCCCGCGACCCGGCTCGCGTTCTGGTCGCACTTCACGACCCCGTTCGCGGGCACCGCGTTCGTCATGCTGTGGGGATTCCCGTTCCTCACCGCGGGCGAGGGGCTCACGCCGCCCGTCGCCTCCCTCGTCGTCACCGCGTTCGTCGTCTTCGGCATGGTCGCGGGTCCGGTGATCGGCGCGCTCTCGAGCCGGCATCCGATGCGGCGCTCGATGATGCTCGTCCTGCCGACGGTCGCGTTCCAGGCGCTCGCGTGGCTCGTGGTGATCGTGTGGCCGGGTCCGGCGCCGATCTGGCTGCTGTTCGTGCTCGCGTTCGCGCTCAGCACCGGCGGCCCGGCGTCGATGATCGCGTTCGACCACGCGCGCACGTACAACCCGAGTCACCGGCTCAGCACCGCGACGGGCATCGTCAACGGCGGCGGATTCATCGCGGGCCTGCTCGCGATCCTGTTCATCGGCCTCGCGATGGACGCCCAGGGCGCCGGCTCACCTGACACGTACTCGCTCGAGGCGTTCCGCATCGCGTTCCTCACCCAGTTCCCGCTGTGGGGCCTCGGCGCCGCGTTCATCATCTACGAGCGGCACCGCACCCGCGTGCACCTCGGCATGACGCAGCCGCGAGCGAAGCGACGCGACCGCGACACCGGGCCCGACCGCGACACCGGGCCCGACGCCGACGCCTCGCCGGACGCCGACGCCGCGCCGGACGCAGACCCCGACGCATGAGATTCCGGCGCATGAGATTCCGGGGCACGGATGCCCCGACGCCGGCATGGGTGGGAATCTCATGCACGAGGCATCCCCTGACCGGACGAACACCGTGGCCGGACCGGCACCGGCACCTTGCTCGGCGCGTGGACTCCAGAAGCCCCTAGGCCGACTCGCGCACCACGAGCTCGGTCGGCATCGTCATGCGCGCCGCCGGCTGCCCGTCGATGACGTCGAGCAGCAGCCGCACCATCTCGCGCGCGATGCGGTCGAAGGGCTGGCGCATCGTGGTGAGCTCGGGTTCGACGCGCTGCGCGATGGGCGCGTCGTCGAAGCCGGCGACCGCGACGTCATCGGGCACGCGGAGCCCCGCCTCGCGGAGCACGTCGAGGGCTCCGGCGGCCATGGCGTCGTTGGCGGCGAACACGGCGTCGAACGGCACGCCCCGCGCGATCAGTTCGCGCATGCCGCGTTCGCCGCTCGTGCGGGAGTAGTCGCCCTCGACCACGAGCCGATCGTCGAACGCGTCGCCGAGCTCGACCCGGTACGCCTCGAGGCGCTGCGTGCCGCCCGAGGTGTCGGAGGGGCCGGTGATCGTCGCGATGGCCTGCCGGCCGGAATCGCGCAGGTAGGCGACGAGATCTCGGGCGCCCTCGTAGTCGTCGGCCGCGACGTAGCCGACCTTGCGCTCGTAGCCGAGGGGCACGCCGCACGCGACGATCGGCACCTCGGCCGCGACGAGGTCGGCGAGGAATCCCTCGCGACCTCGGTGCGACGACACCAGCAGCGCGCCGTCGACGTGCCCGCCCATGATGAACTCGGTCGCGCGGCGCTGCTCGTCGTCGGAGCCGGCCATCAGCAGTACGAGCGGCAGGTCGCGCTCGGCGAGGGCGGCCGCGGCGCTGCGCATGAGCACCGAGAAGTTCGGGTCCTCGAACAGACGGTCGTGCGACTCCGTGAGCAGGAACGCGATCGAGTTCGCCCGCGCGGTCGCGAGGTTCCGCGCGTGCGGGTTGATGCGGTAGCCGGTCTTCTTGATCGCGGCCTCGACGGCCGTGCGAGCGTCGGGGCTGACCCAGTGCCCGCCGTTGAGCACGCGCGACACGGTGCCGCGGGAGACGCCCGACTCGCGCGCGACGTCCTCGATCGTCGGCCGCTTCCTCGCCTGGTCTCCCACCCTCGAAAGTGTAGGGCGACGGCTCACGCCTTGACCGCCCCCGCCGCGAGGTCGACGCGCCAGTACCGCTGCAGCACGAGGAAGAGCACGACGAGCGGCACGATCGACACGAGGGCGCCGGTGATCACGAGCGTGTACATGGCGGGCACGGTGGCGCCCTGGTTCAGCAGGCCCGAGAGTCCGACGGTGATCGGGAACAGCCGGTCGTCGCCGAGCATGATGTACGGCAGCATGAAGTTGTTCCACACGGCGACGAACTGGAACAGGAAGATCGTCACGAGCCCGGGCGCCATCATCGGCAGCGCGATGCGGTGGAAGATCGTGAGCTCGCCGGCGCCCTCGGTCCGCGCGGACTCGACGACCTCGGTGGGCACGGCCGCGGCCGAGTAGATGCGCGCGAGGTAGATGCCGTACGGGCTGATGATCTGCGGGAGCAGCACCGACCAATAGGTGTTCGTCAGGCCGAACTGGGCGAGCATCAGGTACTGCGGGATCGCCAGGATGACGCCGGGCACGAGCACGCCCATCAGCAGGATCTTGAAGACGACGTCCTTGCCGGGGAACACGTACTTCGCGAGGGCGAATCCCGAGAGTGCCGAGATGTACGTCGAGACGATCGAGCCGACGCCGGCGTACAGCGCCGTGTTCAGCATCCATCGCCAGTACAGCCCGTCGCGGTACGAGCTCAACTCGACGAGGTTGTCCCACAGGTGGGTCGACGGCGCGAACGTGAACGTCGAGAACAGCTCGGAGGCATCCTTCGTCGATGCGATCACGACCCACGCGACCGGCATCAGGCAGTAGAGGGCTCCGAGCAGCAGCACGGCGGTCGGAGCGACCGACACGGGCATCCGATGCCGGGTGACGGGCCGGCGGATGCGGCGCGAACCGGATGCCCCGGGCGCGACGATCGCGGTCGTGGAGGTGGTCTCGAGGGTGGTCGACACGGGTCAGTCCTCCTGGCCGAAGGCGCGGCGCTGCACGACGCGAAGGAAGAAGAAGGAGATCGCGAACGTCGCGATCGCGATGATGATCGACGTCGCCGACGCCGAGTAGATGTCGTCGCGCGTGAACGCGTCGCGGTAGACCAGCATGAGCGGCGACCAGCTCGTCGAGAGGCTGTTGGTCAGCGGCCGCAGGGTCGTCGGTTCGGCGAAGACCTGCAGCGTGGCGATCATCGAGAACAGGGCGGTCATCACGAGCGCGGGCGCGATGATCGGGATCTTGATGCGCCAGGCGATCTGCCACTCGGATGCCCCGTCGATGGTGGCCGCCTCGTAGATCTCCTGGGGCACGGCCTTCAGCGACGTGTACATCACGATCATGTTGAAGCCGACGCCGCCCCAGAGGCCGATGTTGGCGATGGCGAACACGACGAGGCCGGGCGACAACAGCGAGGGGACGTCCCAGCCGAGCTGGTCGAACACCCAGTAGAACGGGCTGACCGCCGGCAGGTAGAGGAACCCCCAGAGCAGCGACGAAATCACCGCGGGCACGGCGTAGGGCAGGAAGATCGAGGTGCGCGAGAACGTCTTGGTTCCGGTACGGCGGGCGTCGAGCAGGAGCGCGAACAGGAGCGCGAGGCCGAGCATGGTCGGCACCAGGATGAGGCCGTACACGAGGACCCGGCCGACGCTCGCGGCGAACTCGGGGTCGGTGAGGGTCGCGACGTAGTTCTCGAGGCCGGCGAACTGCAGCGACTTGCCGCCCGTGCCGAGGCCGAGGCCCTTGACGACCTCCTTCTGGAAGGAGAGGACGAGGGTGTAGACGATCGGCGCGGCCATGAACAGCACGAACAGCACGATGCCGGGTGCGAGCATCGCGTAGGGCACGAGGGCGGCACGCCGCCTGGTCGAGGCGCTCATGCGATTCCTTCCTGTGGGGGCGGGTGGTCGAGGAGCGGTGCCAACGGCGGTCGAGTAGCGAAGCGTATCGAGACCCTGTTGCGCGGTCTCGATACGCTCCGTCGTCGCTACTCGACCACCGGAGTCACTCGGCGACGGTGAACCCGCTCGACTCGAGGTCGTCGACGGTGATCTGCTGCATCGCGGTGACCGCGGCGAGGAAGGCGTCGACCGTCTTCGCCTCTGCGGCCTTCGCGAACTCGTCGTTGTACGCGCTGAACGCGACGTTCACGTTCGGGCCGTAGGTGAAGGGCGCCACGACGGCGGCGGCTTCGGCGGCGACGTCGTAGAAGTCGGGCTGGTTGCTGAAGAACTCCGGCGCCTCGGTGAGCACGGCGGCTGCGGCGGCGGTCGCGGCGGGGTAGATGCCGGCCTCGTCGACGAGCGCCTGCACGGCCTCCGGGTGGGTGTTCAGCCAGGTCGCGAATTCGACGGCGGCCTCGGCGTGCTTCGACTGGGTCGTGACCGCGGTCGACGAACCGCCCCAGTTGCCGTTCGAGGCGTCGCCGTCCCACGTGGGCAGCGGGGCCGCCTTCCAGAGACCGGCGGTGTCGGCGGCGTTGCCGCTGAGCACGCCCGGGCCCCAGACGGCGCCGAGCCAGCCGGCCTGCGTGCCGTCGTTGAGCGCGGCATTCCACTCGGGGGTGTACATCGGCTTGTTGTCGATGACGCCCTCCTGCACGAGACCGCCCCAGTACTCGGCGACCTGCTGGGTGGGTGCCTCGTCGATGCCGACGCCCCAGGCCTCGCCGTCGATCGACCACCACTCGGCATTCGCCTGCTGCGAGAGACCGGCGAACCAGCCGGCGTCGTTGGCCGAGAAGGTGCCGAGGTACTTGGTCGGGTCGGCGGCGTGCAGCGCGCGGGCCGTCTCGGCGTACTCGTCCCACGTGGTGGGCACGGTGAGGCCGAGCTGGGTGAAGAGGTCGTCGCGGTAGAAGAACATCATGGGGCCGGTGTCCTGCGGGATCGCGTAGACCGCGTCGCCGCCGAGGGTGACGGAGTCCCAGACGCCGGCGGGGAACTCACCTGCGACGTCCGAGCCGCCGGCACCGGAGATATCGGCGATGGCGTCGGATGCGACGAGCGTCGGGATCTTCTGATACTCGGCCTGGATCAGGTCGGGGGCTCCGGAGCCCGCCTTGATGGCGGTGAGCAGCTTGGTGATGGCGGGGTCGCCGCCGTCCTGCTTGTTGACGGTGACCTGGATCTCGGGGTGCTCGGCGTTCCAGACGTCGGCGACCTTGTCCATGTTGGGCGCCCAGGTCCAGTAGGTCAGCTCGATGGGGTCGTCGGCCGACCCCTCCGAACCGCCCTCGCCGGCGGAGCAGCCGGTCATGATCAGTGCGGCTGCGGCGACGGCGGCCACGGCGCCGATGCGGAATGAAGCACGCATTCGTCCTCCTTGTCGAAAGCTGTGATTGCGGATGCCCGTGGGCCCGCATGACCGAGGAGGACCACGCTGTGCCTGTGAGCGATCCCAGTAATACACAGCCCAGCTCGACTGTCAACTCCGGGAAACCGGAACGACACAGGAACGATCGGCTGTGCTAGAACTGTGAGCGCACACAGATTCAAGGGAGAACGCCATGCCCTCGCAGCCCGCGACCGAGCAGCAACCTGCGACCGAGCAGCACCCTGCGACCGCGCAGCACCTGCTCGCCGTGACCCACGAGCCGTGGGCCGAGCCGCTCACGCGCCCCGCGATGGGCGACCAGGTCGACCGGCACGCGCGGATCGCGATCACCAACCGCTACGTCGAGCTCGCGGGCCGGCCCGCGATCCCCGTCTCGGGCGAGCTGCACTACAGCCGCGTCCCCCGGGCCGAGTGGAGCGAGCGGCTGCGGCTCATGCGCTCGGGCGGCGTGAGCGTCGTAGCCGCCTACGTGATCTGGCTGCACCACGAACCCGTGCAGGGTGCGCCGAGCTTCGAGGGCGACCTCGACGTCGCCGCATTCGTGCGCGAGGCCGCGGCCGCCGGACTCGACGTCGTGCTCCGCATCGGACCCTGGGTGCACGGCGAGACCCGCAACGGCGGGTTCCCCGACTGGGTGCAGCAGGCACAGGTCGCGCACCGCACCGACGACCCCGGGTACCTCGCCCTCGTCGACGCGTGGTTCGCCGCGATCGGCGCACAGGTCGCCGATCTCTGCCGACCCGACGGCAACGTCATCGCGATCCAGCTCGACAACGAGCTCTACGACCAGCCCGACCACCTCGTGACCCTGAAGGGCATGGCCCGCCGGCACGGCCTGGTCGCCCCGATCTACACCGCCACGGCGTGGGGCGGCGCCGACCTCCCGGTCGGCGAGGTGCTCCCCCTCTACGGCGGCTACGGCGACGGCTTCTGGGTCGACGCCGACCACGCCTGGGACACGACCTTCCGCGAGCACTTCTTCTTCTCGCACACCTGGGACGACCCGGGCATCGGCGCCGACCTGCGCGAGCACCCCGGCATCGGCCGGCGCCCCGAGACGCCGCGGCTGCCGTCGGCGTCGTTCCCCGCGGCGACCTGCGAACTCGGCGGCGGCATGGCGATGGCCTACCACCGGCGCCCGCTGCTGCAGGGCGCCGATGTGGCGGCCGTCGCCCACAACAAGATCGGCAACGGCTCGGGCTGGCAGGGCTACTACATGTACGCCGGCGGCTCGAACCGCGCGCCCGGCCTGCAGGAATCGCACGCGACCGGCTACCCCAACGACCTGCCCGAGTACGACTACGACTTCCACGCGCCGATCGGCGCGGCGGGCCGACTCTCGGCGAGCCACGCGGCCCTGCGCCGCCAGCACGCGTTCCTCGCCGCGTTCGGCGACCGCCTCGCGCCGATGCCGTCGACGCTCCCCCACCGGCATCCCGCGGACGTCGAGGACACGACGACCCTGCGCTGGGCGATCCGCAGCGACGGGGCATCCGGATGGCTGTTCATCACGTGGCAGCAGCCCCACGTGCCGCTCGGCACGGTCGCGGGAGCGCAGTTCGCGGTGACGATCGGCGACAGCACCACGGTGCTGCCGCACGCTCCGGTCGACGTGCCGGCCGGCACGATCGCGCACTGGCCGCTCGGCCTCGAGGTCGGCGGCGTCACGCTCGACTGGGCGACCGCCTCACCGCTGACCCTGCTCGACGGCGCTGTGCCGACCCTGGTGCTCGTCGCCGAGGCGGGGATCCCGGTGGAGCTCGCGACCTCGGCGACGATCGATACGGCGTTCACGGTGGCCGACCCCGCGGCGGAGGAGGATTCCGGGAGCACGGATGCCTCGGGCGACACGGGCATCCCCGCCTCCGACGGCGCGTTCCTCTCGATCCCCGACGCAGGGAACGTCATCGTCGACGCCGAGGAGGCCCGGCTCGTGCGCCTCGCCGACGGGGCGGCTCGCCTCGACGTGCTCGTGCTGCCCGCGGCATCCGCCGACCGGATCTGGGTCCTGGAGTCGACTGGGCGCCGACGGCTCGTGCGCGCCGACGGCGCCGTGTTCGAGGACGCCTCGGGCCGCATCGCGGTGCGCGCCGAGGGCGTTCCCGATGTCGTCGAGTACCTGCCGGGCGAAACGCGCCTCGCACGCGTGCCGATGGCATCCGGGACCGGCGCAGCCGGCGGCGCGACCCTCGTCGACGTCGGGCGACCGACGCCCTCGGTCGAGCCGGTCCCGGCCGGATACGGCTCGTTCCACGGTCGGGCGTCCGCGCCGAGCCGCGAGGAGCTCGAACGCCACGCGACCGCATGGTCGTTCACGCTCCCCGCGCCGACGGGCGCGCGGCGCTACCTCGAGGTCGACTGGGCCGGCGACGTCGCCCGGCTCGAGGTCGACGGCGAGGTCGTGGCCGACCGCTTCTGGGACGGCACGACCTGGACCATCGGGCTCGACGTGCTCGGGGTGACCGAATCGTCGAGCCTCACGCTGCGGGTGCTCCCCATGCATCCGGATGCCGCGGTGCACCTGCCCGAGGGCGCGGGCGCGCGCCGGGCGCTCGCGGACGGCCCGCTCGTCGCGCTCGACGGCGTGACCCTCGTCGAGGCTCCGCTCTGGACGGAGGCCGCGCCCCGGCCCTGACGGACGCCGACCTGCACCACCGCCCGGCCGAAGGACCGGCATCCACCCACCGCAGCGCCGCGGTGGCCCGCCCCGGCGGACCTCCTCGTCGTTGCCGAACGAGAGGAACCACCGTGCACCGACCACTCACCCAAAGACGGCGGGCGAGGCTCGCGAGCGTATCGCTGGGCGCCGCCGTCGCGCTCTGCGCGTCGCTGTTCACCGCCACGTCCGCGTCCGCGGCATCCGACGCATCCGCCGCCGGCGACCACCCCGTCGACGCCGGCATCTTCGTGCCGAAGGTCGAGGGTCTCGCCGACGACTTCGCGATGGGCGTCGACGTGTCGACCGTACTGTCGCTCGAGGAGAGCGGCGTCGTCTTCCGCGACGCGGCAGGGCAGCCCGCCGACCTGTTCGCCGTGCTCGCCGACTCCGGCGTGAACTCCGTGCGCGTACGCGTCTGGAACGACCCGTACGACGCGTCGGGCCGCGGCTACGGCGGCGGCACCGTCGACGTCGACCGCGCGGTCGAGATCGGGCAGCGGGCGACCGCAGCCGGGCTCGACGTGCTCGTCGACTTCCACTACTCCGACTTCTGGGCGGACCCCGCCAGGCAGCTCGTTCCGAAGGCGTGGGCCGGGCTCACCGACGCCGAGACCGTGACCGCGCTGCACGACTTCACCGCCGCCTCGCTCCAGGAGTTCGAGGACGCCGGCGTCGACGTACGCATGGTGCAGATCGGCAACGAGACGAACAACGCCATCGCCGGCCACACGCGACCTGGCCGCGAGATCGATGAGCAGTTCGCCGCCCTCGTCGCGGCGGGCAGCAGCGCGACCCGCGAGGTGCTGCCCGACGCGCTCGTGGCCGTGCACTTCACGAACCCCGAGACACCCGGCCGGTACGCGACGTACGCGGCGGGCCTCGAGGCGTTCGGCGTCGACTACGACGTGTTCGCGAGCTCGTACTACCCGTACTGGCACGGCAGCGTCGAGAACCTCACGTCGGTGCTCACCGACGTCTCCACGACCTACGGCAAGCAGGTGGTCGTCGCCGAGACGAGCTGGGCGCACACCCTGGACGACACCGACGGCTACCCCAACGTGATCGGCGAGGCCGGCATCACCGACCAGTACCCGGTGAGCGTGCAGGGCCAGGCGTCGGAGCTGCGCGACGTGATCGCGGCCGTCGCGGCGGTCGGCGACGCGGGTGTCGGCGTCTACTACTGGGAGCCCGCGTGGCTGCCGGTGGGTCCGGCTTCGGACGTCGAGGCGAACCGCCTGCTGTGGGAACAGCACGGCTCGGGCTGGGCGTCGAGCGCGGCGAGCGAGTACGACCCGGTGCATGTCGGCGAGTACTACGGCGGCTCGGCATGGGACAACCAGGCCCTGTTCGCGGCGGACGGCACCGCGCTGGAGTCGCTGCGGACGTTCTCGTACGTGCGCACGGGCGCTGTGGCTCCCCTCGAGATCGTGGCGGTCGACGAGCCAGCCCTGACCGTGGTCGACGGGGATCCCGTCGCCCTGCCGCCGACGATCGCCGTGACGTGGAACGACGGCACGGTCGAGCATCCGACGGTCTCGTGGAGCCGTGCGGTCGACTGGATCAGGGGGCCCGGCGAGTACGCCATCCCGGGTACGACCTCGACGGGCCTCGACGTCACCGCGACGGTGCGGGTCGAGGCCGCGAACTTCGTGGTGAACGGCGGGTTCGAGCTGGAGGACACGAGCGCGTGGACCTTCACCGGACCGGCTGCCCGCGCCCAGACTGCCGACGGGTCGGCGGGCGACTACGCGGTGACGTTCTGGGACGGCTGGGACTACCAGGCGTCAGCCACCCAGCGCATCGAGGGCGTGCCGGCCGGAACCTACGTGCTGTCGGCGACGACGCAGGGCACGAACAGCCCCGCGGCCGACTCGCGCGTGCTGTCGGCGACGACGTCGGCGGGCTCGTGGAGCGCACCGATGGCGTTCAGCGTGTGGAACGCGTTCGACACGGCCGAGGTGCCGGGCATCGTCGTCGGCGCCGACGGCGTGGTCGAGATCGCGGCGACGTTCGACCTGTCAGCCGGCGCCTGGGGCGTGCTCGACGAGGTGCGCCTCGTCGATGCCGCCGCCGTCGGCGGCACCCAGGTGGACACCCGCATCCTCGACCTCGCGCTGCAGGGCGCCTCGAAGATCGACCGCGCGCGCTTCACCGAGGCATCCGCCGCCCGTCTCGACGAGGCCGTCGCGATCGGCGAGGTCGTCGTCGCAGGGTCGACGGCCACGAAGCGCGACGTGATCGCCGGGACCGCGATCATCGCGATGGCGGTGCTGCAGCTCAAGCGCGCGAAGTAGCGCCCGGAGGGTCGACCGGACACGACGACGGGGCCGGGTGCGTGCGCACCCGGCCCCGTCTCATTCAGCCCGACTCGGGTTCGGGCCGTCTCGGTGACCGCGGCGGGATCGCCACGGTCGAGGTCGTCACTGCTCAGGCCGCGGCGGCCTCGCAGGGCGCGGTCGACGGGTAGAGCAGCCATACGGCCTTGCCGTCGACGACGAAGCCGTCGCCGGGCAGCTCGGCCGGCAGCACGTGGCCGTCGGTCGGCGTGAAGACGACGCGGTGGCGCACGGTGCCCTCGTGGCCCGGGGCATCCGTCACCCGGCTGGCGACCTTCCAGGTGCCGCCGACCGATTCGCCGTAGACGACGGTGTCGGCGTCGACGCCGCACTGGTCGATCACGGTCGGAGCCGCGACCTGCGCAACGGGCGCCGGGTCGTCGCACGGCTCGGCGGCGACGACGTCGATGCCGAGCGCGACCTTGAACACGTGGCCGTCCTTGACGAAGGTCGTCCAACCGGCGGGCACCGAGGTGAACGCGTCGGCGGCCTCGTTCTTCACGGTCGCGATCACGTCGTAGTGGCCGGGCGCGAGGCTCGACGGGTCGGTGATCGCGGCACCGTCGGACTTGCGCTTGACGAGCAGCTTCACGCCGTCGGGGTTCGCGATCTGCAGGCTCGCCGGGGTGATGGTGCCGAGACCGTAGCCCGCCGGGGGCGTGCACACCTCGGGCATGAAGACGACGGCGGGCACCGCCTTGCCGCAGCGCGCGTCGTCCTGCGTCCTGGTCCACTGCACGCGGCCGGCGTCGAAGACGTAGCCGTCGTTCGCCGTGGCGACGATGCCGACCTTGCCGTTGAGCGTCGAGTGGTCGGTGACGCGGTAGGTGGCGCCGACGACCTCGGGCACGACCCAGTGCCCGTTGTTCGCGACTCCGCACTCGTCGACCCACGTCGGGGCGACCGGCGTGATGCACGCGGTCGACAGTCCCTCGATCGTGCGGGTGAGACCGGCCGAGCCGTCGGCGTCGTTCCACGCAGTGACCTCGACCGACCACGCGTGGCGCACGCCGCGGTCGCCGAGCGGAACGTCGGCTGCGAAGCCGGTGCCGAACGCCTCGTTCGAGACCTCGGTGCCGTCGACCGTGACGGTGACCGTGTTGGGGACCGCGTCGGCCGCCACGAAGTCGGGGTTGTCGACGAGCATCGTGGGCTCCCCCACGGCCGGCTTCGCAGGGACCGCTGCGACGTCGACGTGCTTCGCCGTCTTGCCGGTCGCGAACCAGAGGCGCCAGTCGTAGATCACGGTCGCGCCGCTGTCCTTGTGCGCCCACCGCTTCTCGACGCGCAGCGGGAACAGCTTGACGATCGTCTGGTACTCGACGTCGACGTGGCTTACCTCGGCGACCGCGGGCACGGCCGGCACGTAGGCCGGGTTGGCGACCTCGAGCTGGGGCTCGCCGACGACGGGCCGCTCGGCGTAGCCGGCGAGGTCGACGGAAAGCACCTCGCAGGTGGCGGATGCCGCGGACGCGGCGGTCTCCGCGGCGGCGGGGGCGACCGCGGCGAGCGCGACGAGTCCTCCGGCGAGCATCGCCGTGGCGGCGGCGCTCGCGATGAGCTTCTTCACGTGAATCCCTTTCGTTCTCGCGCACGGCGAGGCTGGGCCGGCGCACGGGAGCGAGGCTTGCGCGCGGACGCCGATCGGCGTCCGCGCGTCATCGCGCGAGGCCTGGGTCGGATTGGGCGACGTTCCGAAGTCGGGTCCGGATCCGCCGCACCTTCGACGCTAACCGGGGCCGGCTGTCCGGACCGACCGGATCGCACCCCCAGAAGTGGTCGCATTCGCGAGCCCCGTCGCCGGCGTGCTCAGTCGGCGAGCAGCACCCGCAGGTCGTCGGGCGTCAGCGCGGGCGCCGCACCCGTGCGCGCCGCGGCACCGACCGGCGCGCCGTCGTCGACGGCCGCGGCCTCCAGCACCGACGCGACGAGTTCGGCCTTGCGACGCTTGAGCGCCATGACCTTGTCTTCGATGGTGTCGGCGGCGACGAGCCGGTAGACCATGACCCGGTTGCGCTGCCCGATGCGGTGGGCGCGGTCGATCGCCTGCTGCTCGCTCGCGGGGTTCCACCACGGGTCGAGCAGGAACACGTAGTCGGCCTCGGTGAGGTTGAGCCCGAATCCGCCGGCCTTGAGGCTGACGAGGAACACGGATGCCTCGCCGGAGCGGAACCGGGCGATCTCGGCGTCCCGGCGCGCGAGGGACGTCGATCCGTCGAGCCGGGCGTAGGGCACGGTGCCGTCGCCGACACCGGTACCGATACCGGCGTCGAGCCGCTGCTGGACGCGGTCGAGGAACCCGGTGAACTGGCTGAACACCAGGGCGCGGTGGCCCTCGGCGAGCACGTCGTCGAGCTGCTCGAACAGCGCGTCGAGCTTCGCCGACCCAAGACCCTCGTGCGCGGGGTCGACGAGGGCGGCGTCGAGTGCGAGCAGGCGCAGCAGGGTGAGCGACCGGTACACGATGTGCCGCTGGCGGTCGAGGTCGTCGACGAGCCCGAGCAGCTTCTTCCGCTCGCGTTGCAGCGTGGTGTCGTACAACCGCCGGTGCCGCGGCGAGAGTTCGACCGTGAGCACCTGCTCCTGCCGCTCCGGCAGTTCGGGTGCCACCTGCTCCTTGGTGCGGCGCAGCATGAGGGGCCGCACGCGGCGGCGCAGCCGGTCGAGCCGGTCGCGGCTGCCCGCCTCGATGGGGCGCCGGTAGCGTTCGTCGAATGCCCGCCGCGACGGCAGCAGCCCGGGCGCGACGATCCGCAGGATCGCCCACAGTTCGCCCGTGTGGTTCTCGATCGGCGTGCCGGTCAGCGCGAGCCGGAACGGTGCACGGATCGCCCGCGCCGCGTCGTGCACCTTCGTCGCCGGGTTCTTCACGAACTGGGCCTCGTCGAGCACGAGCCCGGCCCACTCGCGCGCGGCGAACCGGTCGGCGTCGAGCCGGAGCACGGCGTAGGTCGTGACGACGATGTCGGCACCTTCCGCGGCGGCGGCGAGCAGGCCGGGTTTCGCGGTGTGCGTCGCGGTGACGGATGCCACGCGAAGCCCGGGCGTGAACCGCGCGGCCTCGGCTGCCCAATTCGACGCGACCGAGCTCGGCGCGACGACGAGGAAGGGCGGGCTGCGGTCGTCGTCGCTCGCGCGCGAGTGCGCGATGAGCGCGAGCGTCTGCACGGTCTTGCCGAGTCCCATGTCGTCGGCGAGGATCCCGCCGAGCCGTGCGCGATGCAGCAGCGCGAGCCAGCGGAACCCCTCGAGCTGGTAGGGGCGCAGGTCGGCGACCAGGCCGGGCGGGGGTGCGAGATCGGCGGTGCCGGCGGCATCCTGACCGGCGGTAGCCGAGCCCGCGGCATCCGGCCCTCCATCGCCGCCGCCCGTGCCGCCGAGCGCCGCGACCGTCTCCCGCCACTCGACCGCGGGCGCGGACTCATCCGCGAGGTCCTCGAACTCGGCCCACAGCGAGACCTGGCTGCGGTGGATGCGCACGCCGGTCTCCCACTCGCGCAGGGTGCCGGCCTCCTCGATGAGGTCGCGCAGGGGTTCGAACAGCGGCTGCTTCAGGTCGAGGTAGGTCTTGTCGACGAGCAGCAACCGACGCTGCCCCTTCGCAAGCGCCCGGAACAGCGGCATGAACGGCACCTTGCGCCCGTTCACCGTGACGATCACGCCGAGGTCGAACCAGTCGGTCTTCGGCGACTCGACCGTCGAAACGGTCAGCGCAGGTGTGCCCGCCTCACGGTAGTCGGGCGGGTCGCCGGTCACGTCGACGCGCACCCGGTCGAGGCGTTCGAGCCGGCGGATCACCCGGTCGGCGAACCACGCGGCATCCGCCCCGCGCAGCGTGATCGGCTCCATCGGCATGCCCCCGAGTTCGTCGCGTGCGCGTTCGACGACGTCGGGATCGAGGTCGGGGTCATCGGCCTCATCGACGCCGGCCGAACCGCCCGCAGCGGACATTCCGATCGCGGTGATGCGTCCGTCGGCGTGCTCCCACCGCCAGGCCGCACGCAATACGTCGCCGGGTTCGAACCGTGCGTCGAGCACGAGGGTTGCGGGCACCGGCGGCGGCGGCTCGAAGCTGCCGTCGGCGCTCGTCACGTCGAGCTGCGCCGCGAGTCGCGGGTAGGCGGAGCGCAGGAACTCGACGGTCTCGGCCGCGGGAACCCGGATGCCGCGCGGTCGGTCGAGGAGCGTGCGGGCGGCGTCTCTCAGCCCACCGCCGATCGGAGCCAATCGGATGCCGCCGCCCGCACCGCGCCCGAACTCGAACCGGTACACGCCGTGGTCGCCGATCGGCCGGGTGTCGCCGATCGGGCGGGCGTCGCCGTCGAACCGCACGACGGGTTCGAGCAGCAGGTCGCCCGAGGCATCCTCGATCGACGCGTCGTACCCGACCGAGCCCGCCGAGGCGACCGAGACGTCGGGCGTCGCGGCACCGCCGACGAACGCGATGCCGAGCCGCTCCGCGTCGGCGAGCAGCGCCCACAGCAACGGGCTCTCGTACTCGTCGAGCGTGATCCACTCCGAGCCGTAGGTCGTGAACACGCTCGGGCTGCGGCCCTTGAGCAGGGCGAAGTGCGCGAACCAGCGCGCCTGCTCGGCGTCGAAGCCCTGCGACGAGCCCTGGTACGCGATGTTCTGCCAGGTGATGCCGGCCTTCACCCACGCACCGCGCGCGCCCGCAGCGACGGGTCGCACCGCGAGGCGATCGACGGCCTCCGCCCGTTTGGCCGGCTCGTCGCGCGGCCCCTGGAAGTCGCCGGCTCGTCGCTCACGGCGGTGACGCAACTCGAACTGCAGCGCGAGCGCACGGATGCCCGGCCCGAGTCGTCGCGATCCGGTCTCCTCGTCGGCGGGCGGTTCGCCGGGCGGCGGCGCCGTCCGGCCGATCCCGAGCGAGTCGAGTTCGGCCCGCCAGTCGGCGGGACGGGGCTCGGGCGGCATGCCCACATGCTCGCACGCCCGGCTGACAGGCATCCGCCCGCCTGATAGGCATCCGCCCAGCGCGGCATGTCCGAAGGGGAGGGCCATGTCCCCCGAACGGGGTTGACCGCCGGGACCGACCCGGCCAAGATGAGGAACGTTCGCGTATCGGCGAACCGCCTCCGCGAACCGACGGCCGGGCCCCGCCCGGCGAAGCACCGGACCATCAGTCCGGGCACGTCACGAACACGCATGTCCGCGCACAAGGGGGTCCGCACATGTTCCGCCAGTTCGCCATCGCCAGCGCTTCGGCACTCGTCCTGACCGGGCTGGTCGCAGCTCCGAGCGTCGCGAGTCCGCCGGCCGATCCACCGGGCGAGGAGGCACCCGCTGCGGTCTACGAGGGCACGCTCGACGCCGAGGGCCTCGCCGCGCTGACCGACCTCGTCGACCGCCACGACATCGTCGTCGGCCCGAGCGACGAGGCCGGACTGGTCGACGTGCAGGCGATCCTCAACGGCGCGCAGGCGGCCGAGCTCGCCGACGCGGGTACGACGCTGGAGCCGAAGGCCGCGCCCGCGCAGCGCCGCTCGCTCGAGGCCACGGCCGAGGGCGTGTACCGCATGTACTCCGGTGAGGGAGGCGTCCTCGAGGAGCTGGTCGACCAGGCTGCAGCGCACCCGAAGATCGCGCAGCTGAAGGTCATCGGGCAGACGCACCAGGGCCAGGACATCGCAGCCGTCCGCGTCACCGGCAAGATCGCGAAGCAGAAGCAGGAGGGCAAGCGCCCGACGACCGTCTACGTGGGGGCGCAGCACGCGCGCGAGTGGATCACGCCCGAGATGGTGCGCCGACTGCTCGACCTCTACCTCGACTCGTACGGCAGCGACCCGCGCATCACGAAGATCATCGACTCGACCGAACTCTGGTTCGTGCCCGTCGCCAACCCCGACGGCTACGACCATACGTTCGGCGAGGGCAACCGGCTGTGGCGCAAGAACCTGCGCGACAACGACGGCGACGGCCAGATCACCGGTGCCGACGGCGTCGACCTCAACCGCAACTACCCGACGAAGTGGGGTTACGACAACGAGGGCTCGTCGCCGAACCCGGTGAGCGACACCTACCGCGGCCCGGCGCCGGGCTCCGAGCCCGAGACGCAGGCGCTCGACGGCCTGTTCGGCGACCTCACGCCGGAGTTCCTCGTGAACTACCACTCGGCCGCCGAGCTGCTGCTCTACGGGCTCGGCTGGCAGGTGGCCACGCCGTCGCCCGACGATGTGATCTACGAGGCGATGGTCGGCGACGACGCGAACCCGGCGGTGCCGGGCTACGACCCCGACCTCTCGGCCGAGCTGTACACGACGAACGGCGACACCGACACGCACGCGCAGGCCGCGCACGGCACGCTCGGCTTCACGCCCGAGATGACGACGTGCGAGGTCGCGGCGAACTCGGATCCCGACGACGAGTGGGTGGCCGAGGAGGACTGCGTCGCGCTCGGGTTCGACTTCCCCGACGACGAGGCGCTGATCCAGGCCGAGTTCGAGAAGAACGTGCCGTTCGCGCTCGCGGTCGCCGAGTCGGCGCTCGATCCGAACGACCCGGTGTCCGTGGTCGGCCTCGACTCGCCCGAGTTCAAGACCGACACCTTCTCGGTGTCGTACGGCGACCCGCAGACGGTCGCCGTCTGGGCCAAGCGCGACATGCTCGCGAAGTTCATGAGTTACCGCATCAACGGCGGCCCGCTGCGCGTCTCGCTCGTGCAGGAGTGGCAGGGCGGTGAACGCTACGGCGGCGAGAACGTCGACTACTACTCGGAGTACCGCGGCACCGTGCGCGGCGCCGATCCGGGTGACACGGTCGAGGTGTGGTTCAGTGCGCTGCCGAGCCTGCGCGACATCTTCAGATCGTGGAACGCCCGGCTGATCACGAGCGAGCCGTTCACGTACGAGGTCGCGCAGGACACCGGGAACGACGTGCTGATCATCGCGAACGAGGATGCCAACGGGTACAACCCCGAGCCGGCACCGCGCAACGACGGGCCGAAGTACCTCGACGAGCATCTCGCGGCGTTCGCCGCGAACGGCGTGACCGCCGACGTCTGGGATGTCGACACGCAGGGCGTGCCGCACGACCTCGGCGTGCTGTCGCACTACGACTCGGTGCTCTGGTACCTCGGCGACAACCGGCTGACGCAGGACGAGGAGGACGTGCTCACCGAGACGTACCTGTTCGGCGACGTGACCGACCTGTCGGTGGCCGAACGCCAGCAGTACCTCACGATCGCGGTGCGCGACTTCCTCAACGAGGGCGGCGAGCTCGCCTTCGCAGGCGAGACGACCGGGTACTACGGGCAGCTCGCGGGAGCCGTCGGCGGCATCTACTACGGACTGGACGGCGCGCCCGACCAGCAGTGCCAGGTGACGCAGGACTTCTTCAGCGACTGCCTGATCCTCGCCGACGACTTCACGCAGTACTGGCTGGGTGCGTACGACCGCACGCCGCTCAGTGCGGGCGGCGTCGCCGGCCTGGACGACCCGCTGACCGGCGTCGAAGCCGCGTTCGGCGGACCCGCGACCGTCGACAACCCGGTCGACGAGGCCGGGCAGCTCACGCCGACGAGCGACGTGCTTCCCGTGGCCGAGTTCCCGCAGTTCGAGAGCTGGGCGGCCGCGGAGTACACCGATCCGTCGGGTCCGTTCCTGCCGGTCGAGGGCGAGTGGGCGGCGTTCGCCGGGCACATCGACGAGGGGTACCAGCGCCTCGGTCGCACGTTCTCGGTGCCGGCGCTCGGCGCCGGGGAGACCGCGACGTTCGACGCCCAACTGTCGTACTCGGCCGAGCTGCAGTACGACCACGTGATCGTCGAGGTGCGGCCGGTCGGCACGGACGACTGGACGACGCTGCCCGACCTCAACGGCGGCACGAGCACCGCTCCGCCGGCCGAGTGCGAAGCCGGATTCTTCGTCGGGCAGCATCCGCAGCTCGAGAGCTACCTCACGGTCGCGAACCCGTGCCTGCCCACCGGGACGACCGGCGAGTGGAACTCGTTCACGGGTTCGTCGGGCGGCTGGACGGACGTCTCGTTCGACCTGAGCGCCTACGCGGGCCAGGACGTGGAGCTGGTGATCAGCTACGTGACGGATCCGTTCACGGGCGAGGTCGGCGCGATCGTCGACGACATCCGGTTCACCGTCGCCGGCGTGGAGAGCGAGGCGGAGGGCTTCGAGACCGGGCTCGGCGCCTGGTCGGTGCTCGGCGCCCCAGCCGGCAGCCCGGGCAACACGGCCGATTGGGAGCGCATCTCGCTCGAGGGCCCGTACTACAGCGCGACGGCGACGCCGAACACGCTGATGCTGGGCTTCGGGCTGGAGCAGCTCGAGTCGGATGCCGCCCGAGCGGAGGTGGTCGCGCGGATCCTCGCGCACTTCGCCGATTGAGCGGGTGACCACGAACGGGGTCGGGTCGCGTCAGCGGCCCGGCCCCGTCGCCTTCCCCTCGAGGTATCGCCGCTCGGCCGCGTTGAGCGCGCGGGTCGCGGCGGCCGCGAACGCGTCGCGCGCCTCGGCCTCGCGGCCGGCACGTTCGAGCAGGTGCCCGCGCACCGCGAAGACGCGGAAGTGCCCGGCGAGCGCCGGCTCGAGCGCGACGGTCTCGAGTTCGGCGAGCGCGCGCTCCTCGCCGTGCACCATCGCGAGCGCGACCACCCAGCCGAGCTCGACCATCGGCCCCGGCCCGATGCGCCGCAGCAGCTCGTAGAGCCCGAGGATCTCCGCCCAGTCCGTGGCATCCGTCGATCCGGCCTCATCGTGCACGGCCGCGATCGCGGCCTGCAGCTGGAACGGTCCGGGCCGACCGCCCGACGACAGGGCGCCGGTGACGAGCGCGACGCCCTCGTCGATCAGGTCCCGCCGCCAGAGCGACCGGTCCTGCTCGTCGAGCGGCACCAGCACCCCGTCGGGCGTGAGGCGCGCCGGCCGCCGGGCCTCGGTCAGCAGCATGAGCGCGAGCAGCGCGTCGACCTCGGCCCGCCACGGCGCGTCCGCGGAGGTGGCGTCCTGCAGCATCCGGGCCAACCGGATCGCCTCGGCCGACAGGTCGACGCGCACGAGCGACTCCCCCGCGGTCGCCGTGTGCCCCTCGGTGAAGATCACCGACAGCACGGTGCAGACCGTCGCGACGCGGTCGCCGAGGTCGGCCCGCCCCGGAAGCGAGAAGGTCGCCCCGGCGTCGCGGATGCGGGCCTTCGCCCGCGAGATCCGCTGCCCGACGGTCGACTCGGGCAGGAACATGGCGCGCGCGATCTCCGCGGTCGTGAGGCCGCCGACGGCACGCAGCACGAGCGCGACCTGCGACGGGCGCGAGACCGCGGGATGCGCGCACAGCATGAGCAGCGTCAGCGAATCATCGGATGCCGCGGCCGCCGCATCGCCGCCCGGTTCGAGCTCGACCGCCCGCGCCTCGCGGCTGCGCCGCGCGACCTCCGACCGGACCTGCTCGACGTAGCGCCGGTGCGCGACCGTGACCAGCCACGCGCGCGGGTTGGTCGGCGGGTCGTCCGCCCACTGCACGGATGCCGCGAGCAGCGCCTCCTGCATCGCGTCCTCGCTGCCCTCGAAGTCGCCGGTGCGGCGCACGAGGATCGCGAGTGCCGAGGGGGCGGCCGCCCGCAGCATCCGTTCGGTGGTCATGGATCGGGTCCCGATCTCCTGTCAGGGCTCCACGTCAGGGCCGGTCACGCGTCGCCCGGGGCATCCGCCATCACCGGCACGATCTCGACCAGGCCGCGATCGGCCTCGGGGAACCACCCGGCGATCTCGATCGCCCGCGCCTCGGACTCGACGTCGACGAGGTAGTAGCCGCCGAGGTACTCCTTGAGTTCCGCGAACGGCGCGTCGGTCGCGACGACCCCCTCGGAGGTGCGGCTCACGGTCTTCGCGGCCTCGGCTCCGGCGAGCTGGTCGGCGTCGATGAACTCGCCGCGCTCGCGCAGGGCGGACTCGAACCCGGCGTAGAGCTCCATCATCTCGGCCTGCTCCTCGCGGGAGAATCCGATCCACGCCGCCCGCCACTCCGGGTTGTACTTCAAGAGGATGAGGTATTTCACGGCACTGCTCCTTCTGCATCGGTGGGAGCCGGACGGCTTCCACCAGTGTGTCGAGACCCGGCACCCGATTTCGACACCCGCGTCGAATCCCGCACCGCACCTGCCGGAATCCGGAATGCCGGATGCCCCGGAACCCGTTGACCCCCACGTGCGCAACGCGCCGCCAACGGAAGGAACCACATGACCATCCTCGTCACCGCCGCATCCGGCCACCTCGGACGACTCGTCGTCGACGCCCTCATCGCGCGAGGCGCCGCACCCGGCGACGTCGTCGCGACCGCCCGCGACGTCGCCAAGCTCGACGACCTCGCGGCGCGCGGCGTGCGCACCGCCACGCTCGACTACGACCGGCCCGACACGATCGCCGCGGCCCTGGACGGCGTCGACTCGGTGCTGCTGGTCTCGGGTTCGGTGCCGGGCAGCCGCGTCGATGGGCACCGCAACGTCGTCGACGCGGCCGTCGCCGCGGGCGTGACGAAACTCGTCTACACGAGCGCCCCGCACGCGACGACCGCGGTCGACTTCGCGCTCGCCGCCGACCATGCGGCGACCGAGGAGCTCATCGCCGCCTCGGGCGTCCCCGCGGTGATCGTGCGCAACAACTGGTACCTCGAGAACTACGCAACGGATGTCTCCCGCGCCGCGGAGTCGGGCGTGATCACCCACGCGTCGGGCGACGCCGCGATCGCCGGCGCGACCCGAGCCGACCTCGCCGAGGGTGCCGCGGTCGTGCTCCTCGACGACGGCCACGTCGGCGAGGTGTACGAGTTCACCGGCGACACGGCGTGGACCTTCGCCGACCTCGCCGCGGCGGCGACCGAGTTGACCGGGCGCGAGGTCGTGTACCGCGCGCTCGGCGTCGACGAATACGCGGCCGAGCTGCGGGCTGCCGGGCTGCCCGAGGGAACCGCCGCGTTCGTCGCCGGCCTCGACGGGGCGATCGGGCGCGGCGTCCTCGCCGACGCGCAGCCGACCCTCGCCCGCCTCATCGGCCGCCCGACGACCTCGCTCGTCGACGGACTCCGCGCGGCGCTCGACGACACCGCGGCGTCGGCGGCCTGACGCCGGTCCTGGCGCCAAGCACCGGACGCCAGGCTCTGACGCCAGGCACCTGACGCCAGGAACCTGACGCCAGGCACCTGACGCCGAACGGCGGCCGGCGCCCATCGGGTCGCCGGCCGCCGCGCGGTCCGGTGCGGTCGCGGTGCTACGCGCGCCCGCCGTGCCACCAACCGGGCCGGTCGCCGTCGTGACCGGGCCACCAGCCGCCGCCAGGCCAGCCACCGCCGGGCCACCAACCGCCGTGACCGCCGCCGTGCCCGCCACCGTGCCCGCCACCGTGACCGCGCTTGGCCGGCGCGACCTCGAGCGCCCGCTCGATCTCCTGGCTGAACGTGTTGCCCGCGGCGTCGACCGCGGTCGCCCGCAGGTCGACGAAGCCGCCGGCATCCGGAACCGCGAGCCGCGCCGCGTACGCCGCGACGTACGCGCGTCCCTCGGGGAACGTCGACGACGGGGGCTCGCCGGGGCCCGACGTGTCGGCCGAGACGAGGTCGAGCTCGACCGGCACCCAGTCGCCGCCGGCGGCGCGCATCTCGAGCGTGGCATCCGTCACCGCCCCGCTGTTCGTGGCGCCCGCGATGTGGCCGACCTCGAGGCCGACCGCGACGCGTGCGCCGCGCTTGCGGCCCTCGCCGACGAGGCCGTCGTCGCCGACCTCCACGTCGTAGAAGGCCTGCAGCATCGGCTCGATCGTCGACTCCCAGCCGGTCGCGACACCGGTCGACGTGAAGGCCCACTCCGTGCGGGTCGACGTCGACGTGGCGAGCACGCTGCCGTCGTGCGTCGCGGTGTTGACCACGCGCAGCTTCGAGTCGCCGTCGGGAAGGCCCCAGTACGAGACGCCCTGGAACACGTCGGACTTCACGAGTTCGCCGTCGACGTACAGGTCGGTCTGCTGTGCCGCGGTCGTCCCGCCCGAGAACACGTCGAAGGTCCCGGTGTGCTCGGGCTCACCGCCATCGGCCCACGAGGGCAGGTTGACCTGCAGGAAGTCGCCCGACCGGTGCGGCGCCCAGTACCCCGGCCCGACGTACGGCCGCACGACCTGCCCGAAGTAGCCGGTCTCGACCTTCTGCCCGGGCTCGTAGGCGCGACGCACGTCGCGGATCTGCCAGTCGGGGCCGATCACGGTCGCGTCCTGGTACCACTCCACCTGGTCGGTGCTCACCCACTCGGTGCGCTCCACGCCGCGTGCCGCCCGCATCGGGAACCCGCTGCCGAACTGGGTCGTCGGCACGAAGTCGTACCGGAACTCGCCGACGAGGCCGGGCGCCCCGTGATAGGTCGTGTCGATGCGCGCGAGCTTGCGCGGCCGATAGTCGAGGTCGTCGGGGATCTCGCCGTCACTGAACCGCGCGATGTCCCAGATCTCGTCCGAGTTCGGGATGCCCTCGCCGGTGACCGTCAGCCGGCCCCGATCGCGCCCGATCGCCGCGAGCAGCTCCCGACCCTGCACGCCGCTGATCCCGGCCACGGGAATCGCAGCCGGCGTGCCGTCGTCGGCGCCGACCCACTCGCTGAGCTCGGGGTCGGCGTCGTTCGCGACGATGACGAGGGATGCCCCGGCCGCGGCCGCGTTCGCGACGCGTGCCGCCGGGGCGACCTCGTCGGAGCGCATCACCACGGCGACCTTTCCGCGCACGTCGACCGCGGCGAACTCCTCGGCCGATCCCGTGCCGACATCGACCGCGCGGGCGCGCACCTCGCCGTCGAGCAGGGTCGAACCGGCCTGCGGGATCACGTCGAGCCGCAGCCTGCCCGCCTCGAGCTCGAGCGTCGGGTGCTGAAGGCGCCAGCGGGTGGTGAAGGCGAACTCGGCCTCGACCGCCTCGAGCGGCTGCGCGTAGAGCTCGTCGATCCACACGGGTGCCAGGGCGCTGCCCGAGAACCCGTCGGCGAGGTAGTCCATACGCCGCACGATCGGCTCCAGGCCGCGCTCGCCGACGTCGACCGTGACGCGTTCCGCCGCGCGGGCATCCAGCGCGACGCGAGCCGCACCGTCGACCGACGCGTCGAGCACGACGTCGGGATCACCGACGAGAGCGAGGCCCTCGGCGTCGGGCCGGCTCGCGACGTCCATGAAGCTCATGACCGAGTAGGTGCCGGCGGGCAGCCGCAGCGTCGTCTCGCCGTCGACCGCGACCGGTGCGTACCACCCGGTCTCGCCGTTCGACAGCCACGCCATCGTCTGCGCCGGCTCGCCGTCGAGTCCGGTCGCGACGAGCTCGAGGTCGTAGCGTTCGGCTTCGGCGATGATGCCGAGCGCGGTCCGCGCGACCGGCGAGCCGTCAACCGAGGCGATGAGCGCGCCCGAGAGCTGGCGGCCGGCGGGCACGGCCGCCGGGTCGGCGGTGAGCGTCACCGTGCGGGTCTCGCCCGCCGGAATCGCGAGCGACTCCACGTCGATCGACAGCACCTCGGATGCTGCCCGCGCCGACAGCGGCCCGGGGCCGCCGTTTCCGCCGTCGCCCGGCGTCGTGTCGGCGAGCGCCGCCGCGAGGTCGAGCACGACCTCGGACTGACCGCGGTTCGAGTACTCGACCGTGCGCGCGATGGGTTCGGGCTCCTCGCCCCAGGCGAGCATGCCGAAGTCTCCCGACCCCGAGGCGAGCACGGACGCGGTCGTCGCGGTCGCGATGTCGACCACGCCGGCGCCGGCCTGGTAGGGCGTCAGCCCGACATCCGTCGTCGTGCTCACGAGCGCCGCGCGCACCTGCTCGGCCGTGTACTCGGGGTGCTGCTGCTTGACGATCGCTGCCGCGCCGGCGACATGCGGCGTCGCCATGGAGGTGCCGCTCATGCCGATGTACGCGCCCTCGCCCGCGCTGTCGGCCGAACGCGCCGCCGTGACATCGTTGCCCGGCCCGACGAGGTCGGGCTTCAGCGCACCCGAACGCACGAGCGGTCCCTGGCTCGAGAACCACGACAGTGCTCCCGACGGGTCGTCCACCGACCCGACGGTCAGCGCGCTCGGGGCAGAGCCCGGGGATCCGATCGTCTCGGGTGCGGACGAGTTGCCGGCCGCGACCACGAACAGCGCACCGGTGTCCTCGGCGATGCCGTCGAGTGCCTCCGCCATGAGGTCGGTGCCGTCGGATGCCTCCTGCGAGCCGAGGCTCATCGACACGATCGGCGCGCGTGCGCCCGCCCACTCCATGGCGGAGATGATCCACGAGTCCTGCCCGTAGCCGTCGGCGCCGAGCACCTTGCCGACGAGCAGGTCGGCCCCGTCGGCGACGCCGCGATGCGTGCCGCCGCTCGCGGCGCCCGTGCCCGCGATCGTCGACGCGACGTGGGTGCCGTGGCCGTTGGGGTCGCTCGCGACCTCCTCGCCCGGCACGAAGCTCGTCGACTCGGGCAGCACGCGGCCGGCGAGGTCGGGGTGGGTGTCGTCGTAGCCGGTGTCGAGCACCGCGACGGTGACGCCGGTGCCGGTGTACCCGGCCGCCCACGCCTCGGGCGCGCCGATCCAGGGCACGCTCGAGTCCAGCGTGGCGCGGACCTTGCCGTCGAGGTGGATCGCGTCGACGCCGCCGGCGAAGCCGGGCCTGTCGGCACCATCGCCGTCGTCGGTGCCATCGCCGCCCGGCCCGTCGGGCTCCGCGCCGAACGCCTGGGCCGAGGCATCCGCGCCCACGGTCAACGCCGACCACGTCGAGGCGGCGCTCGCGTGCTCGGCCGACGCCGCGGCACCCTCGATGCTCGGCAGCGCGGCACCGAGCTCGACGCCCGGCAGCGGAGCCTCCGCACCGCGTGCGAACGGCGCCGCGCCGAGCTCGAAGATGACCGGCGTGGCATCGACCGAGGCGTCGTCGTATCCGAACGCGATGAGCTTCGAGACGTTGAACAGGTCGCGGTCGAGCGCGCCCGACGCGAGGTAGGGCGCGGCCGCGTCGGGCACGACGATGAGCTCGCCGCCGGCCTGGATCGTCTGCACGCCGGCGCCCGGGTCGACCGTCTCGATCTCGACGGCATGCGTGCCGTCGCTGAGGTCGGTGACCCGCACCCGGTCGCCGGTGATCAGGGTGACGCGGTGCTCGCCGGTCGGCGACGCCGCCGCGGTCGGCGCAGCCGGCGGGCTGCCGGCGCCGCCGCTCGGATCAGCGGCGGCCGGCAGGGTCGCGCCGACCCCTGCGACGCCGATCGCGATGCCGCCGATGGCGGCGGCGATCGAACGCCTGCGGCGGGTTCCGGGTGGACTGGTGCGTCGTGGCATCGTGGTTCCCTCCTGGAGCTGCCGGCGGTGCGTGCCGGAGTACGGCGAAGCCCGGTTCCGGCGACGGTGATGGCTTGCTGCGACGCTCCCACAGGCCGGTGGCTAGGGTGGTGGCGGAGAGATGCCATGGCCGCGATCCGCCAATTCGACCCCCGTTCGGGGGCCACCCCCGGAGCGAGGATGAAGGAAGGCGCACGCCGTGCTCGACGCGATCGGACTGGATGACGAGCACACGGCCGTGTACCGGCTGCTGCTCGCCGTGCCCTCGGCCGACCTCGCCGAAATGACGACCGCATCGGGACTCGACGGTGTGCGCGTCGGCCAGGTGCTCGCCGAGCTGGAACGCCTGGGCCTCGCGGCGCGACAGGCGTCGGCACCCGACCGGCTCGTCGCCTCGCCCCCCTCGCTCGCGCTGCGGCCGATCCTGCTCGAACGCGAGCGCCGCCTGACGGAGGCGCACGAGGCCCTCGTCGCCCTCAGCGACCTGTACCGGTCGGGAGCGGCGCAGCGGTCGGCGCCCGACGTCGTCGACGTGGTGCTCGGCGCCGACGCCGTGGTGCAACGGATCGGGCAGCTGCAGGCCGCGGCATCCGAACGCGTCGACGTCTTCGTGCTCAGCGACGTCGCCATCCTGCCATCCTCGGAGAACGTCGAGGAGGACCGCGCACTCGAGCGCGGCGTCCGGTACCGCGTGATCGTCGAGACGGGCGTGCTCGACCGGCCCGGGTTCCTCGATGCAGCGCGGGCCACGTTCGCCCTCGGCGAGGAGATCCGCGTGCTGCCCTCGCTGCCGACGCGGATGTTCATCGCCGATGGCCAGCGTGCGCTGCTCCCGATGTACTCGCACGGCGACCGCAAGGTCTCGGGCGCGCTGCTGGTGCACCCGAGCGGCCTGCTCGACCTCGTCAACGCGATGTTCGCGGAGTACTGGCGCACCGCGACGGTGCTGGTCGACGCGGAACCTGCGGCCGGCGACGACGCCGAGGCGCGCATCGACCGCGACCTGCTGAAACTGCTCCTCATCGGCATGACGGATGCCGCCGCCGGCGCGCAGCTCGGCATCTCGGTGCGGACCGTCCAGCGCCGCATCGCGGAGCTCATGGCGCGCGCGGCCGTGACGAGCCGGCTCCAGCTCGGCGCCGAGGCCGTGCGTCGCGGTTGGGTGTAGCGGTTGGGCGTAGCGGCCGGTTCCCCTGTCGGCGGCACGGCGTAGCGTGCCGGGTATGACGACGGCGCGGCCCTTCGAGATCCGGGTGCCCGACGAGGTGCTCACCGACCTGCACGATCGGCTGCGGCGCGCCAGGCTGCAGCCCGATTCCCCGCGTAAGCCCTCTTCGGGGATGTCGGGCGACTACCTGCGGCGGCTCGTCGACGCGTGGCTCGCGTTCGACTGGCGCGAGCGCGAGACGTGGCTGAACGGGCATCCGCAGTTCCTCGCCGACGTCGGCGACACGACCCTGCACTTCGTCCACCGGCGTGCCGAGCGAGCCGATGCACCGGTGCTGCTCGTCATGCACGGCTGGCCGCACACGTTCGCGCTGCAACTCGCGCTCGTCGACGCCCTGCCCGACGTGCACGTCGTCGCGCCGAGCCTGCCCGGCTTCGCGTTCTCGACGCCGTACGCAGACGGCGAGATGAGCGAGACCCGCCTGGCCGACACCATGCACCGGCTGATGACCGAGGTGCTCGGCTACGAGCGCTACCTCACCTACGGCGAGGACGTCACGGCGAACGTGAGCGACCTCATCGCCGCGACGTACCCCGGAGTGGCGGGCATCCTCGCCACGCATTCGCACTTCCCGAACCAGGAGCAGCGCGAACAGACGACGGATGCCTCGGAGCGCGCATTCTTCGACACGCTCGCGGCGTTCCACGGCGACCACGGCGCGTACGGACACGTGCAGGGCACCCGCCCCGACACACTCGCCACGGCGTTGAACGACTCGCCCGCAGGGCTGCTCGCGTGGCTCGCCGAGAAGCTCGTCGAGTGGAGCGACACCCCGTGGCGATCAGACGGTGACGGCGGCCCGGGCGGTGACGGCGACTCCGGCGGTGACCGCGGCCCCGCCACGGTCGAGCGGCGCATCTCCCGCGAGCGCATCCTTACCGAGGCGACGATCTACTGGGTCACCCAGTCGATCCGGTCGTCGTTCCGCCCGTACTACGAGGGCGCCGACCAGCCCGGCGTGATCCCGCCGACGCGCGTGCCCGCGGTCGTGGCCATCCAGCGGCACGAGTCGACGTACCCGGAGTCGCTCGCCCGCGCGCACTACCTCGACCTCCGCTCGTTCGAGCGACTCGACGAGGGCGGGCACTTCACCGCGGCAGAGGTTCCCGAGGTGGTCGCCGGGCTCGTGCGTCGGCTGGTCGCTGAGGCGTGGTGACCGGGACGTGGTGACTCAGGCGTGGCGACAGGTGCGTGGCGACAGCTGCGTGGTGACCGGGGCGTGGTGACGGGCGGCCCGGTCGCCGGTGGGTCGACCAGCCATGGGTCGAGGGGCGCCCGCTCCCCTGTTCTGGGGCTCTATCGGCGGAACCCGAGCGGTCGTAGGCTCCGGTCATGCTCCTGCCCCCACTCGAGTTCATGAACGAGGACCCCGACGCCCCGGTCGATGAAGTCCTCCGCACCGGCGGTCGCCGGACCGCGTTCCGAAGCGCGCACGGCATCACCCACGTCACCGTCCTGGTCATCTCCGACTTCGACCCGGATCCCGTCTACGAGGTCTCGCACAGCTCCTTCGTCGAGCCGAAGCCGGGCGACCGCCGGCCGCTCTGGGAGTCGACCACCCTCCACCACGTGCTCGACGAGGCGCTCACGACGATGCAGCAGGTCCATTTCGACCCGCCGATCGACGAGGAGACGACGCCGGGCACCGCCTGACCGTTTCCTCGAGGCGGTCGCGGACGGTGCGTGCCTCGCGTCGCCGCCCCTCGCCTGCGCGTTCGACGTCCGGGGTCCACGACGTGACTGCTGCTCGCGACGACGACGGAGCCCCGTCCGGAGCATCCGCCGTCGTGCGGGTGCGCGGTCTGGGCGAAGGTCAGGCCTGCGGCGGCGCCCACGGGTGCTGCGGAGCGGCGTCCGGCACCCACTGGCCGTTCTCCAGGTGGTACCCGGGATACGGCGACGCAGCCGCGGCCGGCGCGACGTCGGGCACCCACTGGCCGTTCTCGAGGTGGTAGCCGGGGTACGGCGACGGCTCGGCAACCGCGGCGACCGGCGCGGCGGGAGCCGGGGCGGCATCCGCCACCCACTGGCCGTTCTCCAAGTGCCAACCCGGGTACGGCGACGGCTCGGCAACCGCGGCGGCAGGAGCCGGAGCGGCATCCGCCACCCACTGGCCGTTCTCCAAGTGCCAACCCGGGTACGGCGACGGCTCGGAAACCGCGGTGACCGGCGTCGCGGCGACCGGAGCGGCATCCGCCACCCACTGCCCGTTCTCGAGGTGATACCCGGGATACGGCGACGGTTCGGAAACCGCCGGCGCGACCGACTCGGCGGCAGGAGCCTCGGTCGCAGGCGCCTCGGTCGCGGGTGCCTCGGTCGCGGGCGCGTCGGCGGCAGTCGCGTCTGCGGCAGTCGCGTCGGCGGCAGTCGCGTCGGCCGCCGCAGAATCGACGGTCAGTCCCGCGTCCGAGACGGGCGCGGGCACGGGTTCGAACGCGGGTTCGGGCTCCGTGACCGGCACCGCCGCTGCAGCGACCGGCGCGACATCCGCCACCCACTGCCCGTTCTCGAGGTGGTACCCGGGGTAGGGCGACGGGATCGCGGGTGCGGCGGCGGTCGCCGCAGTCGCTGCGACCGGCGCGTATCCGGGATACCCGCCATACGCGCCGCCGATCGCCGGCGCGGCGTAGGCCGGTACCGGCAGCGCCAGCTCGGGCCGCCACTGCGACGTGCGTCCGTGCGCAAGGAGCGCCATCCAGACCAGCGGCAGGAAGATGTACAGCGCGACGAGCCCGCCGCCCTTGCCGAAGCCCTTGCCGATCCGGAAGGCCGCGATGATCAGGAAGACCAGTGCGACGACATTCGCGACCGGCACGAGCGACAGCAGTGCGTACCAGCCGGGCTGGCCGCTGAGTTCGAGCATCTTCCACGAGTTGTAGACCGGCACCCAGGCCGGCCAGCCCTCGTTGCCCGCCTTCTGGAAGATCCGCGAGAGGAAGAGGCCGGTGAGCACGTAGGCCGCGACGGCGTAGACGAAGACCACCGCCCAGAGCGCGATGGTGAGGCCGATGATGGGAGTCGGGTCGTAGTTCATCTCATCGTCCTTCAGTAGAGCGCGATCGAGAGCAGGTCGGGCAGTTCGTTGAGCGTCGTCTCGAGCGTGGCCGCGTCAGGGCATGAGACGGTCGCGAAGACGCCCTCGCCGATGCCGCTGAACGCGCGCGCGATGGTGACCGTCGTGCTTCCGTCGGCCGAGGCGGTTCCCGCGACGACCGCGTCGGCCTGGCCCTGGTCGACCCAGTCGTCAGTGGTCAGCACGTAGTCGTCGACCGAGGCCGGGTCCACCGGTGCGCCCGCGAGGAATCCGAGGTACGAGATGCTGGCCTCGCGGTCGCCCGCGGTGACGTCGATCGACGGGTCGAGCTCGCCGTAGTCGTACCAGACGGTGCACCCGGTCTCGGGGTTGTCGTATCCGAGGTAGCTCGGGCCCTCCTCGACCGTGTACTCCCACCCCGCCTCCTCGAACGACTCGTCGACGATCGTGTCGGCGTCGGTGATCTCGACGTCCCACGGGAGGTCGACGGGGAGCGGTGCGTAATCCGAGCCTCCGGCGTCGCCCTCGTCGTATGTGGCGAAGTCGTCGGTGATCGACTCGCTGTACGACACCGACTGGGCGATAGTCGTGGCGATGAGCGCGATGTAGAGGATCGGGAGGAGCACGATCGGGATCGCCGAGACGATGATCGCGACGGGCAGTGCCCACTTGCCGCCCTGTGGTGCCGGCGGCTCTGGAGCAGCGCCGGGCTGCCCGGACTGGTCCGGCGAAGGCTGGGCCTGCGCCGGCCCCGGCGTCTGCTGGGCCGCGGGGTACTGCTGCGCCGGGTACGGGGGCGGCTGGTTCGGATCGTAAGAGGTCACGGCGCTCCGTTCGAGCAGCGTTCGACGACGCTGAGCGGAAGGGGGGTGGGCGCGACGGTCTCGGGCCCGAGATCAGATCGTATCGGTGGAGGCGTTCCGTTTCGATGGGGACCCGGATGGGGAGTCGGGTCGAGCGCCCCGCGGTCGCGCGCGGGACGTACGGCGCCCGGCGGTCGGAGCGCGTCCTGCACGCACGACCGCCCAGCAGCCCATCGAGTTCTCGTCGTCCTCACGCCGCCGGACTTCGTTCGCGTCCTTCGCGCCGGTCGGCGAACCGTGTTGGCGATTTCGTCGAGGGCCGCCAACCTCCTCCCGGATCGAGCCACGCCGGCGGGCGGACGTGCGGGACACCGCGGATCATCCGGATGCCCCACCCCGAGGTGTCGATCGATCGATGGTGGAACCAGCAGAGCAGAACCCCGTTGTCGGGATGCGTCGGTCCTCCGACGGCGTCGGGCACGACATGGTGGATCTCGCACCACGAAGCCGGCACCGAGCAGCCGGGAATCACGCATCCGCCGTCTCGCACGGTGATCGCCCGCCGTTGGTGCGGGGTGAAGCAGCGTTCGGGCGAGCCGAGCGACATGATGCGACCCGCGTCGTCGAGCACCACGGCCTGCGTGCCGCCGGTGCAGATCATGTGCCGGGCGGCGCGCAGCGCGATCGGCGCCTCGACGCCGTCGGCGTGCGCGACGCCGCGACCCGACTCGAGATCGGATTGGCGCACGCTCACCAGCACGGTGGGTGAAGCGCCGCCGATCGACGGGTGCTCCCCAGACCTCGCCGCGCTGTCGATCGCGGCGGCCAGCACGTCGTGACGCTGCTGGTCGGGCGTGCGCTGCTCGCCCGTCGCTGCGGCCGCCGCGCGCTCGGCGGCGGTCTGGAATCCGGCGCCGGCCCGCGGCGACGCGTAGGCATCGAAGAGGCGACGCAGCCTCGCCGCGACCTCCGGCATCAGGTCGCCCGTCACCGGGACCAGGCCGTCGCGCGCTCGTCCGAGTCGGAATCCACGCCGCCGCATGGCGCGGGCATCGCCGACGCCCGAGACGTCGCGCGCGCCATCCCTCGGCTCGGGGCCGTCCTGGTCGAGGAACGTCGACCAGGCGCGCGCCTGCACCCGCAGTTCGTCGGCCGTGCATCGGAGTGGGGACCCTTCGCCCGCCCCGATCGCCTCGGCCACCAGGCACCGCTCGGCCGTGGCCATCGCAGCCGGATCGGCCACGGCCTGGGCCCGCTCGAGCTCGCGGACGACGACTGCCGCGGCATCCAACCCGACCGCCCCGTCGGCGAGCGCGGCCGCGACAGCGGGGAACGGAGCCGGCAGCGGCGCACCGTTCAGGGCGACACGCTCCCGCGTGGCCGTTCCGAGCGCGAGGCGCCGCCGGCACTCGGCGGCGGAGGCATCCGTCACGCGTTCGAGGAGTTCGACCGCCGAACGGCAGCCTCTGCGGGCCGACAGCCGAGCGTCCCCGAGTTCGGCGCGCGACCGTTCGGCGATCTCACCCGCGACCGCCACGCGCTGTGCGTCGACCAACCGGCCGAGCGCCTCGATCGTTCGTGCCTCGACGAGCAGTCCGTCGTCGGTGCGGATCGCCGGGGACCTGTCGGCGAAGGCGCTCGCGAGCATCGAGCTGAGCTGCTCGAGTTGGTCGCGCGTCGGGTCCATGAGATCATCCTGCCTGCACCCACCGACACTCATCACTCGGAGAAATCGCAGGTCAGACTGTGAATAACTCACCGAATCGCGACCTGTGGAGGAGCAGTCGACCGACCGCACCGACACGACCCGCGCAGCAGCACCGCCACGCGAAACGTCCGCACCTCCACGAAACGCCGCCCGCCCCTTGCCCCGGCCCGCCGCAGCGCGCCACCATACATGGCATGCACTTCGCCGGCGTGCTTCCCGAGGATGCCCCGGACCCGCGCGTCGAGGCGACCGCGCGGCTCCGGTCGGTGCCGTTCGCGGTGGTCGGGCTCGCGCCGCAGGCCGCGCTCGAGGACACCGGATTCCCGGGGTTCGAGGAGTCGATCTCGTGGCGCAACGGCGACCCGTCGGGTTCACGCGCGACGACCCGGCTGACGGTGTCGCTGACCTACCAACTGTGGCGCAACCCCGACGACCGCGACGATCCCGTGAACCTCGCCGGCTCCGTTATCAACGACGATGACGAGCCGACGCGTGACGCGCTCGATGACGTACCGCCGTGGCCCCGGCCGGCGTGGCTCGTCGAGCAGGCCGAGCGCATGCGGCATCCGCACCTCTGGGAGGTGGTGCGCACGTCCTGGCATCGCGACCGCTCGGAGGACGCGAGCGTACCGTGGCTGCTCGCCCATCACGTCAACCACATCCTCATGAACCGCTTCCGCGACGAGGTCGGCTACGTCCACGGCACGCCGCTGTGGGAGGACCATTCGGGCTGGCAGGTCGCCGACCGTGCGGCCCGCGGCGGGGTCACTGCTCGCCTCGACGGGGTGGACGTGCCCGCCGTCGAGATCGACACCGATCCGTTCGTCTACGGCATCGGCTTCGACCTCGCGCCTGGCGTGTTCGTGACGGCGGCGATTCCGCGCGACGAGCTGCGGTACCTGGATGTCTCGTTCGCGACGGTGTTCCCCGGCACGGCTCCGGGGGCATGACCGGCAGCGGGCCTGACGGGCCGCAGAGCCTGACGAGCCGCGGAGCCTGACGAGCCGCACAGCGCGAAGGATCGCCGACGGCGACGGTCGGCAGCAGCCCTCAGCGCCTCCCTCAGTCCCGCCGCTTCGCGAGCACTCCGCCGACGAACCCGAGCACGGCGCCGAGCCAGATCAGCACGAGTCCGAGCCCGAGCGGCGGCACGAACGCCGCTACCGCGAGGAACAGCAGCAGCCCGAGCGTCACGAGCACGATGACGACGGCGCTGAACCGCGTGAGCCGGCCCGACGTGCCGATCATGCCGAGCAGCATGAGGGCGGCCAGCACGAGCACGAGCACGCGGACCGCGGGTTCGAGCAGCGACAGGTTCGTGACGTCGACGCCCGACCTCGCGAGTTCGGCGATGAGCTGCGCCGACGGCAGGAACGCGTCGAACCCGGCGAACCACTCCATGAACGCGCCGATGATCACGAGCAGCCCGCCGATGATCACGAGGATGCGGCTGACGACGGGCCGGCGGTCGGTCGCGGCCTGGGTGAGGGTGGCATCCGTCTCGATCGATCGCACGCCGTCGGAGGCGCTCACCCGGATGCGCCGCAGCACCGACTCCTTCGCCTCGGGCCGTGGCGCGTCGACGACGAGTCGTGCCGCGACGACGCCGCCGGGCGGTGCCGAGAGTTCGGCCGGGAAGAACGTGAGGCGCGCCGCACCGTCTTCGGATGCCCCGTCGAGCCGCACCGCGAGCGGGTCGAGGCCGCGCTGGTTGTCGATGACGACCTGGAACGTCGCCTGCCGCTCGTTGACGATGAGCTGCGACGGCGGTTCGACGCGGATCGCGGCCGTGAGGATCGGCTCGGGCGGCGACGACAGCTCGACGACGCCGGTCGCCTCGACATCGCGCACCCCGTCGGATGCGACGACCGAGAACGGATGCCGCTCCGTCTCGCCGCGCGGCGGCAGCGGCGCGCTGAGCCGCCCGCGCACGCGTTGCACCGAGCCCGGCTCGAGCACGACCTGTTCGCTGCTGAACGCGAACCCGATGGCCTGCGCCGGGTCGCGTCCGGCGAGCGTCAGGGTCACCTCGTGCACACCGCCGCGGTGGTCGACGATCACGTCGAAGTCGCCGATGTTGCCGCGCTCGAGTTCGAGCGTGCTCGGTTCGATGCGCACGCGCACGGGTGCGTCGACCGCCTCGGCCGTGGTGCGCTGCACGAGCGTGAGGGTCACCGCCGAGCGCCCGGCGTCGTTGCCGGCCCCGACGGTGACCTGCCGGCTGAGTTCGCGCCCGGGTTCGGGTTCGGGCGCCGTGAACGCGACCTGGAGTTCGACGACCTGCCCCGCGGGCACCGAGACGACCGCGGGCGCGAACGCGAAGCGCACGACCTCCTCGGCATCCGTCGCCGTGAGCCGAACCGTCTGCGGGAAGTTCGCCGCCCGGTTGTCGAGCCGCACCGTGAACTCGCCCGCCGCGTGGTCTTCGAGCCGGATCAGGCTCGGCCGCACCTCGAGCGTCGCGCTCGGCCCGAGCGGCGGCACGGTCAGCTGCAACGTGACCTCGGCGGCACGCTCGGGTTCGGCTCGCGACGAGATGCGCAGGGTCAGCGCGATGCGCTGCGCGAGCACGAGCACGCCCTCGCGCAGCGTGATCGTGATCGGCACGGCGCCTTCCTGCCCGGGCATGAGGTGGGTGTCGCCGACCGTCACGTCGACCCAGTCGGGCGCGGCGACGGGCGTCACGTCGTAGCCGTCGACGATCGACGATGGATTCGCGAGCTTCAGCACGACGGTCGCCGCGGCTCCCGGCGCGACCATCGCCTCGGTCACCTCGAGCGACGCGTCGGGCGCCTCGATTCGAGCCGGCGCAGCCGCCGACGGCGGCGCGGGCGACGCGTCGGGGACCGACGGGCCGGGCTGGGTGGGCGCTGGCTGGGTGGGTGCGGGCTGGGTCTGGGCGGGCTTGGTCGACGGTACGGATGACTCGGGCGGCGCGGTTGCGGAGGCTTTCGCGGCGATCGAATCGGGCGCGTCGGCGGTCGCGGGCGACTCGGCGGTCGCGGGCGCCTCGGTCGTCGCGGGCGCAGCGGCGGCTGCGGAATGGGCGGCCGTCTCCTGCGCGGCGGCGGTCGCCGCAGGCGCGCCGGCGGTCGCGGCCGCTGCCGTCGGCGACCCACCCTGCACCGGCGCTTCGACCTGTACCGGCACCTGCGTCGTCGGCACCGCGTCGACGACGGTCGGCACGAGCCCGGTCAGCGGTTCGCCGTCGAGCGTCGAGGCGCCGGAGTCCCAGCCGAGGTACGTGTCGCAGGAGCGGCAGAACTGCGCGGCGGCGTCATTGGTCGACCCGCACACCTCGCACACGCGCTCAGCCATCGTCCACCCCCGGTCATCGTCCACCCCCGGCGTTCAGGGCGACCGTACCGCCGCGGCATCCGTGCGGCCAGCCCCGCCCGGGCACGCTGCCCGAACGGGAACGGAGTATGCCCTGCCCGCGGCCGTGCCTAGACTCGCTCCGTGGCACGGCGACGCGACGGCATGGAGACCCGGGAGGTCCGCGTGTACCCGCGCAACCGCACGCCCGGCGTCGTGGTCGCGATGACCGTGATCGTGCTGATCGCCGTGGGCGGGCTCGTGCTCGGCGCCGGGCTCACGATCTGGCTCGTGGCCGAGACCTTCCGCGACCCGGCCGTGCTGCTCTCCGACATCGGGCGCGCCCGGAGCATCCCGGGGTGGATGGGACTGATCGCCGGACCGCTGCTGTTCCTCGGATGCGGCGAGATCCTCCGCAAGAACACGGGGTTCCTCAAGGAGCTCTACGTCGGCCGCGTCGAGACCCGCCGCGTCCGCAAACGCCGCTGACCCCGCCGACCCCACGCCGCCCGCCCTTCATTCGAACCACCACGTGGCGTTCGAACCCGTGCTCGACGGTGTTCCGTCGCCAGATCGTGGTTAGAACCGGAGGGGCACGGAACACGACGGGACGGGCTAGATCCAGCCCTGCTCCCAGGCCTTTTCGGCGGCCTCGTGGCGCGATGACGCGTTGAGCTTCGTCATCGCCGACGAGAGGTAGTTGCGCACGGTGCCCTGCGCGAGGTGCAGGCGCTCGGCGATCTGCTGCACGCTCATCGTCGACCGGCTGTAGCGCAGCGCGTCGAGCTCGCGGTCGGTGAGCGGGCAGCGTTCGGCGCTGAGCGCGGTCGCGGCGATCTCGGGGTCGACGTAGCGTCGGCCTGCGGCGACGTCGCGGATCACGTGCGCGAGCTCCTCCGCGGGCGTCGACTTCGGCACGAACCCGGCGACCTTCGAGGCGAGCGCCCGCCGCAGCACGCCCGGGCGGGCGTGGCGCGTGACGATCACGACGCGGGCCGACGGCACGGATGCCGCGATGCGCGCGGCCGCTTCGAGCCCGTCGGCCTCGGGCATCTCGAGGTCGAGCAGGCACACGTCGGGTGTCGTCGCGATCGCCTGCTCGGCGGCCTCGACCCCGTTCTCGGCGGTCGCGACGACCTCGATATCGTCCTCGAGGTTCAGCAGGGCGACGAGCGCGCCACGGATCAGGTGCTCGTCGTCGGCGATCAGCAGGCGGATGCTCCGGCCCTCGCCCTTCGCGGCGCCGCCCGTGCCCGCGCCGCTCATGCGCCCGCCTCCACGCGCAGCGGCACCTCGGCGCGCAGGGTGAACTGCGAGCCCGAGGCATCCGTCGCGGTCTCGATCGTGCCGCCGATCGCGTCGAGGCGATCGCGAAGGCCCGCGATGCCGGATCCGGTTCCCGGCGGATCGGCCGCGGCATCCGTCACCCCGTCGTTCTCGATCTCGAGCACGCACCGATCGCCCTCGACGCGCAGGGCGATGCGCACGTGCGCCGCCGAGCTGTGCCGCAGGATGTTCGTCGTCGCCTCGCGCACGACCGACCCGAGCGCGCTGCGCGCGGCGGCATCCGTCGGCAGGTCGGCGAGCTCGAGCGTGCAGTCGGCGCCGGCCGCAGTGAGCACCTCGCGGGCGTTCTCGAGTTCGTCGTCGAGGGCGACCTGGCGGTATCCGGCGACGAGGGAGCGGGTGCCCTCGAGCGCCTCCTTGGCGATGAGCCGCACCTCGTGGATGTTGTCGCGCGCGGCCTGCGGGTCGCGGTCGAGCAGGCGTTCGGCGAGCTCGGCCTTGAGCGAGATGACCTGGAGGTGGTGGCCCTGGATGTCGTGCAGGTCGCTCGCGAACCGCAGCCGCTCCTGCGTGACGGCGAGCTCTGCGGCGATGCGCCGGTTGCGGTCGAGCTGCACGACGATCTGCCACCACCACAGGCTCGAGAACAGCATCGCGGGCAGCAGTGCCGAGTAGACGAGCACGGGCCAGCCGCCGGATCCGAGTTCGAACGCATTCGCGGCGATGCCGCCGATGCGCTGCGCGATGAGCAGGTGCGCGACGACGAGGGCAGCGGATGCCCCGAGCACGAGCCACCCCGTACGCCGCGGTACGAGGCACGCGATGAGGCACGCGCTCGCCCAGAGCGCCGCCGCGGCGACGAATCCGCCGCCGGGGGCGAAGAGTCCGAGCACGTAGACGGCTGCGGCCGGCACGAGCACCGCGACGGTCCACGCGGGGTGCGGCAGGCCGCCACCGCGGCCGACGCGCAGGAACCAGCAGTACCGGATCTGCAGGCCGGCGCAGACGAGCTGCAGCACCACGAGCGACGCCATCAGCGCGCCGGGGGCCGGCACGTACCCCTCGAGCAGGATCAGCGCGACGAAGACGTCGTAGAAGCCGATGAAGAACACGAAGCTGCTGAGCGTGTACAGCCAGGTGGTGTGCACGCTGCGCGAGGCGGCGACCGGCGGCGTCGGTACGGCCCGCGTCGATGCCGGCGGCGGCGCTGGCGGCGTCGATGCTGGCGGCGTCGGCTCTCCCGGGGATCGTTCGGCGGGCGCGGGCGTTGCAGGCACGGTTCCGAGCGTATTCGAGGCATCCGACGCCCGGCAGTGACAGATGTCATGCCCTGACGTGCGCGATCGCACGCGCAAGTCGTGACGGTACGACACTGCCGCCGATCGGCGCCGAATCGTTGGATGGAGGTATCGCAACCGCGACGGATGTCATCGCTCCACCGCTCACGAAAGGCTTCGCCATGATCGACGCACTGCAGGGATTCGCCGCCTCCTTCCCCGACTGGCTCCAGTGGCTGGGCGTGATGATCGTCTCGGCGATCCCGTTCGTCGAGGTCGAGGCCGGCTCGGTCATCGGGGTGCTCATCGGGCTGCCGGTGGTCGTCGCCGTCGGCGTCGCGGTGATCGGCAACTTCCTCTCGATGCTGATCGTCGTGCTCGTCGCCGACCGCACCCGCCGCACGGCGATCGAGATGCGGCGCCGCAAGCGCGCCCTCGTCGGTGCAGGTGCGCCCGGCGCAAGTGTGCGCGGTGCGGGAGCCGGTGCCGCCGACGTCGACGAGGCATCCGTCACCACCGCGGGACCCGGGGAGTCGCCGCGCCGCGAGAAGCTGCGCCGCTCGTTCGACCGGTACGGCATCGCCGGCGTGAGCCTGCTCGGCCCGACGATCCTGCCGACCCAGATCACGTCGGCCGCGATGATCTCGTTCGGCGCCAATCGCAATCTCGTGATCCTCTGGCAGACGATCGCGATCATCCTCTGGGGCGTCGTCTTCGGGGTGCTCGCGTCGCTCGGGCTGTCGATCGCGACGCACTGAGCGGATGCCGCGGGCGGGCGCCTGCGGCGGATGCCGCGGGGCAGGGTTGTCGCGGATGCCGCGGGCGGGGCTCGCGGCGCAGGGACCGGGTCGGGCGCAGGGGGACGCGTCCGGCCCTTCTGCGTGCGCGGCTTCGCCTCAGCAGGCCCGCACGTCACGCCGAGCCGCCCTGCTTCGCTCGGTTCGCGCATGAAGTCGCATTCCGGGTTCCGCATGCCGGCTCGCCCCATCGACGATGAGGCGGGATCGGCACACCCGATCCGGCCGAGGCACCGCAACGATGCACGACCCCAGCACCGATCGCGCATCAAGGAGGTGGATCGCCGGCGTACGAACGACGGAGGGGCGGATGCGCCGACGCATCCGCCCCTCCGATCGGGTCGTTCAGCCGCGGGCGGCCTCCCGGCGACGAGCCGCGATGACCGCGATCGCACCGGCGCCCAGCAGGAGCGCCGCGATGCCGCCGAAGCCGGCGTCGGCGCCCGTCTCGGCGAGACCTCGGCCATTCGATGCGGCGGCGGCCGCGGCCGCGACGACCTCGATGGTCACCGAGGTGCTCACGCCGTCGACGGTCGCCGTGATCGTGTGCGGGCTCGCGGTCGGGAAGGTCACGGTCTGCCCGTCGATGACGTCGGTCGCGACGGAGCTGGTCAACACCGCATCGGCGGGGTCGATGGGCGTTCCCCACTTGTCGACTCCGCTCACCGAGAAGGTGAGCGAGCCACCGAGTTCGACGCTCGTCGCGCTCGGCGTCACCTGCAGGTCGACGGGAGCACCGAGCACGATCAGGGTCGCCACGCCGTACTGGTGGCCGGATCGGACGAACACCGCGCTTCCGGGGCTGCTCTCGCCGGCGGTCACCGTGCTTCCGTTGACAGTGGCCGAACCGTCGTCGGTGCCGAAGAAGTAGTCCAGCTCGGGCTGCGGGTCGAGGGGCACGCCGCCCTCTCGATCGAGCACCGTCACCTGGTACGTGACGGACTCGCCCGGCTTGACGATGATCTCGGCCGGAGTGAGCGCAAGCGTCTTCGTCTCTTCGACGGGCGGGGTCGTCGGCGGCGTGGGCGGCGAAGTGGGCCAAACGGGCTGCCCGACGGTGGGCGAGAGCGCCGGTGCGACGGGGATGTCAGTGGCCGATGCCGCCGTTGTTGCGGCGAATGAGAGGGTCGTCGCGAGTGCGAGGCTCGAAGTCGCGATGAGGATGCTGCGTCGTTGCAAAGGGGTCGGGTCCTTCCGAGGGCGTAGGGGCTGAAGTGACCGTAGCGATTTCTGGGCACGCGAACGATCTCGGGGAGATAACGATCTCCCCGTCGGCGCCCCCCTTCGGGGGTACCTCGGATGCTTGGGCTTCGAGACTTCTGCCGCCGTATTCAGCCCGGTTCCACAGGTCACCGAGCAACTTCCACGTCCACGTCCACGTCCACGTGTGAGCAGCGCCATCGTTGTGATTCGCGATGGCGCTTGACGCGGAACATCTACGATTCGCGATATTCCACCTGTGAGGGCTTCCGCGCATCCGCCACCCGCTGCCCGCTCAACAACCCCGGGAATCCCCGCCCGCCGGTCGACGCGAGCGTCGCGACGAGCGAGGCGATGAGGGCGAGCGAGTACCAGCCCGACGACCCGGTGAACGCGGCGAGCAGCTGGATGCCGCCGATCCCGCCGAGGAACCGCAGCAGCCGCGCCGCCCAGGTCGGATACCTCGAGCCGGTGTACTGCAGGCGCACGGCCGCATCCCCGATGGTGCGGCCGGCGACGAGCGCCGGGATCGCCGTGATGACGAACGGAATGGCGGGTGCGACGAGCGCGACCGCGGCGAGGAACTCGGGCGTCGGGTCGCCATCGAACAGCAACACGACGACGCCGACTGTCGCGAGCTGCACGGTCGCGGTGATGAACAGCACCGACATCGCGTCGACGACCATCGCCAGCACCCGGCGGGCACGCGTGACCGGCGTGGGATGGGCGGCGGCCGAGGCATCCGCTGCGCTCAGACGCCAGCTCGCGGGCAGCGTGAGCGACAGCAGCGAGCCGATCACCGCGCCGAGGGTGTTGGTGAGCAGGTCGTCGACGTCGAACACGCGGTACGCGCACGGGTAGAGGCCCCAGACGCCGGTGAGCTGCGTGAGCTCGATGAGCAGCGACAGGCCGAGTCCGGCGAGGAGCGACACGACCACGCCGCGCCGCCACAGCAGGCGCACGAACACGCCGAGCGGCACGAACAGCAGCACGTTCAGCGCGAGTTGCAGCACGGCCGGGTCGGTGAGCGGATGCCCCCGCCCGATCGCTCCCGCGATCTCGGGGACGAACTCGCCCGGGTTGAGGTTCACGCCGGCGCACCGCTCGATCTCGTCGGGGTCGGGCAGGGGCAGCAGCGTGTAGGTCCACACGGCGATGCCGTAGACGAGCATCGCGAACGGCACGAGCACGCGCCACGCCGTCAGCCGGCCGTGGCGGCGGTACGCGATCGCGACGTACGGCACGAACGCGAGGAGGCCGACGCCGACGCCGATCGCGATGGCCAGGATGCCCAGCAGCAGCTGGTCGTGCATGGATGTCTCCCCCGTCAAGGTTCGGTGGCCGGGCCGCCGCGAAGCCGGCTCTCAGTCCGCGGGATCTCACCCAGGGATCGCGGGTTCGTGAGTTCGTGCGTTCGCGCTTCGCGAGTTCGCAAGTTCGCGCGCTCGCTGTCGTCCAGCCGAGCCTAACGGGCTGGCGGCGGCCCAGCCCGCTCGGGAGAATTCCGACGTGCATGTCGATCGGGCCGATCGCCGTTCGACGCATGAGTGAGGGCGGCCGAGATCCGGCCGCCGGAGCCGCACCCGCGGCATCCGCTTCACCTCGAAAGGAACGGAACCGTGACCGTCTACTTCCTCACCCTGCCCCACCCGTCGGACTCCGAGCCCACGATGGACTCGCTCCGCGAGACCGACCCCGAGGCGATCGCAGCCGTCATCGAAGCCGTCGGAGCGTTCAACCAGTCCATCAAGGACGCGGGCGCCTGGGTGTACGCCGGCGGCCTCTACCCGCCGTCGACCGCGAAGAACGTCGACGCCACCTCGGGCGAGACCGTCGTGCGCAACGAGCCGTTCGTCGTCGCCGAGTCGTACCTCGGCGGATTCTGGCTCATCGACGTCGCCACCGAGGGGGAGGCGATCGACTGGGCCGCGAAGGCGTCGGCCGTCGTGCAGTCCCCCGTCGAGGTGCGTGCACTGCAGGAGCCGCCGGCGGAGCACGACAAGTACGAGGCGTGAGCGGACACGCCGGATGCCCCGGCGCGACGCCCCGGCGCGGCCGACCTGGCCGCCCGGGGCGTTCGCCTGTGTCGCGGTCACTCGCCGACGCCGCCGGCTATGCCGGTTACGCCGGTTCGGGCGCACCGCCTGAGGCGGTGTCGGCCTCGACGGTCTCGCCGTCCTCTTCCCGCTCCTCGGGCAGGTGGATGTCTTCGCCGTCGGGCCGCTCGCCGTCGTAGCCCTTCACGTCGCCCTCGGGCTCGTCATGCCGGTCGGTCATCATCATGTCCTCCTCGGTTCGCGTTTCACCGGTGAAACGTGCGGATGCCGCCACCGTACGTCGGCCCGATCCGATGCCGCGACGGGCTTGCGCCGGCGCGTTCGATGGGCAAGGGAATCTGCTTTCTACTTCGATCGAATCGGATGCCGCATCGCCGATACATCCGCGAAGATCATGAAAAGGGAGCTCGCCCTATTGGCCGGTCAATCCCTGTGTTTCGAGCGCGCTGAAGTCCGCTGGGTCGCCAAACTCGGGCCATCTTGCAAGCGCCCATGGCACGAGAACGTCGCCCCGCTGACGGACACTGTCCGCGTTCCATTCGACGTGAGAGTCGTAGAGGTGCTTCGTCGTGGAGAACACGGTCTCCAGTTTCAGCTTGGACTGAGCTTCTATCCAGCTGCTTGTGCCTTTGGAGCTATTTGCCTCGCTCGATAGTGGGACCAGATTCGCCCATGTGTGCAGAAGTTCTGCGTGCTCTTCGGGCGTGAAAGATGCCGCCCAAGAACCCTTCCGCTCCTGCGGGGCGACGTGATCGACCGTAATCGACGGGTAGGACTTGAGAATGTCCCCCGAGGTATGTGCGCGTTCGTACTCTTCGAGTACGTAGGAGCAGATCTTTCGGTGATACAGGTCGCCAAATCTGATCGCGGCTTCGAACTGCGCATCAGACGGAAAGGTCACCGTCTTGGACACAATTCCCGCGCGTACTGCCCTTGCGTCAGAGCCGGCGAGATTCCAGAGCCGCTTGAATATGGCGTGGAGACCTGTTGGCTCGATCCCACAGAAGGCGCGACGAATCAAGAAGGATTCAATTACGTGTAGACACTCGGCCGCATCAGACGTAGAGGCGTCGCCCTCGGCCGTTGCCGTCAGCAGCTGCATCACGTACGGATAGACCGACGAAGGCCGGTTGAGGGCAGTTAGGCGCCGAACCTGTTCGCGAACGGGTTCGTCTATCAGCTGAAGTCGCGCCGAGTGAATCGCGTTATATGCCGACTGGTGACGACGCAAACGGCGAACGATCTCTGCGACCGGATCGTCGGTGATCTCTTTCCAATCGTTTGACAGCGTCGAGAAAGTCGTAGCCTGCGTCACCGAATCACTCAGCGTCAAGGCAAACGGAAAAAAGTACTTCGCCTTCGATGAATCATCAGCGAAAGCATCTTCAAACGGCTTCCACTCCTGGCTGTAGGCGGCCTGGGCTGCTTTGGGATCAGCGTCAAGGTGTTTCAGAACCTCGTTTCGGACAAGATCGATGATGCCGAGCCGCTCGCCTTCTTTGTTCAGTCGATCGAAAACCTCGTTGGGGTCATGCTCGAGCCCGAGGCGAATTTCGACGAGCTCAAGCCTTTCGAGGATCGTTTCTCTGAGCGTCTCAAGGGTTGAAAAGTCTGAGACCGCGCCTTCGGCGGAGACGCGTGTACTCATGAGCCTGTCCGAGATACACCTCATGATCACCTTGTAGCCCTGTCGCATCGCCCCGCTCTCGTCGCCCACCGCCAGACTGGGGCTAGCCTGGACGCCCTTGATCCCACATTTCACCGCAGCGCGGTTGAGGATCGTTTCGAACTGCTTGGAGTCGACGAGCGTGGGACGAAGCTTCGGAACTCCCTTGGTGTTCTTCTTATTGCTTACGAGGTAAGTGTGAAACGTATCGCGAGCGAGTTCGATTCCTGGTTCGCCCATGGCGCTCGCCTGCTCGGCAACGGCGACAAGAATCAGGTAAAGCGTCGTTAACCGCTGCTGACCATCGATAATCCAATATCGGCCTGCAGCGGCCGACGTGGTCGGCGCTTCGTTATTGAACACGAGCGCGCCCAGAAATCTCTTCGTATATGCGCCGTCGATGACGGTATCGATATCGTCGAACAATTGCTTGATGTTGCGTTCGCCCCAGACAAATCGACGTTGGAAAAGCGGGCATGCCAAGACAATCTCATCGTCAAACCGATCGAGAACGAGAATTGGGTCCGCATCGAGTTGCTCGTGAGTCATTCTTCGCCTGCTCCTAAAGTTAACTGCGCCAATAGCCTGCCTGATCCCATGAGGCTCTCGCATCACTCTGAGCATCCGTCAGACCCACGAGACGAGACTCCCTGAGATTGTCAGATCAGTAGAGCGCGTCCTACCCGGCGCACCCTCACCCGTGTCAGAACAATTGGCAGATCGATATCGCGGCGAGCGGCTTCCTCGCGCGGTCAAGCCCCTGCCGCCGAGGAGGCATCCGGGCGACGCTGGAAGCTCGGATGGAGGCATCCGAGGCCTGAAACTCAACGACGACGAGAGGAGCAGTCATGACCGACTCGACCACCCCCAGCGGCACGAATCCGGAGGATGTCGCACCCGAGGAGTTCATCGACCGCGACGCCGCGCGCGACGCCGACGACGCCGGGACGCGCGAGGAGGCCGACCGCGATCGTTCGGCTAGCGACGAGCCGGGCGGAGCGGATGACTCGGGCGCCGAGCCCGGAGCACCTGGCAACGCGGAGCCGATGACGGACTCGACCGACGGCGGGCTGTCGGGCGGGGATCCGGGGGTTGAGGAGTAGCAATCACCTGCGAGCAACCGCGGTCTTGCGGACCAGGGCGGACTGTCAAACCAATCCATGCTGCTTCATGGATTGGCCAGCTCGAATCGCGTACGCGCCGAGAAAACGCAGGAGCAGGATCGCGATCGCGAATGCGAGCAAAGTCACCACCGCTCGCAGGAACGCACCCACCGATTCGACGCGATTGGCCTCAACGATGTCGGCGCTATTAGACGGGAGCCCCGAAGTATCGAGCGGCTGAGAGGGTCGCGCTACTGCCTCGGCTATGAGAGATCGGGCATGAGTTGGATCAAGCAGCTCGGCGCGAAGGTAGAAGTCGTCTGACGTAAGGCCGATCGCGTGGGCGGCGAGGATCAATGCTGCAATGGGCAAAGCGCCCGAAACCGTGACGTTCCTGAAGAACATCGGGAGGTCGTCGTTGACAGATTCAGTTGGCCGCTCGCCGTCGGATGCTGACGGTCGCCGCACTTTCCAAATCTCCAGCGCAATCGTCAGACACGCCGCCAGCAAGGCGGCCCACGCGGACAGCTCAGCGATCACGTGGACATCTGGCAATCACCGAGCGCTCCAGTTCACTCATTTCTGGGGAATGGATCACTCCGGATCGCCTCCTTGCGAATTGCGGAGGAACTCGTACAACATCGCCGGCAAAGCCTTGCTCAACTCTTGATAGATCCCCGTGTCACCGAAGACGTCGTCGACGATCCGGGGTGTCTCATCCCTTGTCCCAAGCATCGCCTTGTTGAACGCCTTCGCGAGTGCGGGCGACTCCTTGAACTGTTCCGGCGTGTTCACTTCAGCCTGTTGAACGAGGTCACTATCCAGGGCAAGCCGCCCGAGCACCCCGCCGATCGTGATATCCACGGCACCAGGCGCGTACTTGTCGCCGAATCGCTCATTCAGCTTCGCAATGATCGCCTCGAGCGCCGACCGGTGCTTCTCGTGCACCGCGCCCGACCCGATCGCCGAGATCGGGTCGAGCCCAGGCCCCTGTCCGAGCTTGAGCTGCACCGACTCCCCCGCGCTGATCTGCACGCCGACGAGCGACACCTTCGAGATGTCGACCGGGTCGTCGTACGTCGCGGTCGACATCTGCGGCAGAATCCGGCGGAAGAAGTAATGCCGGCGCGGCAGGTCGGTGTCCTCGAGGTTCCGGGCCTGCGAGATGAAGTCGTAGAACTTCACGAACTGGCCGACATCCGCCTTGAACAGCTTCAGCTCGTCTTGCTCCGCCTTGTCACCGTCGAGTACGGCCGACACCCAGCGGGTATTGAACCGTGAGACGGCGGGCGCTGTTGCCGCCGTCACCTTCGAGTTCGCGTTCGCCCCGCCCATCAGCGCGGCATCGAACGCCTGTTCGACCTCCTGCATCGTGTAGATCCCGGCCGAGTCCAGCTTCCCGACCAGGTCGTAGATGAGGTTCGGGTCGGTCAGCGCTGTCAACTGCGCGCCACGGAAGTACGGCAGGAACGCATCCAACACGTCTCCCGGCTCGTTCACGAAGTCGAGCACGAACGTCTTCTCTTTGCCCGGGTACGTCCGGTTCAGCCGTGACAGCGTCTGCACGGCCTGCACCCCACCGAGCTGCTTGTCGACGTACATCGCGACCAACCGCGGCTGGTCGAACCCGGTCTGGAACTTCTCCGCGACGATCATCACGTTGTACGTCGACGGCTTGAACGCCTCCGCGAGATCAGTCGTGTGCAGCCGGTCGTTCTGCGTCTTCTCGGTCAGCCCCTCACCGACATCCTCAGGGTCGTCGACCGTCCCCGAGAACGCGACGAGCGCACGCACCCCCTGCACCTGCGACGAGGCGAGGTACTGGTCGAGGTACTTCTTCCACCGCACCGCTTCCTTGCGCGACCCGGTGACGACCATCGCCTTCGCCTTGCCGTCGAGCTCCGACTGCACGTACGTGCGGAAGTGATCGACGACGACCTTCGCCTTCTGGCTAATGTTCGTCGGGTGCAGCCGCACGTACTGCACGAGCGCCTTCACCGCGGTCGACTCGTCGACCTCGTCGAGCCCGTCGTAGTCAGCGCCGGGATGCTGCAACTGCCACGCCACCTTGTACGGGGTGTAGTTCGCGAGCACGTCGAGAATGAACCCCTCCTCGATCGCCTGCCGCATCGAGTACAGATCGAACGGCTCCGGTGGCGCCACCGAACCATCAAGACCAGTGGATGCCACGACCGCGCCATTCGCGTCGGGCACACGCCCGAACAGCTCGAGCGTCTTCGCCTTCGGTGTCGCCGTGAACGCGAAGTACGAGATGTTCGGCGCCTTCGCTGTGACCATCATCGCCCACTGCAGGTACGCGTCCGAATCGATCGGTGCACCCTCGGCGACCGAGGCCTGCTCTGCCGGCGAAAGCACCTTCGTCAGCGCTCCCGCAGTCGACCCGGTCTGCGACGAGTGCGCTTCGTCCGCGATCACCGCGAACCTGCGCCCCTGCAGCTCGGGCAGGGTCTGGATCGCGGTGATCAGCGCCTCGAACGACTGGATCGTCACGATCACGATGTGCTTGCCACCCGTGAGCGCGTCGGCGAGTTGCTTCGACTTCGACTCCCCGCCATCCTTCGTGATGGACTGCACCACGCCGGCCTGCTTCTCGAACTGCGAGATCGCATCCTGCAACTGCTTGTCGAGCACCGTCCGATCGGTCACCACGACCACGGTGTCGAACACCCGCTCATTCGCGTCGTCGTGCAACTGCGACAGCCGATGCGCGAGCCACGAAATCGAGTTCGTCTTGCCCGACCCCGCCGAATGCTGTACCAGGTACCGATTGCCCGGGCCCTCGACGCGCGCCGCCTCGACGAGCCTCGTCACCGCCCGCCACTGGTGGTACCGCGGAAACAGCACCTTCTCGGTCTTCGTCTTCTTCCCCGTGTCGGGATCGACGTCGACCTCGACCTGCAGGTGCACGAACGACCCGAGCAGCGACAGCCACGCGTCGCGCTGCAGGATCTCCTCCCAGAAGTACGACGACGCCGACCCATCCGGGTTCACCGGATTCCCCGCCCCCTGGTCATGCCCGCGGTTGAACGGCAGGAACCGCGTGTTCGCGCCGACGAGCTTCGTCGTCATCCGCACCTCGGAGTTCGACACCACGAAATGCACCAGCGACCGCTTCGCGAACGCGAACAACGGCTCCCCCGCCGGCGACCGATCGAACCGGTACTGCTCGACCGCGTTCTCGATCGGCTGAGTGAAGTCCGTCTTCAGTTCTATCGTCGACACCGGGATGCCGTTGACGAACAGCACCAGATCCAACGCCTTGTTCGGATGCTTCGCGGCGTAGTGCACCTGCCGCATCACCCGCACCCGCATCTTCGCGTACGCGTCCAACGTGACCGGATTGTTCGTCGTCGCCGGCCGGAACTGCGCCAGCTTGAACTTCACCGCCCCACCCACAGCCGGCACCATCGAGAACCCCTCATGCAGGATCCGGATCGTGCCACCGTGCTTCAACGGATCGTTGTCCAGCGCCTTCACCAACCGATCCAGGATGCTCCGCGCCCCCGTCGCACGCTGCACCTCCGTATCCCCGGGCCGGACGACCTTCGCGAACTCCTCCGGTTGCGTTTCCTCAAGCCAGCCGACCACGTCCTCAGGGAACAACGCGAGCTCACGGTCGTAGCCCGCATCCGTCGGCGAGTACAACCAGCCGTTCGCGGCCAGATGCTCAGCGATCTCCGACTCCAACACCGACTCAAGATGCGCGCCCGCCGGACCCGTCACACAGCCACCCCCACATCGATCTTCCCCGTCACCGCAGCCGAGATCAGCGCAGCGCGACGCTCGCGGGCGAGAGTAATGCCCCTACGACCAACCTCGATCGCGGCATCGATCTCGGCGGTTGCGCGATTCAGCCGTTCAACGATCGCGAGCTGTTCGGGCAGGGACGGCACCGAGATCAGAACGGACAGGAAGTCGCCGTAGCTGAGGTTCTGCATGCTCGAGCTCGCACCAACGCTGAGCCCCCGAAGCTGCGAGCGGTACGCGTCAGACAGTGTCCAATAATGCATGTAGGCCGCGTCGGCGCCTGAAAATGTGAGCTGCCAGAGCTTGTCCGAAAGGTACAAGGTTGGGTGGTCGCGCTTGACGTAGCCAGCGCTGCCGACGAGTTCGGGAGTGTTCGCACGATTGACGATGAGAGTCCCGCCTAGAACCGGAGTCGCCACGCGGTCGACTTCCTCCTCGACGACTCGCTTGTTCTCGCTCGGGTCGAAGTAGCCCTTCGAAACCGCACCGGTCTTGAGGACCCCGATCTCGTCACCCTCCGCGGGAACGGAGTAGCCGTTCACACTGACGCCCGAGTTGTTCTTGGGCCCAAGCCGGCGAACCTGGCAGTGGTCCCATGCCTCAGGCAACTCTGCGGGCGCCACGGCGAGCTCAATGGCGGCGGCGCGGCGTTCGGTGAGGAGGGCGATGAGTTCCTCGTTCTTCGCGATGAACGCGTCGATCTGCGCCGTCTCCCGATCCAGATAGTCCGCAATCGCCCGCTGCTCCTCTACTGCAAGCTCAGCGATGGGCAGCCGCGCCACCTTCTCCGCGGTGAAGTGCGGGATCGTCGCTGTGCTGACAACCGAGTCGATTTCGCCAGAGTCGAGCGCAGCCTGGATGGCGTAGTCCAAGAAGCGTCCGTCAGCTCGTGACTGGGTGGGACGGACGCGGATGATGGAGTTCTGAAAGCCCCAGCCGTCCATGTCTTCATGAAGTACGGCCGACCTGCCGTAGCCGGCTCCACCTTCAACGATCACGACGTCATCTCGGCGGAGGGTCAGCGATCGGAGTTCCGCGTTCGAGAACCACATGCGCTGGTCCGGGAGATCGATGAGGCGGCCGCTAGGTTGAACGTGAGCTGCGCGGAGGTACGGGGCCTGGACTGCACCTTCCGACGACGTGGTTTGAACCATCTTGCCGAGCGTGCAGGTCGCAAGGCGTTTGAGCTGCACCCGCTTCGGGGACTCGCTCACCGCTCGACCTCCACGAGCATTGCGCGGAGCTGGTCCATGACGGCGTCGAGGTCGCGGTCGATCTCTTCGAGGGGCCGAGGCGGGACGTACTGGTAGAAGTGGCGGGTGAAGGGGATCTCGGCGCCTTCCTTGGTCTTCGCATGATCGATCCAGGCGTCCGGTGCGTACGGGAGGACTTCGCGGGCGATGTAGGCGTCGACGTCCTGGGCCCAGGGCACGTTCTCGGTGTCGCGGAGCGAGGCATCCGGTTCGGGGTTGCCCTTGGGGTCGCGGCACGGTTCGGCGGAGTCATCCTGCTCGCCGAGGGCGAGGGCGAGGGTCTTCAGGAGCGGTGCCGGGAGGGTGAAGCCTTCGGCCTTCGCGGCATCCTTCAGCGCCTTCTGGAACGCGGGGCGATCGGTCCACATCTTGGTCTCGACAGGCTCGACCAGCGAAGTGGTCTCGACCCGCTCGCCGAGCGCAAGGAGGGTGGCGCGGAGCGCCGAGGCATCCGCGTCATTGAGTTTCTGGACCGGCTTGGTCTCGAAGACGGCGTCGATGCGCTCGGGCGTGGCCTGCCAGTTGAGTTTGAGGGGGCGTTCGACGGTGATGGTGCGGTAGAGGAAGTCCTCGTTGCGGAAGATCTTCGAGTGCTCGCCGTCCTCGAATCCGGCGTACAGGTGCACGATCTCCGCGATGTTCTCGGGCGAGAGTTCGTTGCGCTTGGAGCCGAGGCCCTTGCGGAGCTTCTGGAACATTTCGCGGCCGTCGATGAGCTGCACGCGGCCCCGGCGGTCATCCGTCTTGCGGTTGCTGAGCACCCAGATGTAGGTCGAGATGCCGGTGTTGTAGAACATGTCCTTCGGCAGGCCGATGATCGCCTCGACGAGGTCGTGGTCGAGCAGCCACTTGCGGATGTTCGACTCGCCGCCGCCGGCACCCCCGGAGAACAGCGGCGACCCATTCAGCACGATCGCCATCCGCGAGCCACCGTCGGCGGGCTTGCGCATCTTCGAGACCAGGTGCAGCAGGAACAGCATCGCGCCGTCGCTGACCGTCGGGGTGCCGGGGCCGAACCGGCCGTTGAAGCCGAGCTTGGCGCGCTCGTCCTCGATCTCCGTGCGCTGGTCCTTCCAGTCGACGCCGAACGGCGGGTTCGAGAGCCCATAGTCGAACTTCTTGTCCTCGAAGTGGTCCTCGGTGAGGGTGTCGCCGAGCCGGATGTTGTCGACGTCCTGCCCCTTGATGACCATGTCGGCCTTGCAGATCGCATACGACCCATCGTTGATGTCCTGCCCGTACAGGCTCAGGTTGATGCCCGGGTTCACCGAGTGCAGGTACTCGTCCGCGACCGACAGCATGCCGCCCGTGCCTGCCGTCGGGTCGTAGATCGAGCGGACCGTGCCCGGCTTCGTCAGCGCGTCATCGTCGAGCGCGAACAGCAGCTGCACCATCAACGCGATCACCTCGCGCGGCGTGTAGTGATCACCCGCGGTCTCGTTCGAACGCTCGTTCGCCCACCGAATGAGCTCCTCGAACACGAGTCCCATCTCGATGTTGCTGACCACGCTCGGGTGGAAGTTCGCCTGCGCGAACTTCTCGGTCACCGCGAAGAGCTTGTTCTTCTCGGCGAGCTTGCTCAGGGTCTTGTCGAACTCGAATCGCTCGAAGATGTCGCGCACATTCTCGGAGAACCCGACGAGGTAGGAGGCGAGGTTCTCGCGCAGGTCGGCCGGGTCGGCCGTGAGCTTCGCCATCGTGAACGGGCTCGTGTTGTAGAACTCGTGGCCGGATGCCTCGCGCAACTGGAGGTCGCGGATCATCTCCGGGAGCGATTCAGGCTGCGCGGCGGCCGTCTCGAGTACCTGCGCCTTCGTTCCGGCGAGCACTGCGTCGAGGCGGCGCAGCACCGTGAACGGCAGCACCACCGACCCGTACTCAGAAGGCTTGAACGGGCCGCGAAGGGATTCGGCGATGTTCCAGATGAAGGAGACGTGGTTCACCACGGTAGGGGCACTCCTGGTCGGTCGGTAAGGGTTCGGCGCGTTCGATGCGCCACAGCTCATCCTCGCGCACCGCCGAATGAGCATCGCTCGGCGACACGTGGGAGTACGTGCCCAGAAGGGGGTACAAGCGTGCGATTCCGTCGTGAGGGATGCTCCGACATACTCTCAAGATGCCCGAAACGACGCTTCACATCCATGTTTCTGCCGATTGCGGACCGGCCGTCGACGCTGACGTCTTGGTCGTCGCAGATCCCTCGGAGCGTCTCATCGATGCTGCCGAGCGAGCCGTTCGAGATCAGGTGGACGCTCGGTTTGAGGGCAAGCTCGTTGGCATCATCTGGAACGACCCGGAATACCCAGATCGGCTCATGCAGCTGTACCCGGTTGATCTCACCGTCGGCGCTACTCGAGCCTACTTCGGAGAAGAAGCTGACGAATCGCCCGCCACGATCATTCTCACAACCGGTGGCTTCGGCGGCGACGCACAATTGTTTGCCTACGCGATCGACTTCGTAATTGGAAGCCTGGGCACCGTCGGAACTGTTCAAACCGCGTTGTCAGTCCAGCGGGCGGCCATCAGAGTCAGGTACCGGAGGTTTCGCGACCTTGCGAAACAATGGAACGACAGCGAGTACCTGTCACCCGACCTCGTTGAGGCAGTGTGTGCCGACCCGGTTTGGCGACGGGATCATTTCGATCGAGTTTTTGGACTCGACGAGCACCGCGGCCCCCTTCTCCTGCGGACTCTCGGATACGAACGCTGGTCCGATTCGTCGAGCGAGCGGTGGCACCGGACGAACTTCGACGTTCCGTAGTGCCTCTCTGTAGTAGGAGGCCAGGCCCTCGGGCTGGGTTATACGCCTCGCGCTCAAGGCATCCACCTAGTCTGTGCGGCGACCATGCTCGACGCGAGACGTTCGAAGTTGAGGCGCTGCGTGTCGATTCGACGCTCGGCGCAATCATCGACGAACCGCGCAGCGACATCATCGTCGCCCTCAAGGGTTCGCCTGATCGCGCTGACCGGCCTCCCGACGACGCTCGGCGACCCCAGGCGCTGTGCTCGGCGAAACCGAGAGCTGGTCTTCCCGGTTCGTATTGACCTGTGCAAGAGCATCAGGCGCGTAGCGCGCGGCGAGCCGTGCGACGGGATACTGGGCGACGGGGATGCGGTCGCGCAGGCGACTCGCCTCATGCCGCACAGGATCCACGCTTACGGCCAGTTCGCACCCCACTGCGCAATCCCCGAGCCGAGCCACTGCACCGCGTAGGCGACGACGAGTGCGACCGGCGCAACCCACCAGGCCCAGCGTTCGCGGACGATCAACACGATCGACACGACCACGGCAGCGAACCAAAGGACGATCGGCGCGAGCATGGCGACGGCGGTGCCCGCAATGATCAGCCCGTCGTTGCACACGTTGAACGTCGAGCATTGACCGGTGACGGCTTGCACCCAGAGTCCCATCCATGCCAACCCCAAGACGGCGGGAATCAGCAGCACCAGCGCGACCGTCGTCGTAGCGATGTTCCAACGCCGCTCCCTGCGACGATCAGCTTCGAGGTCGCGCATGAGCGCGGGTGGTGCGCCGGCGTCGGGATTCATCGGATCAGTATCGGGGTCGGCACGCTCGGGCGGCAACGGAGAATCGCGACCGACTCGAACGGCAGTGTTCGCGCCTGCTGCCGCTCGAAGTCGCGAACGTCGTGCGCCGTGTTGCTCATGCGCCATGCGACGACCATTGCCCGGCCCGGGACCCACTCGCGAGCGATGACCTCCATCTGACGCGGGAACGATGAGAACGGAACGGCCTCGAGCATCCCCCGTTCTGGGGGCCGTCTCGACCTCCCCGCTGGCACCGCGCGCTGCCAGCATGCGAAAGCATGACTGGACCGAGCACGACCCCAGCAGGATGGTACGACGACGGGTCGGGAACCGGCACGCTCAGATACTGGGACGGGAACGCCTGGACCGATCACACAGCGCCGGCGCAGCCGGTAGCGGATGCCGGCCCGATGGGTGCCGAACCGACGGGTCCGACGACGCCGGTCGTCGGTCAGCCGCCGACAGCAAGCGCCACCACGGCGTACGACCAGTCACCCGCATACCCGGTGTCAGCGCAGCCGGGGGCATCCGTGCCTGATCCGAACCGGAAGCCGCACGTGCTCGGGTTCATTGCGCTCGGGGTCGCCGTCTTGGGCTTCATCTTCGCGTGCATTCCGGGGGCGCTCATCGTCGGCTGGGTGCTGCTGCCCATCGCGTTCGTGCTCGCGATCGTCGCCTTGTTCATGAAGGGCGCGAAGTGGCCCGCGATCACGGGACTGATCCTCTCGATTGTCGGCACCATCGTCGGGTTCGTCGTCTTCTTCACCGTGGTCACGACTTCGTTCGACGAAGCGTTCGACGGCGTCGGCGGAACGGGTGCCACGACCGAGGAGGCCTCGGAAGCGCCCGCCGATGGGGGCGACGCCAGCGAAGCGCCCGTTCCCGACGCGGTCGGCACGCTCGCGTTCGGCGACACCATGATCTACGAAGACGGCGTTGAGCTGACCGTCTCGGAGCCGCAACCGTACACGCCGAGCGAGTTCGCAGCCGGTGCCGACCAGGCGACGAACATCGTGTTCACGATGACCATCACCAACAACTCGACCGAGAATCTCGAGCCGCTCCCGTTCCCCCAACTGTCGTCGGGAGGCCAGGAGTCCAGCGAGATCTTCGACGTGACAGAGGCCGGTGACATCGGCCTCGCACCGACGAACGTCATCCTGCCCGGGCAGTCGGTCACGTGGCAGTCGGCGTGGTCGGCGCCGATCCGAACTCGTTGACACTGCAGGTCGCCCCGGCGTTCGAATACGAGGACGCGATCTTCACGAACGTGCAATGAACCGGTCGAGCTGAACTCGCATGCATTCTGCATGCATCACTGCTAAACTGCGGTCATGCCTGTATCGATCACCGTGCGCGCCGTGCCCGACGAGGTACGCGACGAGCTCGCCGCCCGCGCGGCCCGGGCGGGCCAGTCGCTGCAGGAGTTCCTGAGCGCCGAACTCGCGGCGATCGCCTCCAGGCCGAGCCTGCGCGAAGCCGTGCTTCGCGCGCGCATCGACGCACGCCACTACCCGCCGATCGGACCGATCGACCTGATCACCGACCTCGATGCCGACCGCCGCTGACCGGCGTCGGCGTGACGCGTCGCAGCCCGAGCGGCCCGCTCAGTCTCCACGGGTCGTGGTCGACGCATCCGTCGTGGTGACGCTGCTGATCGATCCCGGTGAAGCCGGCGACGCAATCGCGGAACACCTGCGAGACACGGTCGCCTACGGGCCCACTCTCCTGCCGTTCGAGGTGGCGAACGTACTGCGGCGTCGTCGCAATGGCGGGTTGCTTTCCGACGCCGAGGCATCCCTCGCCCACGCCCGTCTCCTCGATCTGCCGATCGAACTGTGGCCGTGGGAGCCCGTCGCCCGCCGCGCGTGGGCGCTCGGTGCGAACTTGACGAGTTACGACGCCGCGTACGTCGCCCTCGCCGAAGAGCTCGACGCGGTGCTGCTCACCCGCGACACGAGGCTCGCTGCGGCGCCCGGGGTGGCGTGCGAGATCGTCGTCGTGTGAACGACAGGGCGCGTCCGGACTCGTCAACCCGCCCCGGGAGACGCTGACCTCAGTCGAAGATGCCGTCCAGCACGCTCCCGATGACGAGCCCACCGAGGATGCCGCCCATCATGTCGCCGCCACCGCCGCGGCGTCCGCCGCCGTAGCCGCCGCCCCAGCCACCTCCGCCGCCCCACGGGTCCTGCGGACGCGACGAGTCGATGTCCCGGCGCGCGAGCTGCAGCGCCTCACCGGCCAGGTGCGCCGTGCGGCGAGCCATGCCCATGGCCTGCTCGCGGTCGTCTTCGTCGATCGAGTGCGAGGCTGCGGCCGATCCGAGGAACTGGTCGAGCTCCGCACGGATGCGATCGGCCTCGGCGAGGCGGGTTCGGGCGTCGGCGCCGATCCATCCGCGATGCCCGGCGATGAGGTCGCGGGCGACGGCGAGCTGGCGGTCGGCATCGTCGATCGCGTGGATCACGTGCTCGAGCGGCGGCACCGGCCGGGCCGCACGTTCGCGGGCCGCGGCGATCGCAGCATCCAGTCCGGAGTTCGCGTCGCGCAGCCGGTCGAGGTGCGTGAATGGGTCGGCGTTGACGCCCGCGGGTGGCAGTGCGGCGAGCGCCGCCTGGAGCTCGCCGATCGCGGCGGTCACCTTCGGCGTCGCCGGCTCCTTCAGCGCGACGACGATGTCGCCGCGCGAGTCCTCGATGATCGCGCCGAGCGTCGACTCGGCGCGCAGCGCCTCGACCTCGAACGTCTCGACCGCGTCGAGCAGGGTCGCCGCACGACGAACCGACTCGGTGGATGCCTCGAGCGCGAGGTTCGCCTGCTCACGCTGCCCGGCCTCGCGACGACGCTCGGCGACGCCGGCGCTGTGCTCGGCGAAGCCGAGGAGCTGCTCGGCCTCACCCGGGTTCGCATCGACCTGCGAGAGAGCTTCGGGCGCGTAGCGCGCTGCCAGCCGCGCGACGGTCTCGCGGGCGTGGGGGATTCGGTCGCGCAGGCGAGAGGCATCCCCTCGCACCTTCGCCAGGATCTCGGGAGCCCGACGCGCCCGCGCGATCTTGTCGGCGAGCGCGGTCGTGTGCTCGTCGAGCAGGTCCTCGGCCCACTCGCAGAGCTGCACGATGCGCGCGTTGCGGGTGCGCAGCTCCTCGGCGGTGTCGGGGATGTGGTCGTGGTTCAGCTGGTTCAGCCGGAACGCCTCGCCCAGGTGCTGCTTCACCGCGGCGAGCGCCTCGGAGAGTCCGCGGGTCGCTTCGGGTCCGAGCTCGACCTCGGCGAAGACGAGCTCGTCGCTCACCACGCGGATGCGCTCGTCGGCCTCGACCAACTCCGCCCCGGCGCGCTTCGCCAGGTCGGCGCCCTGCGCCTCGAGTTGCGCCTGCTCTTCGCGGCGACGTTTGCCCCAGAATCCGGCCATAGGTTCGATCCTATGGCCGCGGCTGGGAGCGGGCTGCAGGCGTTCGCGGAGGGCGGTGCGAGCCGACCCTCACCCATTCACGCGCCCCGCGACCTTCGCCACCACCTCCGCGAACGCCGCCTGCCCGATGCGGTCGACCTCGCGCACGGTGAGCCGGCCGCCGCGCTGTTCGAGACCCCGCACCTCCGTCGCGAGTTCGGTGACGAGCAGCCGCCGCTGTTCCTGGCCGAGCTTGAACCATTCGGGGTCGACGGGCACCGGTCCCTTGCCGGGCACCCAGATGACGCCGGGTGCGTCGTTGAGGATGCCGAAGAGGATGTAGACCCACAGCTGGTACTTGTCGACGTCGATGTCGAACCGTTCGTCTTCGATGATGCCCTCGATGATGGCGCGCAGGTTCGGCATGACGCCGATGCGGTCGGTCGGCGGGTTCGCGCTCGGGGTGTTGATGCTCGACGAGAGCCACGAGCGCAGCGTCGACGGGCCCATCGCCCAGCCCTTGCGCTGCTTGTGCCAGCTCTGCAGCAGCAGAGCGGCGCCGGTCACGATCGGACTCGCTCCGGAGGTTCCACCGAACGACGTCGTGTACTCCGTCGTCGACGTGCCCGTCCAGCCGTCGCCGGTCGTGGTGATGTTGTTGCCCCAGCCGTAGCAGTCGATGCGGCTGCCGAAGTTCGAGAAGCTGAGCCGCCCATGCGGCGCGTTCGACCCGGCAGCTCCCACCATGATCGCGCCCGAGTCACGGAAGTCGGCGTGCCCGCGATCGAGCACCCGCTTGCCCGCCGACGTCGTGAACGCGTCGAGGTCGGTCGACCCGTTGCCCGCCGCTTCGACGACGATGATCCCGGCATCCGTCGCGTCGCGGATCGCGTCGAACACCGCCTGCTCGACCTCGACGGGCAGGTAGTTCGAACCCGCCACCGTTGTCTGCGCTTCGAGCAGCAGCACGTCGCCGGGCGACATCGCGTCGGCCGCCGAGATGATCGCCTCGGCGGTGCTGTACGTCGTCGACGTGCGGAACTGCGACACCACCCGAGCGGATGCCCCGGGCGCGATGCCGACCACCCCGCGAGCGTTGTCGACGCCGACGACCTCGCCGAGCACCGCCGTGCCGTGCCCGTGGTACGCCTCGCTCACGCCCGAAATGATCGTGATGCCGGCCGCCGCGAGGTCTTCGTGGTTGCGCGTCCACCCCTGCTCGAGGCCGACGAATCCGATGCCCGACCCGTCGGCGCGGTCCCACGCCCACCGCGCGTCGACGCCGTCGGGCGCCGCGTCGAGGTACCCCTGGTCGCTGCTCATCGGATCGTCGGTCGCGTCGACCGGCGGCGGCGTCGGACCGCCCTCCACGTACGCGGTCTCGATGTCGGGCCGCGCATCCAGATCGGCCGCCAGTTCACGAGCGGATGCCTCATCGGCCACGCTGATCGCGGCGTACGAGGCGAACCTCGCCCGACGCCCCGAGCTGCCGGCGAACCGCTCGGACGCCAGCGAGTCGAGATGCGCCTCGGCGGCGATCGCGTCCTGCCGGGCGGCGAGCAGGTCGCCGACGAACGCGACGGCGTCGAGCAGTTCGACGCCCGGGTCGGATGCCTCGGGCTTGCGCCCGGCATCACCTCGCCCTTCTGCCTGTGCGCGCCGCCGCGTGAATTCGGCGCGTGCATCATCGCGCACCTTCACGATGACGCGCGGTTCGATGGTCGGCGTCGCCGCCGGGGGCGGCTCCTTGCCGTCGATCATGCCCATGGTCGTGCTCGCTCTCCGGTGTCGGAGGTCGGTCGGGCACGTGCGTGCGCCGCGCGTGGGCGGCCGGCCGGATGGATGTGTCGGCGACGAGTCTGCTCGGGTGTGCGCGCGGCGGCATCCGGGTGGGCACCGAAGCCTGGGGGCGGGGGCCGGTCTCGGTACGGCGCTGCGCGCCTACTCGACCACCGAGTGGCTACCCCCGGTCGACCACGACCAGCTGCACGGCGCGCAGCTCACCGGCATCCGTGATCGCGGTCATCATGGTGCAGGCGGGTTGGCGGCGGCGGTCGGTCGGCGATCCGGGATTCAGCAGCCGGATGCCCCGCGCCGTCGTCGTGTCCCACGGGATGTGGCTGTGCCCGAACACGAGCACGTCAAGGTCGGGGTACGCGGCATCCATGCGCGCTTCGCGCCCGGTGGCGGCGCCGGTCTCGTGGACGACGCCGAACCGCAGCCCGTCGAGCTCGAACCCGGCGAACTCGCCGAGGCGGGCGTGCAGTTCGGGTCCGTCGTTGTTGCCGGCGACCCCGACGAGCCTGGCCGCGCGCTGCTCGATCGCATCGAGCGTCGCGACATCCACCCAGTCACCGGCGTGCACGACGAGGTCGGCGTCGTCGATCGCGCGCCAGACCTGGTCGGGCAGCCGGCGCGCCCGCGCGGGCACGTGCGTGTCGGAGATGAGGAGGAGTCGCGTGGGCACGCATCCATCCTGCCCGGAGCCGCTGTGTGCGCTCGCGACGTCAGCGACCGACGAGCATCGAGTACTGGATGATCAGCAGGACCGCACCGACGAGTCCGATGGCGGTCGCGATCCACCCGACGATCACCGCGGTCAGCGCCATCCCCCGACCCTCGCCGCCGTTGCGGTTGAGCTGGCCGAGGGCGACGTGACCGAGGATGAGCCCGACGATCGAGCTGAACCACACGACGATGATCGATGCCAGGGCAACACCGTTCGTGCGACCGGCCTGCGACCCGCCCGCGTCTGCGGCAGTCACGACGGGTTCGCGCTTCTTCATCACGATCGCCGCGATGAATCCTGCGATCGCGAGCCCCCACCAGATCACAGCCGACACCGTCTCCAGCACGAACAAGGTCACCACGACCGCTCCGTAGCTCGAGGGATCCATCGCGAAGTGCGGCGTTGCGTCGATCCAGACGAGCGGCGCGATGAACCAAGAGCCGACGCCGAGCAACGCGGCGAAGGCCGTGAGGATGCCCGCCGTGACCGGGAAGGCACGCCGCTTCCGAGCACCGAGCACGAGCGTGGTGATGCCGAGGCCGAGCAGGACGAGGAGCAGGAGATGCCCGAGATTGAACGCCATGGGGACCTTTCATCGAAGGGGGAACGGAGTACGCAACGATCCCGCATACGGTCAGGCATGGGGCATCCCCAGAACTGGTGACGCCAGGGCCCACGGCACGCGTCAACCAAACCTTGACGCACTAATGCGCGTCAACCTATCGTTGACGCATGCGAACGACACGGCGAATCAGCGCGACCTGGGCGGGCGGAATGGGCAGCATCCTCGTCGGCCTCACGAGCGCGGTGCTCGGCGCGGCCGTCTTCGACGGATTCCTCGGCGGCATGCTCATCGGATTCGGCCTGGTGGTGACCGCGGCGGGAACGCTCACGCTCGGCATCGGCTCCGGGCTCCTGGTGTCGGCGAAGCGGCCGGGCGCGACCGCAGCCGGAACGGGCGACGATCCCCGCGGCGCCGCGACTGCCGGCGACGGCGCGAGCGACGCGCCGCGGGTCGCCGCCCAGACGAGTACGCCGCCGGCCGACGGATGGTGGCTCCCCAGCCGCGATGGCGACCGCGGGGCCGCCGACCGCGGGGCGGCCGACCGCGGGCCTGCCGACCACGGGCACGCCGACCGATGAGCAGCATCGGCGACGCGCTCTCCCGCGCCGTGCTCGACGCCGCCGCGCTCGACGGCGAACCCGACCAGCAGTCTCACCTCACGCTCGTGCGGCTCAGCGCCGAGGCCGAACGCGAGGCCCGGGGCATCCTGCGGCAGTCGGTGGAATCGGCGCGCGCCGGCGGCGTGAGCTGGTCGGCGATCGGCACCGAGCTGGGCATGACCCGGCAGGCGGCGCAGCAACGATTCGGGGATGCCTCGCGCGACGGCGCCCCCGCCGACGACCGCGAGTACCGCTGGCTCGGCCCGGTCACCGCGTTCGACGAGATGGCCGAGCTCGAGCTCGCCGGGCGGGCCGGTTGGCACACCGTCGAGGTCGGCATCCTGCGGCACCTCATGGTGCGCACCGACACGCAGTGGGAGCACAAGCGCGTCGTGTTCCGCGGGCTCTCGCGACGCGACGCCGACGACGGATGGGTGGTCGCCGCGCAGTGGTTTCCGTGGGCGTACCTCGTGCGCGATCTGGGAGTGCCGGCGAAGTAGCGCGAGCTACTTGGGAACTCGCGACGGCGCTCGAAGAGGTGAGGAACGTCGGGTAGGAACGCTTGGCCTGCCTGTGGAAAACCATGCTCGGGGTCGGAGGGAACCCCTACGGTAGTGCGCATGCCCGGCAGCACCCGACGACTCCCCCACCCCCTGGTCGTCGGCGCCGCCGCGCTGTTCGTGCTCGGACTCGCCGCATGCAGCGGCGAGTCCGAGCCGACCCCGGCGCCGTCTACTGCTGCGACCGAGACTGCTGAGGCTGAGCCGATCTTCGCGAGCGATGAGGAGGCGCTGGCGGCGGCGGTTGCGGCGCACGAAGCGTATCTCGACGCGACGGCAGCGGTTAGTGCCGAAGGTGGTTCAGCGCCCGACAGGGTCCTGGTTCTTACAACAGGTGATTATCGGTCAGCCATTGAGAAGGAACTCCAAGGCATGGCCGATGCGCAAGTACGAGTGACTGGGCGGAACACGTTGAGGGACGCGCGGCTCGCGCAGTACGACCCAGCGTCGGGTGTTATCCAAATGTATGGATGCTTCGGAGTAGGCGACACGCGGGTAATCAACGCAAGCGGGGAGGACGTGACCCCTGAACGCGAGGCCGAGGTACCGGTCCTGCTGACCTTTCAGCTTGCCGGGGATACGCCGCTGATAAGTGGGAGCGAAGTTTGGCCTGGCGACGACTTCTGCTGACCGCGAGCCTCGCGTTTCTTGGGTTCTCGTCGGCTCCTGCCTCGCCAGCATTCGGCGTGCCGGTCTGCACCCCTGGGGAGATCGCGATCGGAGCATGCAAGGGCAACGACGCGACGATCGGTGGCGGTGGTGTCGATCTCGAAGCATGGGAGGCCCAAGGCAGCGACACCGAAACCCGCGTTGACGACGTTCCGCCCGGCACCGGCTCACCCGACTTCGTGAGCGAGCCGACCCCGCCACCCCCTCCCGTCGACGACGTCTGCTCGTTCCTCGACCCGAACAGCAACTGCGTCGTTGACCCGACCCAGCCTGCACCTCCGCCCGCTCCGGGCGAGCCGACCGTGACCCTTCGCGATATCGCGTCGTTCCAACCGGTCCTGCCGGCCGACGAGATGGAGCCCGACGGGTGGGGTGTCATCGGGCTTCCCGTGAACTTCGTGTCCGGGGCATCCGAGCAGACGCTCGCCGGCACCCTGCTCGGGCGGCCCGCCGAGGTGCGGTTCACGCCGGTGGCCTACTCGTGGGCGGCGAACAACGGGGCGAGCGTGGCATCCGGATCGCCGGGGGCGACGTGGACGCAGCTCGGCCAGCGCGAGTTCACCGCGACCGACACGAGCCTCGTGTTCACCGAACGCGGCACCTACGACGTGCGGCCGACCGTCACGTTCACCGCCGAGTACCGATTCGACGGGTCCGTCTGGCGCACCATCTCCGGCACGCTCGACCTGCGGTCCCCCGTGCGCACCGTGCTCGTCGGCGAGGTCGACACCGTGCTCGTCGCCGGCGACTGCAACGCCAGGCCCGACGGCCCGGGCTGCTGAGACCGACGCACCGACAGAAGCACAGACCGGCCGACACCGCGGAAACCCCGACGCGCTAAGGTTCGCGCATGTCGGAACCCCCGACGACCAGCCCCACCGAACCAGCCGCGTCGACCACGTCGACGTCGGCTGCAACGTCGTCGGCAAATACGTCGACGACTGGAACGTCGTCGCCCGCAGCGACCTCGGCTGGCACGGCATCGGCAAACACGACATCGACACCGACCCCGCCGACGTCGACCACGACCGCACCGCCGCCCGGCATCCGCCGCCACCCGTTCGCCCGCGGCCCCGTCATCGGCGCGATGGCCGCGCTCGTCGCTCTGCTGGCCGCGACCAGCCAGTGGTACGGGTACCACCGCGACGAACTGTACTTCCGCATGCTCGAACCGGCGTGGGGGTACGTCGACCAGCCGCCCCTGACGCCGCTCATCGCGCGGGCGACGACCCTGCTCGCCGACGAGCCGTGGGCCCTGCGCATCCCGGCGATCCTGGCCGCCGCGGCATCCGTGATCGTGTTGGCGCTCATCGCCCGCGAGGCCGGCGGTGGTCGACTCGCCCAGTCGATCGCGGCGTGGGGCGGGGCATCCGCGGCGTTCCCGATGATCTTCGGCCACATCCTCCTGACCGCGTCGCTCGACCTCGTGCTGTGGGAGCTCATCGCACTGTTCACGATGCGCGCCCTGCTGCGCGGCGACGGACGCTGGTGGCTCGCCGTCGGCCTCGTCACCGGCATCGCGACGTACAACAAACTGCTCGTCGCGATGCTCATCGCCGGACTCGCGCTGGGTCTACTGACGCTCGGCCCGCGCCGCGAGTTCCGGTCGCCGTGGCTGTGGGCCGGCGTCGGATTCGCGGTGGTGCTCGCGCTGCCCAACCTCGCCTACCAGGTTGCCAACGGCCTACCCCAGCTGGCGATGGGCGCGGCGCTCGCCGAAGACACCGACGGCGTCGGGCGCATCCTCACCCTGCCGTACCTCGTCATCGTCGTCGGTCCGCCGCTCGTGCCGATCTGGATCGCCGGCCTCGCCGGCCTGTTCCGCCGGGCCGAATGGCGCCCGATCCGGCTCCTCGCGGTCGCGTTCGCCGTCGTCGTGCTCGGCACGATCATCGGCGGCGCGCAGGCGTACTACCCCGTCGCCCTGGTCGTCGTGCTGCTCGCGCTCGGAGCCGTGCCGACCGCCGAGTGGATGCGCACGCGCCTGCGCCGCGCACTCGTCTGGGCGGCGATCGCACTCAACGCGTCCGCCTCGGTGCTCATCGCGCTCCCGGTGCTGCCGATCGGGTGGGTCGGCGCGAGCCCGTTCGCGGCCGCGAACCAGACCGTCGGCGACACCATCGGGTGGCCAGAGTACGCCGCGCAGGTCGCGGACGTCGTCGACCAGGCGCGAGCGGATGCCTCCGCCACGGGCGTCGAACCGATCGTCATCACCTCGAACTACGGCGAGGCGGGAGCCCTCGCCAGGTACGGCCCGGCGCTCGGCATCGACGCCGACCGCGTGTTCAGCGGGCACAACGCGCTCTGGTTCGAGGCGACGCCGCCGGATTCCGCGGTCGACGTCGTCATCGTCGGATGGCACGCGAGGGTGCTCGCCGCGCACTTCGAGGCCTGCACCGTCGACGGCGCACTCGACAACGGCGTCGACGTCGACAACGAGGAACAGGACCTGCCGATCACGCGGTGCATGGGCCGGACCACTCCGTGGGACGAACTCTGGCCGCAGTTCGCGCACCTGAGCTGAGGCGCGGGGCGGCGGTTCATGACGTCGAACGGTTCACGAGAAGGAAGGACACGCGAATGAGCCAGGACCAGCGCATCGCATTCCACCTCGCCGACGGCGTCGACGACTGGCGGGTGCTCTACTGCGGACCGGTCGCGTGCTTCGAGACCGCGTCGCTGCAGGATGCCGCCGCGTTCGCAGTCGCGATCGCGGGGCTCGACGAGCTCGATGGTCTCGACAAGCTCGACCGCCGAGATGCCCCACCGCTCATCGACGTGCGCCCCAACGGGGTCACGATCCGCCTCACCGCCGACGTGCTCGACCTCGAGGCATCCGGTGCGGCTACCGCCGCTGCCCGGGCCCGAGCGATCTCCGACCTCGCGCGGCAGCGCGGCCTCACCCCGCGACCCGATCGGCTGCAAGACACCCAGGTCGCGATCGCCACCGTCGCGCCGGTCGGCGAGGTGCTCCCCTTCTGGCGGGCTGTGCTCGGCTACGACGACCACACCGCCGACGACCTCGTGGATCCCCGCGGACGCGGACCGACCGTGTGGTTCCAGCAGCTCGACCCGGCGCGGAGCGACTCGCGCGGCCGCACGCTGCGACACGCGATGCACGTCGACCTCGCGGTGCCGCGCGAGCAACTGCGCGCTCGCCTCGCCGAAGCGCTCGCCGAACACGGGCGAGTGGTCGTCGACCTCGGGCCGCGCTACCAGACGTTCGCCGACCCGGCGGGCAACAAGGTCGACCTCGTCAGTTGGCCCGACCTGCCGGTGCACCAGGACGACGCACACCGATACGACGAGCGCGACTTCGACGCCGACGGTACGCCCGGGTCGCGATCGGGTACGGGCACTCCCGCGACGCCGGCGGCCGGCACACGGACGACCGGCCGGCCGCTCGACCCGGGCGCCGGCGCCGCCGAAGCCCCCGACACCGCCGGAGCCGCCGACACCACCCGCATCACCTTCGACGAAGCCGCCGTCGAGGCCGCGTGGATGGCGTTCCGCGAGGCATCCGACCTCGACGACTGGCCGATCGTGTTCTCGGGCCCGTCGACGTGGTTCGCCACCGAGTCGCTCGCGCGCAGCGCCGAACTCGCGGCCCACCTCGCCGCGGTCGATGGCGCCGAGCGGCTCGACCTCGACGTGCGCGCCGGGGGCCTCGCGGTGCGGCTCGTCCGCGACCTCAGCGGCATGGACGAGACGCACCTCGATCTCGCGCGGCGTCTCTCGGCAGCCGCGCACGAGTTCGGCGTCGAGGCCGACCCGAGCCGCGTGCAGACCATGCAGATCGCGATCGCATCGCACCCCGAAGACGACGTGCGCCCGTTCTGGCGCGAGCTGTTCCGCTACCGCGAACTCGGCGACGAAGACCTCGTCAGCCCGCACGGGCGGGGGCCGAACCTGTGGTTCCAGTCCCTCGCCGAGGGCAAGGCGCTGCGTCACGCGTTCCACCTCGACGTCTCGGTGCCGCTCGCGATCGGGCAGGCGAGAGTGGATGCCGCGCTGGCCGCGGGCGGCCGCATCGCCGACCAGCGCGACGGCGCCTGGTGGACGCTCGCCGACCCCGTCGGCAACAAGGTCGACATCGCGGTCTGGGCCGACCGCGGCGGCCGCATCGACTGACCCAGCCGGCCTACGACGCAGCCGGCCCGCGAAGAGACAACCGCAGAGAGGGCGGAACCATGACCGACGAACACCTGACCGACGAACGACCGGATGTCCCGGCGGCGCTGCGCGCCTTCATCGACACGACGAATCGCGGCGACACCGACGCGTTCCTGGCGGTCTTCACCGACGACGCCTCACTCGACGACTGGGGCCGGGTGTTCCACGGTCGCGACGGCATCGCGTCGTGGAACGAGACCGACAACATCGGCAAGCAGTCGCACTTCGAACTCGTCGGCGTCGAGCCGACCGATGACCCCGACACGGTCATTGCGACGCTCGAGGTCTCGGGCAACGGCTACAACGGCACCGGGCCCATCACGTTCACCTCGGTCGGCGACCGGCTCAGCCGGGTGGTCATCGCGCCCACCGACTGAGCCCGGGCCGGCGGCGGCCGGACTCCCCCGTCTGCCTACCCGACCACCGGAGACGCGGCGAGGTCGACCGCCGACCGGGCGAGTTCCGCGAGATCGGATGCCGCGAGCCCGGGCCATCCGTGCAGGTGCTCGGTCCAGGCCGCGGGCACGGCCGACGCACCCCGGTGCGCACCGGCGAGCGAACCGGCGATCGCCGCGACCGTGTCGGTGTCGTTGCCGCAGCGCACCGCGCGCTCGATCGAGTCGGCGAAGTCGGCACCGTGGTGGATCGCGCTCCACGCCGCCTGCAACGCGGCGACGACCCAGCCCTTGCCGCCCGGGACATCCCGCGTCAGCAGCGTCGCCTCCGCGACGTCGATGCGCTCGAGCCACAGCGCCCGCCGCTCGGCAGGCAGCGCCTCCACCTGCGCACGCAGGTCGAGCTCACCCGTGCGGATCGCGTGCCGGATCGCCAGCGACCAGATGACGGATGCGTCGCCCGCATCATCCTCGAAATGCGTGAGCTCCGACACCCGGCGAGCCGCCGCGGCCAGCGCGGCCTCCTCGCCGTCGCCGAGGTAGCCGAGCGCGAGCGGCCCGGTGCGCATCAGCGAGCCGTTGCCGCCCGATCGGCCCGTCTCGTCGTGCACGGCCTTCGCCGCAGCACGAGCGGATGCCTCCGTCGCCGGCGTGGCCGAAGCATCCGACAGCAGGCCCAGCATGCGGCGCGTCTGGATGCCGACGTCCTTCGCGGTGCGCGACCAGTCCTTCCACGCGAGCACGACCCGGCCGAGCACCAGCGGGTCGTCGAACCGGTTGCCGGCCGCGAGTTCCTGCAGCAGCGGTACGGCCATCGACGTGTCGTCGGTCCACTCGCCGAGCTCCCACGGGCCGCCGGCGTGCATCGTGACCGGCACCTCGTCGGCCAGCGGCGGCTTGAACTCGTACGGTGCGCCGAGCGCATCACCGGCCGCCGAGCCGATCACGGCTCCGATCGCGCGGTCGAGTACGGCTGCGTCAACCATCGGATGTCCCATCGTTCGAGGTCTGATCGTTCGCGGGCTGAGCGTTCGAGTTCCGATCGGTGCGGTCGGCTGCGGATGCCGCGCTGCCGCTCCGGGTCACCGCCGAGGCGCGCGCCGGGGGCCACTGCTTCGGCAGCCAGTCGCTGGTGCGCTCGCTCACCATGTGCCACCCGGGCACCGCGTCGGCAGGCGGTTGCTCCCCGGTTCCCGTCGCCGGTGTGACGTGCTCGAGCATGTCGTCGCGCATGCGCACGACCTCGGCCCGGTCGCCGCGCTCGGCGAAGACCCGCTCGAGTTCGGCCCGCAAGCTCGCCCGCTCGACGGCGAGATCGGCCAGCACCAGGCGCCGGGCGTCGGACTCGGCGGCATCCAGTTCAGCGGTCGCGGCGGGATCGCGGTGTCGCCCGATCGCGAACACGATCACGGCGAGCACCAGGCCGGCGATGCCGGCGAGCAGGAGCGGGGTGACCGACGGACCGGCGTCACCGGGCCACGCGATCCAGGTCAGCGCCCAGCCCCCGAGCAGCACGCCCGCGACCTGCGCCTGGTACGACGTCGGCCGGGGCACCGGCCGGCCGATCGTCAGCAGCGACGCGACGAACATGGCAAGGCCGATGATCGCGGTGCACAGCGCTCCCGCCTCCGGCAGCGGATCGACGTTGTGCGCTCCGCGGCCGAATCCGAGCATCGCGAGCGGCGCCACCATCGCGAACACGAGGATGAGCACGACGATTGGCACGAGTCCGCCCTTCGGGCTGCGGATGCCGTACCGCGCACGCAGCAGCTGCCCCACACGCCGGCGCGCACGGTCCGAGACCTGCAGGGACTCCTGCCAGACCCGGCCGGCGACCTCGCTCAAGCCCAGCCGCGCGAACAGCGCGTACTCGACGGACGCGGGCGTCGCCGACTGCGCGGCCGTCCGGCGCCTGCGCTCCCAGTTCCGGTCCTCCGCGCTGAGCTCCCGTTCGGGCTGGCGGTCGGGCATCGTGGTCCTCGGGCTCGGCGGGTGCACGCGCGTCGACGCGACCCGATCATCCTATGTACGTCCGACAGGCATGGCGGCTCCACGGTGCGCGGGGCAGCTGACCGCACGGTCGTCGCCCGCGCGCGGACGCGAATGGTCGCTGCTGCCGACGAACTCCGACCATTCGCGTCCGCGCGCAGCTCGGGCAGGGGGCGGAGGCAGGTGCGAGCGATCCGTCATGAACACCGTCGCGACCGTTCGGGTTCCGTATGCGATGCAGACGGGAGGACTCCTCCGGTGCTGGGCTGGGCGGCATGGACCACACCGAACCCACCATCCTGATCACCGGCGCGACGGGCGCGATCGGCTTCGAGACCGCACGACGGCTCGCCGAGGCCGGAGCGCACGTCGTCGTGCACGGACCCACGCTCGCGGAGGCATCCGCCGCGACCGGCCGACTCGAGGACCTCGGCGTCGACACCGATCGGCTGAGCGCGATCGGCGCGGACTTCGCCGACCTGTCGGCCGTCGTCGGGATGGCCGCCGAGGTGCGCGAGCGATTCGATCGCATCGACGTGCTCGTGCACGCGGCCGCCGTCCCCGGACCCGACGGCCGCACGCTCACCGGCGACGGCAACGAGCTCGCGTTCCAGGTGAACCACCTCGCGTCGTACCTGCTGACCCGCCTCCTCATCGACCGGCTCGGCCGAGCGGATGCCCCGGGCCGCGTCGTCTCCGTCTCGTCGAACCTGCACGTCGGCGCCAACCTCGACTGGGCCGACCTGCAGCGCGCCCGCAACTACGCGCCGCTGCCCGCCTACGCGCAGTCGCAGCTCGCACTCACGATGTTCACGACGGCGCTCGCGCGGCGGCATCCCGAGCTGGATGCCGTGAGCCTCCACCCCGGGCTGGCCGAGTCGCCGATCCTGCACCACTACGGGCGGGTCGGCGAGCCCGCGGCCGACGTCGCCGGACGCGTCGCGCGACTCTGCGACCAGCGGCTCGACGTCGAGTCGGGCGCCTACGTCGACCGCATCATCCTCGCCCGCACGGCACCCCTCGCGGCGAACCCGCGCGCACTCGACCGCCTCTGGAGGCGAGCGCACGGCTCGTCGGCCTCGACGCGGCAGCACCCGCCGCCGTCTGAGGCGTCAACCGAGGGCGGACCTGCACCCGACGGCATCCCATCGTCGTTCCGTGGAGCGGCCGGGTCGTGCGCGCGACCCGGCCGTCTCCGCGCGGGCCCGAATGGTCGCCGACCGGCTCGGATTCCGACTATCTGCGTCCGCGCGTAGGTGGTGGAGTGCACCGGCGTCGGCACCGACGCCCGCTACCAGTCGGCGGGGTTCCTCGGGTAAGGGCCCTCGCCCACGATCACGGTGATGCCCGCCGCGACCGCGCCGAGCAGCATCGCGACGACGAGCTCCAGACCCGACGGGGTGGATGCCGCGCCGAGCGCCACCCACGGTGCGACGAGCGCAGCGGCCGTCAGCAGCGTGGTCGCCAGTCCGTGCAGCCAGCGCGACGAACCCCAGGCAACGGCCAGCAGCACGACGGCGACCGCCCACGCCGCACCGGCGAACGCCGGCATGGCGTTGAGCAGCGCGGAGAACATCGAGTCGCCGAGGCCCGGCTCGACGAACAGCGCCCGGTGGATGGGCTGCCACACCACGGCGATCACCGCCGCGACCGCCGCTGCCGTGACGCCGAGCCATCCCGGCGTCAGCCGGGTGTCGGGCCGCACCGGGCCGGCTGCGCCGATCGCGCTCAGCGCCCGCCGCCGATGCCGGCGCCTGAGCTCCACCGAGGCCCACAGCGCGAGTGCGACCGAGCCGCCGACGATCACGGCGCTCACGGGCGGCAGGTACACCATCACGAGGTTCGGGGCATAGGTCGCAAGCAGCCAGAGCCCGCCGCCGACGAGCAGGCCGGTCGCGAGCGCGAGAACGGCATGCGGCACCCGCGGAGCACCCGCACGGTACACGCCGAACGCGAGGGCTGCCGCGATCGGCGCGACGACGAGGCTGAGCACGACGACGACGATCCACACGTACTCGGCCCCGGGGCGCATCGAGTACTGCGCGAGCACCGCCGCTTGCAGCGACACGAACGACACCCCGGCAGCGACCAGCGTCGCGAGGCCGAGCTCGGCGCGGTCGCGCGTCGCCTCCTGTACACCCGCGGCCGACTGCCAGAGCGGCTCGTCGTCGATGACCAAGGCTGCCTCCGGCGTCGCGGCGGGTGGAGCGGACGTCACGAACCTACCCCCCGGGCCGCCCGTTTCGGCAGCCACGACGCACGACGACACATGACCTCGGATGACTCCGGCGGGCGCCGACGACCTGCCCGAAGGCCCCGAGATGACCCCGGATGACCCGGATCCGCGTCGTATTCCGTAACCGGCATTCACGGCGCGACACGGCGCACGGGGCGCGCTCCGGCCGGGGATACGTTCGGCCGCATGCACCTCGCCGTTCCTTCCCCGCACACCACGACGCCATCGGATGCCCGCCGTGGCTGAGCTCGACTGGCTCTCGATCGCGGCGCTCGCGACGACCGCCGTGCTGTTCGCCGGACTGGTGCTGCTGCGCCGCATCCGGGCATCCTTCACCGTGCTCACGGTCGTCGCCCTGTTCCTCGGCGTCGACGTCGGTCTCCTCTTCCGCGGGCACGTCGCGTACGTCGACGTCATCGGCACCGTCTACGTGAACGTCATCACGGCGATCGTCGCGCCGCTGATCGTCATCTCGGTGCTGTCGAGCGTCACCTCGCTCGGCAGCGTCGCGAAGCTTCGCTCGATCGGCCTGAGCTCGGTGTTCTGGCTGCTGCTGACCAACTTCATCGCGATCCTGCTCACCCTCGGACTCGCACTCGCCACCGGGGTCGGCACCGGCGCCCAGCTCGACCTGGACGGCACCGACGGCGCCGCACTCGAGAACCTGCAGCGCCCGCTCGACGAGGTCGTCGTCGGGCTGTTCCCCTCGAACGTCGTCGGCGACATCGCGTCGAACAACATCATCGCGATCATCCTCTTCACAGTGCTGGTCGCCGTCTCGTACCTGCTGGTGGCCGACCGCAAGCCCGAGAAGGTCAGGGCGTTCAAGGACGTCGTCGAGGCCACGCGCCGCGTGCTGTTCAAGGCGGTGGGCTTCATCATCGCGCTGACCCCGTTCGCGGTGCTCGCGCTCTCGGCGTCGACGACCTCGGTCGCGATCACCCGCATCGAGACCGCGCTGTCGCTCGTCGGGGTGCTGGTCATCGCCGTCGTCGCGTGCTTCGTCGACGCGTACCTGGTGAACGGGGTGCTCGTGAAGGTGTTCGCCGACCTCAACCCCGTGCGCTTCTTCCGGCTGATCACGCCGCCGCAGTACACCGCGTTCACCACGCAGTCGAGCATCGGCACGCTGCCGCTGACGATCGCGACGCTCACCCGCAAGGTCGGCGTCTCGCCGGAGGTCGCGGGGTTCACCGCGCCGATCGGCACGACGATCGGTATGCCGGGCTGCGCGGGCATCTGGCCGACCCTCGTCGCCGTGTTCAGCATCAACGCGCTCGGCATCGAGTACACGCCGCTCGACTACGTCGTGCTCGTCGCGATGGGCCTGCTCGTGTCGCTCGGCACGGCCGGAGTCCCGGGCACCGCGATCATCACCGCGACGGCCGTGCTCACGGCCGTCGGGCTGCCGGTCGAGGTGCTCGTGCTGCTCATCCCGATCAGCGCGATCGCCGGAACCGCCAGCACGATGGCGAACGTCACCGCCGCCGCGACCAGCGCCGCGATCGTCGCGCGCCGTGCCGACGCGCTCGACGACGAGGTCTTCGCCGGCCGACGGGTCATCACCGACGACGGCGACGCGGATGTCGCACCCGAAGCGGATGACGCATCCGACGCCGTGCACCGGCGCGACCACCACCCGGCGACCGCCCTCGTTCACCACCCCGAACCAGACCGCACCGAGCCACTCCACCCTGAACCCGGCCACCGCCGCGAGCCCGCGCACCGCACCGAAGGAGCACTCCGATGACCGACCGCCGACGACTCCCGCGCCCGCTGGCCGCCGCGCTCGCGCTCGCGATCTCCGTGCCGACGTTCCTGCTCGTGTGGGCGCAGCCCGCCCAGGCTGCGGGCGACGTGTGCGACCTCTGCTCGATCAACTTCGACCTCGGCGCGTGCGACGCGCTCGGCGGCTACCCGTACGACAGCACGCAGGAGGATCCGCCGCCTGCGATCTCCGGCGGCTCCGCGCCCGCTCCGGCGCCCGAGCCGGCACCGGCGCCCGCCCCGGCACCTGCCCGGCGCCCGCACCTGCACCCGCCCCCGCCCCAGCGGCGGCTCGGGCGGAGGCAGCGCATCGGGCACGAGCACGGGTTCCTCGGGTGCTGCCAACGGCTCGGCCGGCGCTTCGGCCGGCACCGCAGCGGATGCCGCAGCACCCGCACCGGCGGCCGTGTCGGCGACCGCCCCGGTGGCGCTGGCCGCCCCGAAGGTCACGGCGAAGGGCTCGACGCTGACCGTCGCCTGGACCGCGGGCGCCGACGGCGGCTCCCCGGTCACCGGGTACAAGCTCGTGCTGAACGGCGGGACGCCGATCCCGGTGGCGGCCACCGCGACCACCCACACCTTCCCCAAGCTCGGCGCAGGCACGTACCGCGTCAGCGTCATCGCCACGAACGCGATCGGCGACTCGACGGCGTCCCCGGCGTCGGCGAAGGTGACGCTCACGGGTGCGACCGCGGCCACGACGCCGTCGGAGACCTCGGTCGACACCACGGCCGCGGCATCCGACGGCGGCGCGCCGAGCTGGCTGGCCGGCACCGGCATCCTGCTCGCCATCGTCGCGATCGGCGCGCTCGCGCTGCTCGGCCAGCGCGTCCTCAAGCGCCGCGCGACACCCGCCGCCGCCGGCGCAACCGCCGAAGCCGCGACGACCTCGGTCCCCGACGCAGCAGCCTCGGCCGAGGCATCCGACGGCGCCCGCTCGTCCGACCGCTGACCAGCCCACCACGCATCCCATCACCGCCCACGAAAGGACCCACCCCGTGCCACACCACCTCGACCGACGCCGATACCGAGCCCTGACCGGGCGGGCGGCGCTCCTCGCCGCGGCCGCGCTCGCCGCATCAGGCCTCGTCGCGTCGCTCGCCGCTCCCGCCCACGCCGAGACGGATGCCGCTCCGGCCGAGCCGGCAGCGATCGACACGCTCGACTACCTCGCGGACACGTACGGCATCGAGGACGCCGTCATCGAGACCGTCACGTTCGAGCGCTTCGAGTTCCTGCTGCAGCAGGAGGGCCGCTTCGCGTTCCTCATCGGCGGGCCCGACGACCCCACCACGGTCGAGACCATCGGCACGATCGACGAGGTCGCGAAGGCCGCAGGGGTCGACGCGGTCTACACCTTCAACCCGAAGCTCGACGGCGACCGCCTCGACATCCGCACCACGGCCAACGCCGACGTCGCCCCACTCTGGACGCGCCTCGTCACCGAGTACCTGTCGAAGGACGTGCAGACGCCGTTCGACGGCACCGACGACCCGTACCTCTTCGTGTACGACAGGTCGCACACCGCCGACGGCGGCGCCGAGGACCGCATCGTCTCGGCGCTCACGGCGCCCGTGGCATCCGGCGCGCTCGCCGACCCGACCGCGCGCGACGCGTACCGAACCTCGGTCGCCGCCGTGCTCGGCTCGGGCGACGACCTCGACGCGATCGACCAGTTCACGTTCTACCGCGACGTCGTCAACGCCAAGCACGCGAGCGCCTACGGCGGGCTGACCGAGTACGGCGGATCGACGATCCTCGACGAGGCCGACGCCGACTGGAGGGTGCAGGGCATCACGTATCCCGAACTCGTCGACCTGTTCGAGAGCGACGGCGACCACGTGCTGCTGCTCGGCGGCACCTGGTGCCACAACACGCGCGCCGTGCTGAAGCACGCCAACGAGGACGCCGTCGCGAACGGCGTCGAGACGGTGTACTTCTTCGACCTGCGACTCGACGGCGCGTCGGGCAACGACCTGCACATCCGCGACACCGGCTCGGAATTCGCCGACTTCTACGGCGACCTCGTCACCGAGTTCCTGCCGCAGCTGAAGACCCAGTACGTGACCAACGGCTCGCCCGGCCAGCGCGTCGACTTCTACCCGGGCGGTGACACGACGCAGCCGCTCGCGACCGCGCAGAAGCTGCAAGTGCCGTTCCTCATCGAGTACGACGGCGACCGCGAGGTCGGCGGCGAGCCCGCCCCCGTCGCCCGCCAGTGGATCCACGACAACGGCGACGGCACGTACCGCGAGTACATGACCGAGTGGTGGTACGTCATCGACCAGCCGGGCCGCTACGCGTCGCGCCCCGACCCGGTCGCCCTCGAGGCGCAGCTCGTGTTCGCCGACGAGGCGATCTCGGCGCTCGACGAGTTCTTCGCCGGGCTGCCCCGCGCCGGCGGCGGCGTCGAGCCGACCGACCCGCCGGTCGACCCGACCGACCCGCCCGTCGACCCCACCGACCCGCCGGTCGACCCGACGACGGTGAAGGGCTCGGTCGCCGTGACCGGGTCGCTCCGTCCCGGCGGAACGATCACCGTCGCCGGCTCCGGCCTCGCGGCCGGTACGCCCGGCTTCGCGGTCGAGCTGCACTCGGAGCCGCAGTCGCTCGGCACTGTCGCGACCGACGCGTCGGGCGCGTTCAGCCTGACCGCGACGATCCCGGCCGGTACGCCCGCGGGCGCACACCGAGTCGTCGTGCTCATCGGCGGCGTCGAGGTCGCGAGCGCTGACGTCACGGTCGCGTCGGCGAGCGCGACGAGCGGTTCGAACGCCTCGAGCACGTCGGCGGGCTCCGGCCTCGCGTCAACCGGCGCCGGCTTCACCGGCCCGCTCCTCGGGGCAGCCGCGGCGCTCGTCGCCGCAGCCGGCATCGCGCTGGCCGTCGTGCGCCTCCGCACCCGGACGCGCAGCGAGTCGTAGCCACGAGCCGCGATCGCGATCGGATGCCCCGGGCCGTGCGCCCGGGGCATCCGTCGTCTGCCGTTCGCGTCGCCGGTTCGTCAGCGTTCCGTGAGGGAGTGTGCCCGGCGCGCGGACGCGCCATTTGCGTCCGCGCGGGGGCAAGATGCGTCCGCACGAGGGCAAGACCCGTCAGCTCGAGAGCGAGGGCGAGACCGCTCAGTGCTCGACGTCGAAGACGAGCTTCACGACGCCGTTCTCGTAGGCCTCGTGCTCGACGAGCTTGAGCGTGCCCTGCTCGTTGCCGTCGAAGAGGCGCTTGCCCTCGCCGAGCGTCACGGGGAACTGCAGCAGGTGATACCGGTCGACCAGACCAGCGGCCGCGAGCCCCTTCGCGAGCGTCGCACTGCCGTGCACGATGATCGGGCCGCCGTCGCCCTGCTTCAGCTCGGCGACCTCGTCGAGGCTGCGCAGCACGGTGGTGCCGGCCCACTCCGGGTCGATGAGCGTCGTCGACACCACGTACTTCGGCATCGCGTTGTACTCGGCGAAGTCCTCGACCATCTTCGGCCAGACCGGCGCGAACTCGTCGTAGCTCTGCCGGCCGATGAGCATCGCCTCGGCCTCGAGCTGCTCGCTGCCCTTGATCGCGTACGCGGCCTCGACGAAGGGGACCTCCTTGAACGTCCAGCCGGCGCGGGGGTGGTCGCCGCCGCCGGGGGAGTCGATGACTCCGTCGAGGGTGATGAACTCGGTGACGATGAGGGTACGCATGGCGGTGGGCCTTCCTGGATCGTGATCGCCGGGCGATCGGTCGTCTCGTCGACGGTGGTTCCGTCTCACTCTGGCGTCGAACGGGCTCGGGCGCGATCGACACCGCTGTGGGATCTCGTTCGACCGGGTCCGGTCACCCCGTGCTCCGGATGCGCTCGCGGCGTCCGGGCACACCCGCGCGTACGGGCATCCACTCGCCGTCGCGTTCGACCTCGTACGCCCGGAACGCGCACGGCAGGCCGCGTGCCGCCATCGGGTCGACCGCGTCCATGAGCTGGAAGTGCAGGTGCGGCGACGTCGAGTTGCCGGTGTGCCCGACCCGGCCGAGCGCGTCGCCGATGCGCACGCGGTCGCCGGTCGCGACGGCGACCGAGCCGGTGGTCAGGTGCACGAGCGCGGCGAACACGGCGCCGCCGCGGCCTGGCGCGAGCGAGGCAGCCGTCGCCCGCAGGATCACGTGGTTGCCGAGGATCTCACCCAACCGGTCGGGCGTGAAGGTGGCCGCGTTGCGCACCATGCGCACGATCTCGCCGACCGGGCGCACCCACTCGCGCTCCGCGACCCCGTCGGATGCCTCGACGACGACCGCGTCGAACGGCGCGTGCACCGGCTGCCCCCAGGCGTAGCAGTCGCGCGCCCGCTCGCCGACGACGACGGCTCGGAACCCGTTCGCCGGCGACACGTGCACACCCGGCCTGCCGTCGACGCGCACGAAGTCGTACGCGTACCGCTGCCCGAGCATGTCGGTGCCGTGGCTCGGCACGCCGTGCGCGGGCGTGGTGACCGCCATCCAGCCCTCGCCGCGGAGCGGGAAGTCGACCACGACGGGCTCGCCGTCGCGCTCACCGGCGCCGCCGGGCGCGATGCCCGGGCGGGAGCCGCGGGTCACCCGCCGAACCCGCCGCCGCCGTCGAAGCCGCCGCCGAACCCGCCGCCGAAGTCCGCCCCGCCGAAGCCGGCGCCGCCGCCGTCCATTCCGGTGCCCGAGTCGTACCCGCCGAACGCGGCGCCGCCCATGGTGTCGCTGCCGAGCACGAGGCCGGCCCCCGCGAGGTAGCCGCCCGCGAGCAGGCGCTGGTCGCCGATGAGCGGCACGCCGAACCTCGAGTCGGCGCGCTTCGCGAGCGCTGCGCCGCCGACCCCGATCGGCTGGCTGAGCGCGGCGCCGACCACCGCGAGGCACGAGACGAACCGCTCGGCCGAGAACTCGCCGGTCGTGCGATACCAGGCTGGTGCGCCACCTCGGGACTCCGCGGCATCCGCCACGGCTCGCATCGTCGCCTCGTCTCCGAACAGCACGGCCCAGGGCAGGAGCTCGGGAGCGGCATCCGACAGCGCGGTCGTGGGCGCGGGATCGGTGGTCGCGTTCGCCCCGGTCTCGGCGACCGCGGCGCGCAGTTCGGCGGACCGCGCGCGCAGCACGAGGCCGGCCGCGTTGAGCGGGATCCAGCGCGGCAGCACCAGACGGAGTCCGATCGCGACCGCGCCGATCACGATGGCGCTCCAGGCGATGGATGCCGCAGCGTCGTCGTCGAGCATCAGCGAGATGAACCCGAACACGACGCCCATGCCGCCGCCGACCGCGATCGCGCGGAACCGGCCGGCCGGGCGCGCCTCGCGGTACCGCTCGGCGGCGAACGCGAAGGCCCGCGCGGTCGCGTCGCGGAGGTCGTCGTTGTCGGCGACGACGCGATCGACGGCGACGGAGGCCCCGACCTGCAGCCTGCCGTGGCCGGTCGGCCGTTCGGCGCGGAGCACGGCAGGGGCGAGCCGGATGTCGAGGTCGTCGTCGGGGAGTTCCATGCGGTCGGGGGCGCCGAGGCGGCCGCTCGCATCGACGCGGGCGAGCAGTCGCACCTCGCGGGCGGCGCGGTCGCGGGCGCTGCGGTCGCGGGCGTGCGCGTTGCGGGCGCCGCCGTGGCTCTGGCTCTGGCCGTCACCAGCGCCGCTGCCCGGCTCGCGCCGATCGTCGATGACCAGCACGCCGTCGAGTGCGAGGCGCACCACCGCGGCCGGCAGCCATCGCGTCGCCGACGAACCCGACGCGAACGCGACCGACGCGAGCCCCGCGACCACCGGATCGGTCGGCGCGAAGAACACCTGCTCGCGCGGCCGTTGCAGCCACGCGGCGATCAACGTTCCGGCGACGATGGCAGCCATGAGCGCGCCGCCCAACGCGAGCAGCGGCAGAACCCCGGTTGCGAGTGCGCTCTCCCCCATGCGGCGGATGCTACCCGCCGCGGATTCCGGCGGCTACCGGGAAATCCACACGGCGCGACCGATTAGCCTCGTTGTGCCGGAACAGTCCCGGCCAACTCCTGGAGGTCGGATGTCGGGCGACTCGGTGCGGGCTGCGCATCAGGGCGGGCGAACCGCTGCGCACCCGGGCGTCGGGCGAACCGCTGGGCACGCCGGCGGCGGGTATCCCGAAAGCACGACGGGAGGCCTCCCGAGCGGGCATCGGGGTGGGCATCCCGGCAGCGGGCATCCGGGTGGCGGGCACCCCGGTGGGCATCCCGGCGGCGGGCATCCGGGTGGGCATCCCGGCGGCGGGCACCCGGGTGGGCATCCCGGCGGCGGGCACCCGGGTTCCCGACGGGCCGAGGTGCACCCGACGGTGCGGGCTGCGACCCCGCGACGGGTCCTGTGGACCTCGGTCGCGATCGCGTGGACGGGCGCCGCGGCGACCGCGCTGCTGTTCGCGCGCGTCGGCGCACTCCTCGACGACGGGCGAGCGGATGCCGGGGCCATCGTGTTGCTCGTCGTGCTCGTGGTCGTCGCCGCGGCCTGCGCCGCCGGCGGACCGGCGTTCTCCGAGCGGGCGGCATCCGAGACCGAGCGGCGGCTCCGGTCGGCGGTCGTGAGCCGCGTCTTCGACCTCGGGGTGACGCGCACGTCCGGGCGCGCGGGCGAGTTGCTGTCGCTCGCGACCGACACCGTCGAGCGCACCGCGAACTACCGGGCCGGATTCCTCGGCCCCATCCTCGGGGCGATGACCACGCCGCTGCTCGTGCTCGCGATCATGGCCGTCACGGTCGACGCGCCCACCGCCGGATGGCTCGCGCTCCTGCTCGTGCTGGTGCCGGTGCTCATCGGCGGGTTCCAGCGGCTCGTGCGCCCCATCGGCGCCGCCAACCGGCGCTCGCAGGCACAGCTCACGGCCGCGTTCCTCGAGGCGATCCAGGCGCTCGACACCCTCGTGTACGCGCGCGCCGCCGATCGCGCGGGAGCCGACCTCGCCCGCCGAGGCGAGGCCCACCGCCGCAAGCTCCTGAAGCTCCTCGCCGGCAACCAACTCCTCATCCTCGTCGTCGACGCGGCCTTCTCGCTCACGGTCGTGGTCGCCGCTGCGGCGATCTCGACGGCCCGCATCGCCGACGGCTCGATGACGCTCGGGCAGGGCGTCGCGATCCTGCTGATGACCACGCTCGTCATCGGCCCGGTCGACCTCGTCGGCCAGTTCTTCTACATCGGCGTCGCGGGCCGGGCGTCCCAGGCGCGCATCGGCGACCACCTCGGCCCGGCCGCGAGCTCGATCCCGTCACGGCCATCTCCCACGCGTGCGACTTCCACCGACGCTTGCGTGGTGGAACCCGCACCGGCGGGTGGAAGTCGCACGCGAGAGAACTCCCGGGCGAGTGGCCTCGAACCCGGCCTCGAACCCGGCCTCGAACCCGGCCTCGAACCCGCCCTCGAACCCGCCCTCGAGCTCGCCGACGTGACGGCGGGCTGGCCGGGCCGCCCGCCCGTGCTCGACGGGCTGTCGCTCCGGGTCGAGCCGGGCGAACGGGTCGCGCTCGTCGGCCCGAGCGGCGTCGGCAAGTCGACCGTGGCCGCGCTCCTGCAGGCCCACCTGACGCCGGCCTCCGGCCGGGTGCTCGTCGACGGACTCGACACGGCCGAGGCATCCGGTTCCGCCGTCCGCGACCGGCTCGCCGTCGTCGAGCAGCGCACCTTCCTGTTCCTCGGTTCGATCGCCGACAACCTGCGGCTCGTCGACCCCGATGCCGACGACCAGCGGCTGTGGGCGGCGCTCGACCTCGCCGGGCTGCGCGCCGAGGTCGAGGCCATGCCCACCGGCCTCGACTCGCCGGTCGGCGAACAGGGACGCCTGCTGTCGGGCGGTCAGGCGCAACGGCTCGCGATCGCGCGGGCGTGGCTGCGCGATGCCCCGATCCTGCTCCTCGACGAACCCACGTCGCAGGTCGACCTCGCCGGCGAAGCCGCGATCCTCGAGGCACTCGACCGGCTCGCCGCCGACCGCACCGTGCTGATGATCGCGCACCGGCCGGGCGCGATCCTCGCGGCCGATCGTGTCATCGACCTCGGCGCCGCGCAGACGGAGGGCCGAGCATGAACGACGCCCCCACCCGGATGCAGCTCACCGCCTGGCTGCTGCGCCACACCCGGCGCCTGCTCGGCCCGCTCGTCGTCTCGGTGCTCGCGCGCATCGCGAACCAACTGCTCGGCGTCGCCCTGCTCGTCGTGTTCGCGACCGCGCTCGGTGCGGCGGCGAGCGGCGGCCCCGTCGAGACGTCCGCCCTCATCGCGTGGCTCGTCGGTCTCGCGCTCGCGAAGGCGGGCCTCCGCTACCTCGAGCACTTCTCCGGCCACTGGGTCGCGTTCACCGCGCTGCAACGGCTGCGCGAGTTGTTCTTCGCCCGGCTCGTGCCGCAGGCGCCTGCGGCGACCGCCGGTCGTGCCGGTGCCGAGCTCACGGCCCGCGCGACCCGCGACATCGACCGTGTCGAGGTGTTCTTCGCCCACACCATGCCGCCCGCGGTCTCGGCGGTCGTCGTGCCCGTCGTCGCCCTGACCTGGCTCGGCTTCGCCGTCGATGCCGTGCTCGCCGCGGTGATCGCCCCGCTGGTCGCCGGCATGCTGCTGGCGCCCCTCGTCTCGGGACGGGCGACGTGGCGGGCGGCGAGCGGTGTCGCCCGCGGGCGCGGCGAGGTCGCGGCCCACGTCGGCGACGACGTGCAGGGCGTGCGCGAGGTCCTCGCGTTCGGCGCCGAGCGGGCGCGCCTGGACGCCCTCGATCACGCCGGGCGAGACCTGACCACGGCCGTCGGCGCGGCCGGGCGGGTGCGGGCAGGGCGCGCCGTCGTCGTCACGCTGCTGCAGCTCGCGACCGTGATCGTGCCGCTCACCGTCGGCCTGGCGACCGACGTTCCCGCGGCGTCCGTCGCGATCGCGCTCGCCGTCGCGGTCGGGCTGTGGGTGCCGGCGCGGGGCATCGAGGGGTTCACGGCGGGGCTGGATGCCTCGTTCGCCGCGGCCGGCCGGGTCCGCGAGATCGTCGAGGGCACGCCGGCGGTGGTCGACCGGGTCGGTGCCGGCAGCGCCGCCACGATCACCGTCACCGACGCGACCAACGCCGCGGCATCGGCAGCCGCCCCGCACCCTTCGCCTGCACCCGCGCCGTCCGCCTCGATCCACCTCCACGACGTCGTCGCGCGCTACCCGGGCGCAGACCGCCCCGCCCTCGACGGCGTCACCGCCCGCTTCGAACCGGGCGCGTGGAGCGTCGTCGTCGGCGTCTCGGGCAGCGGCAAGTCGACCCTCGCGACGCTGCTCGTGCGCGGCTACGACCCCGAACGGGGCGCAATCCGCCTCGGCGGTGCCGACCTGCGCGAGCTCGGCCTCGACGACCTGCGCCGTCGGGTCGCGCTCGTGTCGCAGCATCCGGTCGCGGTGTCGGGCACGATCGCCGACAACCTGCGGCTCGCCGCGCCCGACGCGACCGACGAAGCCCTGCGTGAAGCAGTCGACCTCGTCGGGCTCGCCGACTGGATCGCCTCGCTCCCCCAGGGCTTCGAGACGCCGGTGCGCGAGCGCGGTCGCTCGGTCTCGGGCGGGCAATTGCAGCGCCTCGCGCTCGCCCGGGCCCTCGTCGCAGACCCCGAGGTGCTCGTGCTCGACGAAGGGCTGAGCCAGCTCGACGCGACGACCGCAGCACTCGTGCGCGACCGCCTCGTGGCGCGCCGCCTGGGCCTGACCGTGGTCGAGATCACCCACCGCGCCGACCTGGTGCCCGACGACGCGGCCGTCGTCGTGCTCGACGGCGGCCGCGTGATCGAGCAGGGACCTGCGGGAATCCTCCGCGCCTCAGGCGGAGCGTTCGCGCGCGTCGAAGCGCGGAACTGACGGCGCTGCACTCCCGGCCGGTCCCCCGCCAGCGTCCACCACCAAGCCACTGAGGCCCATCCGCTCAGACCCAGTCGCTCAGGCCCGCGGCCACCAACCCGGCAGCAGGCTGCCGACCTCCTCGGCGGCGGTCGCGGCATCCGTCTCGTCGCTCGACGACCAGGTCTCGATGATGCCGACCAGCGCGCCGGCGATGAACGCGGCGGCGCGATCCATGGCGTCGTCGGTGCGGGGCGCGCCCGGTACGTCCTGATCGCGCCATACCTCGAGCGCGAGCCGAGCGCGCTCGCGGAGCCGCTCCTCGAGGGCGATGCGGAACACGCCGCGCGTCGATGAACCGAGCAGCGTGCGGTATCCGGCTCGCTCGTCGGCGACCAGGGTCAGGATGTCGCGCATCGAGTCCACGTACCGCCGCGACACGTCGACGGGGCGTTCGGCCCGCGGGTCGACGTCGACCTCGGCGATCCGGTCGATGCTCTGGCTGAATTCTTGCAACGCGAACTCGGCGACGCTGTCGAAGTGCCCGTAGAACGTCGTGCGATGCACCGCCGCCTCGCGGCACAGCTCGGCGACGGTGACCTCGTCGAGCGTCTTGCGCTCGAGCAGGCGCGTGAGGGCCTCGGCGAGCAGCTCACGCGTCCGGATCTGTCGGGGATCGAGGCGCACGCGCAACACCTTAGACCCGGTCGCGTCGTGCAGCGGCAGCCGATCGCGCGTCGCCCCACTGCATGGAACCCTCATGGGCGGAAGCCCCATGCGTGGAGCCCGGACGCGATGAGCGGATGCCCCGGCCGGGGCATCCGCTCATCGATCCGTTCACCGAACCGTGGGGGTTCAGGACTCGTAGTGCGCGAGGCCGGCGGTCTCGCCGCCGTCGGCGACGAACTCGGCGCCGGTCGAGAAGCTCGACTCGTCGCTCGCGAGGAAGAGGATGAGGTTCGACAGCTCGATCGCCTCGCCCTGCCGGTGCAGTGCGACGTGGTTCTGCGCCGCGTCGAGGCCCTCGGTCATGGGGGTGCGGATCGAGCCCGGGTGCACCGAGTTCACGCGGATGTTGTAGCGGCCGAGGTCGAGGGCTGCGTTCTTGGTGAGCCCGCGCACGCCGAACTTCGCGGCGTTGTAGCCGGGCAGCGCCTCGTAGCCCTGCAGGCCCGCGGTCGACGAGATGTTGATGATCGAGCCCTTGCCCGAGGCCTTGAGCGCGGGGATCGCGGCCTTGATGCCGTAGAAGACGCCCGTGAGGTTGATCAGGATGATCTTGTCCCACGCCTCGAGCGTGTACTCCTCGATCGAGCCGAAGTTCGCGATGCCGGCGTTGTTCACGACGACGTCGAGGCCGCCGAACTCGTCGACCGCGACCTTGACCGCCTGCTCCCACTGCGCGTAGTCGGTCACGTCGAGGTGGACGTATCGCGCGTTCTCGCCGAGCTCGGCGGCGAGCGCCTCGCCGTCGGCGTCGAGCAGGTCGCCGATGACGACCTTCGCGCCCTCCTCCACGAGCAGCCGGGCGTGGGATGCCCCCATGCCGCGGGCTCCGCCCGAGATGAGTGCGACCTTGCCGTTGACGCGTGCCATGTGTTGCCGTTCCTTCCGTCGATCGCCCGGCGCCCGATCGGGAGGGCGCGGGCAGAGGTCGGCATCGAAGGCGGCGCATGGCCGTGCAGGGGTGTCGACCCCGTTGTCTGGTTTGCGCAACTATTCTACACCTGTCGATTAGTGTGCAGGCCAGTCAACCCGTGAACCGACACCTTCCACGCCGCAGCGACCGGCGGCCTCAGTCGCGGGGTGTGCGGAATCCGCCGCCAGTGTCGAGGTCGTCGCCCGCCTCGAGATCAGGTCCGTCGCTCTCGGTGATGTTCGCGCCCTCCCAGAACGGGTCGACGCCCAGCTCGCGGTCATGCTCCGCCTTCAGGCGGGCCTGTTCCTCCGCGGAGTCGGCGAACTCGCGGTCGTCGGGCAGGTCCTGGTCACCGGTGCGGTCGCTCATGTTCAGCCTCTCCGATCGTCGGATGTGTCGGTGCGCGGCTCGAGGAGCGAGCCGGCCGGCACGGCGAAGCCGCGCTCCGCGCCTCCGCCTCGCGCCAACTGCCGCGCTTCGTTCGCCAGGTCGGCGACGCGTTGCGCCAGGGCGAGGATGCGCGCTCGATGGTCGGCGCCGTCGGTCGAGACCAGCAGGGCCGAGCGTTCCCCGTCGCCGGAAACCGAGTGGGTGAGACGCATCCGCAGGTGCTCGGACTCGGCGAGGCGCACGACAGCCTCGGCACCGCCTCGCCACCCTCCGGCGCCGACCGCGTCGCGGGCAGCATCCAATCGACGATCGGCGACCGCGATCACCCGGCGAACGTCGCGGCGGGCGGGTTCGACGCCGACGCGCGGGAGGCCGCCGACCGGATCCGCGGCGTGCGGGACAGCGCGGTCGGCGTCCGTCGATGCGCCGCCGTCGAGGACCTCGTCGACCCAGGCGCACATCCGGACGATGCGCACGGCCCGCGCGCGGACGAGCTCGGACTCCCCCGGCACCGCGGCACGGTTGAGCCGGTACAGCCGGAACGCGTCGTTCAGGCACCCCCGCGCCGCATCGAGCCGGTGGCGCAGCAGCTCGGTCGCGTCGGCACCGAGGGCCGCCTCGACGAAGCCGAGCTCCTCCTCGGCCAGGCCGATCCGCTCGTCGGCGGCGAGCAGCGCCGATGCGGCCCGCCTCGCCGTCTCGGCGCCGCGGACCTCGACCTCAGCCGCACCCCGTCTGCGTCTGGCCATGAACCCGGCCATGCTCCATGGTACGTCGCCCGCACCCGTTGGGAACCGGACGCGACGGTGACCGCGATGCGGCCGAGCGAGGGCCGCTCCGCCACGCCCCACCTCCGCGCCGGGGCGCGACCTCGGCGCTACGCTCTGGCCATGTCGGATGTCCCGCCGCCGCAGCGGCCCTCATCGCCCAGCCCGGCCGCGCCCGAGGACCCCACTCCGCCGCCGTCCGACGCACTCAACACGATCGCGCACATGCGCGACGCCGTGCTCTTCGACGGCCCGCACCGCACCCGACGCATCTCCCGATTCTGGATGCTGCTGATCCTGTCCGCCGTGATCGCATCCGCCGGCGTCGTCGCCGACTCGACCGCGACCGTCATCGGCGCCATGATCGTCGCGCCCATGATGATCCCGATCCAGGGCACGATGCTCTCGACCGTGCTCGGCGACCGCGGCAACCTGACCCGCTCGTTCCTGATGATGGTGGCGGGTGCCGCCGCCGCGATCGCGGTCGGCTACCTCGTCGCCATGCTGGTCTCGAATCCGATGACCGCCGAGACCAACTCGCAGATCGCCGGGCGCGTCTCACCCAAGCTCATCGACCTGCTCGCCGCGCTCGCGACCGGCGTCGTCGGCTCGATCGCGCTCGTGCGCAAGGACATCTCCGACACGCTCCCGGGCGTCGCCATCGCGATCTCGCTCGTGCCGCCGCTCACCGTCGTCGGCATCGCCGCGGAGTCGGGCGCGGTCGACCAGTCGCTCGGCGCCCTGCTGCTGTTCCTCACGAACGTGGCCGCCATCCTCGGCACCGGCATCGTCGTGATGGCGCTGTTCGGCGTGCAGCGGTGGGGCATCGACCGGGCGAAGGCCCCCGTCGTCGGCCAGATGAGCCGGCGCAGTTCGTACCTCGCGATCTTCGCGATGCTCGTCATCGTCGCGATCCCGCTGACGTTCACGAGCGTGCGCACGAGCGGCGAGGCGGTCCTCGAAGACAGGGTCGGCGACCTCGCCCGGCAGTGGGCCGACGACGTCGACTGGGACCTCGTGTCGGTCACGGCGACCGACGACGGGGTCCTCGTGCGGGTCACCGGACCCGAACCCGTGCCCGACCCGTACGCCCTCGTCGAGGCGATCACCGACGCGGGCATCGACCCCGCCGATGTCGAGGTCGACTTCATCCCGTCGTACCGGGTGAACCTCGGCGAGTAGCCCCGCACCCACGCACCTTTTCAGGATCAGCGCGGTCATGGCCGCGTATTGCACTCATGACCGATCTGGTCCTGAATTGGTGAACAGCACGACGGCGACGAACCGACGGCGACGACGAGGAGGCCGCATGGCGAAACGGATGCCCAAGGCGCTCTACGAGCGCGAACTGCTCGCACTGCAGGCGAAGCTCGTCGACATGCAGGCGTGGGTGCAGCAGTCGGGCGCGAGGGTGGTGGTCATCTTCGAGGGCCGGGATGCCGCGGGCAAGGGCTCCACGATCAAGCGCGTCTCCGAGTACCTGAACCCCCGGGTCACGCGCATCGTCGCCCTGCCGACGCCGAGCGCGCGCGACAAGACTCGCTGGTACTTCCAGCGCTACGTTCCGCACCTGCCCGCCGGCGGCGAGATCGTGCTGATGGACCGCTCCTGGTACAACCGGGCCGGCGTCGAGCGCGTGATGGGCTACTGCACGAACGAGGAGTACCACCGGTTCCTGCACCAGGCGCCGACGTTCGAACGCATGCTCGTCGAGGACGGCATCATCCTGCTGAAGTACTGGTTCAGCGTCTCCGACGTCGTGCAGGAGGAGCGGTTCCGCTCCCGCCTCGAGGACCCGATGCGCCGGTGGAAGCTGAGCCCGAACGACGTGCTCTCGATCACGAAGTGGGAGGACTACTCGCGCGCCAAGGACATCATGTTCGAGTACACCGACATCGCCGAGGCGCCCTGGTTCGAGGTCGAGAGCGACGACAAGCGCCGGTCGCGGATCAACATGATCGCGCACCTGCTGTCGAAGATCCCGTACGAGCCGGTCGATCGCGACGAGATCGTGATCCCGCCGCGCCCGGCGTCGGGCAGCTACGAGCGCCCGCCGCGCAACTGGGCGAACGCGGTGCCTGACCACGCGGGCGACCTGATCGCGCAGGCGGACGCGAAGGATTGAGCGGATGCCGCGCCCGCCGGACCAGCCCGACGTCGTCGCCGTCACCGGTGCGTCGGGACGGATCGGCCGCGAGATCGTGCGCCTGCTCGACCGGCCCGGGCGCACCCTCCGGCTGATCGACACCGACCTGCCCGCGAGCACGGCCGACGGGCCGTGGGGCGACCTCTCGGATCGCGTCGAGCTGCATCGGGCCTCGATCGAGGATGCCCCGGCGATCCGCGCCGCGCTCGCCGGGGCATCCGGCGTCGTGCACTTGGCCGCCCTGTCGTCGGAACGGCCGTGGGCCGACATCCTGCGCGTGAACATCGATGGCACGCAGAAGGTGCTCGAGGCGGCGCGCCTCGGCGGAGCCCGGAACGTGCTGCTCGCGAGCAGCATCCACGCCGTCGGCTTCGTCGACGCGGCGAGCGCGGCGACGACCGAGGTGCTCGTCGCACGTCCGGACACCTACTACGGCGTCAGCAAGGCCGCGCTCGAGGCGCTCGGCAGCGTCTACGCCGACCGGTACGGCCTCGGTGTCGTGTCGGCTCGCATCTGCCAGTTCGGCGCAGAGCCCGCGACCGGACGTGCGCTCGCGCGCTGGCTGTCGCCGGGCGACCTGGCCCGGCTCATCGAGGCGACCCTGCGGCTCGACGACGGAGCGCACCACATCGTGTGGGGCGTGTCGGCGAACGCGCCCGACGCCTTCGACCTCAGCGCCGGGCGGGCGATCGGGTACGAGCCGCAGGACGACGCGTTCGCGGTCGCCTTCGCGCGCGACGGCGCCGCATCGCCCCTCGCGCCGACATCGGCTCCGCTCGACGACCCGATCGGCGGCGAGTTCACCGACGACGAGCATCCGCTCGGATCGACGTTCTGACGCGGCAACCGCGACCCGCGTCGCCGACTGCTACGTTGTGCGGCATGACCGCACGGGTGCAGCAGCTGATCGAGTCGATGTTCGCCGGCGTGGAGGCACGCGACCTCGCCGCCGCGGCCGCGACGATGCACGAGGACGTCGTCTTCTGGGACCCGCACTACCCGTACCCCGAGATGGTGGGCATCGTCGCCGTGCGAGAGGGACTCGAGTGGGGGCTCTCGCAGATGACGAGCATGCGGTTCGACATCGAGCGCTGGTTCTTCACCGAAGACGGGCTGTCGGCGGTCGTCGAGACCTCGACGCACCACGTGCTGAAGGCGGGCGCACGGCGTCTGGACTTCCCGCAGGTGTTCGTGATCGACACCGATGGCGAACACATCACGAAGCTGCGCGCGTACGAGCCGTACGGACCGCACGGCACGACCGGGTTCGGGCTCGCGATCGTGCACGCCGTGTACCGGTGGACGCATCGCAAGCCGTCGGCGCCGTCGACGGTGCCGGTCACCGCCGACTGATCCGGCGGCCGCGACCTCCTCAGGCCTTCTGGCGACGCGCGACCAGGACCGTGGCGACGGCGAGCCCGCCGGCCAGCACCGCGAACCCACCAAGCGCCAGCCCCTCGACGGGCAGGCCGAGAACCGTGTCCGGAACCGCCGAAGGCGCAGCCGCCGGCGTGGCCTCCGGCGCGGATTCCGCTGTGGACGCCGCCGCGACCTCCTCCGGCAGTCGCGCCGCCTCCGCGGCGAGCGCGCCGGCACGCTCGATCGCGAACGGCACCGGCGGGACGGGGTCCGCGGGCTGTGCGGCACCGGCCATCGGCGAGACGACGCAGGCGACGATGACCGCGGCGAAC